>NZ_JBVJCO010000067.1:0-36895 GCF_055588525.1 Kitasatospora sp. NPDC041988
AGCAACACCCGGCCCACCCCGGCCACCCCACGACAACGCCGCTGCACCCGACCGATCACACCACCGGTCCGGTACAGCGGCGTCGTGCGTTTCCGGGACCCCCGGGCGGGCAGGCGCTGGCGCCGGGTCAAAAACCCGTCGCGGTGGGGCGGTTGCTGTGGCAGGGTGCGGGCGGGTCCCGGAATCGCCGGCCCCGGCCCGGAGCCGATCAGCGTCCACCCTGGGAGCGCCCGATGACGATGCCGCCACGCATGATCCCCCTGCTGCAGCAGTACGACTTCGCCCGCCGGCGTCTCGCCGACCGCCTGGCCGGCCCGGTCGTGAACAGCGGCAACGGCACCGACGTCCCGGTCGGCGCGATGACGGACGACGAGTACCTGTGGGAGCCGGTCCCCGACTGCTGGTCGGTCCGCCGCCACACCGACGGCCCCGGGGCCCGCGCGACCCTGCTCGTCGGCAAGGGCGGCTGGGGCCGCGATACCGCGCCCGCCCCGCACCCGGTGCCCCCGCCCTTCACCACCCTGGCCTGGAGGCTCAGCCACCTCACCGAGATGCTCGCCCTCCGGGCCGACCACACCGGTGGCAGCCGCGCGCTGACCCGCGACGACCACCCGGTGGCCGGCGACGCGGCAACCGCGCTCGCGGCCTTCGACGCGGCCGCCGACGCCTGGCGGTCGGTCCTGGTCGACGCCGATGACAAGGCGCTCGACACCATCGGCCACAGTGCCTACCCCTACGGCAGCGACCCGGAGGACCCGTTCCGCGAGACGGTCTGGTGGGTCAACCAGGAACTGCTCCACCACGGCGCCGAGATCGCCCTCCTGCGCGACCTCTACCGCGAACGGACACGGCCCGCGGCCTGACGCCGACCGGGCCCGCGCGGCGTCAGACCGCGGGCCCGACCGGCTGTTCCGGACGGGGCGGGAGCGGCAGCGGAAGGGCGGGCAGGCCGTCGATGCTGGTACCGACGTACTGCTTGCCCTCGCAGTAGGTGTTGAACTCCTCCTCCGACTTGCGGTCGAAGTACTGCACATGCAGGTCCCGGTCCGAGCGGTACTCCATCAACGGCACCGCGAACCCGCAGGAGTCGCTCACCCGGTCGGCCTTCACCAGGACGATCGCCCGCAGCGCGGAGCCGTCCGCCCCGGGGTCGAAGTGCCCCAGCAGCCCGGCGAACCTGGCGTCGTCCCGGAACACCGCCTCGCCCAGCCCGTGGACGCGCACCACGGTCGGCGGACCGTCAAAGGCGCACCACATCAGGGTGATCCGCCCGTTCTCCCGGAGGTGGGCGATGGTCTCGGCCGTCGAACCGCCGAAGTCCAGGTACGCGACGGTGAGTTCGTCGATCACGGCGAGCGTTCCCGACCGCCCCTTGGGCGAGACGTTGACATGCCCGTCGGCGGCGAGCGGCGCGGTGGCGACGAAGTAGACGGGCTGGCGCTCTATGAACTCCCGCAGGCGGCCGTCGATCTTCTCGTATGTCTTCCCCATGACGAGAATTATGCCCGTATCCCGAATAGCAAGAACATTGCTCTCGTATACCGAGACTCATGTCGAGACGCGGGCCGAGCCGCAGGTCGAGATGCAGACCGAGACGGGCCGAGGCGAGGGCAGAACGCCCGCCGGCACGCGGAGCCGGAAAACGGCGAGTGCCCTCGCGCACATCGGCGCGAGGGCACTCCCACCGGGCCCTGCCGGTCACCGCATCATGTACACGCTGTCCATGAACTCGATGATCTGCTGGTCCGTCAGGCGCTGGCCGTTGCGGTGGCCCATGGCCAGGTCGGCCTCGCTGATCATGCCGACCAGCCGTTCGCCGTCGATGACCGGGATGCGGCGGATCTGGTGCTGCTCCATCTTCTTCAGCACCGTGTCCATGCTGTCCTCCGCACGGACGCAGTGCAGATGGCCGGCCATGTCCATGGCCATCATGCCGGCCGGGTCCTTGCCCTCGGCGATACATCGCACGACGATGTCGCGGTCGGTGATGATGCCCTTCAACTTCTGGTCGTCACCGCAGATCGGGAGAGCGCCGACGTTCATGTCGCGCATCATCATGGCGGCTTCGGCCATCGTCTGGTCGGCGCGGATGCACTGGGCACCGGTGTGCATGATGTCTCGGGCAGTGGTCACTGGGACTCCTTGTCAGGTCCGCCCCCGAATACCGGGTGTTCCGGTGCGATCACCATAAGCAACACCTTCGCCGCCCGCGAGCCCGCAAGGAGACGGGAACGCCGGGCCGCCGCCGCCCCGGGCAGCCGATACTGGGGAGGTGACGCAGGAACTCGCCGACACGGTCGACGAAGCCGTCCGGAGCCGGCCCGCCACGGCTCTGCGGCCGTACGTCGCCTGGTACTCCGGCTACCGCCAACGCGGCATCGCGCCCGCCGTGCACCGCGGGCTGCCGTCGCCGTACCTCACGTTCATCCTCACCCTGGACGAGCCGCTCACCGTCGCCGGGCACCCGGACCGGGCCCAGCCGGCCGACAGCTACGCGACGCTGCTGGGCGGCCTGCACACCTCCCCCGCGCTGATCACCCACGACGGCCGGCAGTCCGGCGTCCAGATCGCCGTGCACCCGCTGGCCGCCCGGGCGCTGTTCGGCTTGCCGGCCTGCGAGCTCGCCGGGGTGGACCTCCCCGCCGAGGCGGTACTCGGACGGGCCAGCGCGCTGCTCCAGGAGGCACTCCAGCAGGCCGACGGCTGGCCGGAACGGTTCGCCGCCCTCGACGGCGCACTGCTGCGGGCCGCGCGCCCCTCCGGGCAGGTCCCGCCCGAGGTCGCCTGGGCCTGGCAGGCACTGCGGCGCAGCGGCGGGGCGCTGCCGGTCTCGGCACTGGCCCGGGAGACCGGGTGGAGCAGCCGGCACCTGCAGGACCGGTTCCGCCGCGAGACCGGGCTGACCCCGAAGGCCGCCGCCCGGGTGATCCGGTTCGACCGCGCCCGGCGGCTGCTCGGCGCGCCCGGGCCGGTGCCCCGGCTGGCGGAGCTGGCCGCGCGCTGCGGCTACTTCGACCAGGCCCATCTGGCCCGTGAGTTCCGCGCACTGGCCGGCTGTGCGCCGAGCGTGTGGCTGGCGGAGGAGGGGCCGGACGCGGCGAAGTTCCGAAACGTCCAAGGCGGGGCGGGTGCGGCGGCGCCAGAGTGGGGGCTGTGACAACCGCTCCGGGTTCGCCACAGCCGTTCCGAGGAGGACTGCCGCCATGGACACCAAGACTCCCGCCCCGCAGGTCTGGCCCAGCCTGCGAGCCCGTGACGCCCGGGCCCTGATCACCTTCCTGGTGGACGCCTTCGGCTTCCAGGAGGTGGTCGTCCACGGCGAGGGCGACCTCGTCGCGCACGCCGAACTGGCCTGGCCGGAGGGCGGCGGCGTGATGCTCGGCTCGGACCGGCCCGACCCCGAGGGCGCCGAGCCCTGGCCGGGGCGGCCCGGCGGTTTCACGGCGTACGTGGTCACGGCGGACCCGGACGCGGTGCACGCGCGCGCCGTCGCCGCCGGGGCCCGGATCACGACGGAGCCGTACGAGACCGACTACGGCTCGCGGGACTTCGCGGCCGCCGACCCGGAGGGCAACCGCTGGTACTTCGGCACCTACCCGGGCGCACCGCGCCCCCCGGCCGGCTGAGCCCCCGATGCCCCGGCACACACGGGCCGACGCACGCCCGGCGGGCGCACGGCCGCGCTGCCGGGAGGCCGGGAGGCCGGGAGGCCGGGTCGCCGCGCGGCCGGGAGGGCGCAGGGCCGGGCAGGCGGGCAGACTGGCTGGGCGGGCCCCGCGAACAGGCGCGACGGCCCGGCGCAGCTCGGAGGCGGCCATGCCGCAGATGGTGGTGGACGGGCGCACGCTCGCCCTCTCGCACCTGGACAAGGTGTACTACCCGGACACCGGCACGCTCAAGGGTGACGTGCTGCGCTACTACGCGGCCGTGCACACCGCGCTGCTGCCGCACCTGCGCGACCGTCCGGTCTCGTTCCTGCGCTGCCCGGACGGGGTGGACGGCGAGGTCTTCATCGCCAAGAACCCGCCCGCCGGAACACCCCGCTGGGTGCGCACCGTGGAGGTGCCGAGCAGCAGCGGGGACCTCCGGCAGGTGGTGCTGGACGACGGCGCGGCGCTGCTCTGGGCGGCCAACCTGGGCTGCCTGGAGCTGCACGTGCCGCAATGGCACGCCGCCGCGCCCGCGCTGGCGGACCGGCTGGTGCTGGACCTCGACCCGGGCGAGGGCGCGTCCGTGCTGACCTGCCGGACGGTGGCCGTCCTGCTCCGCGAGCGGCTGGCGGCGGACGGGCTCGACTGCTGGGTGAAGACCTCCGGTTCCAAGGGGCTGCACCTGCTGGTGCCGCTGGAGCCGACGCCGAGCACCCGGGTCTCCGCCTACGCCAAGGCGCTCGCGGCCTCGCTGGAGGTGGCGCACCCGGACCTGGTCGTGCACACCATGGCGAAGGCGCGGCGCACCGGGCGGGTGCTGGTGGACTGGTCGCAGAACTCCGCCAAGAAGACCACCGCCGCGCCCTACACCCTGCGGGCGCGCGCCCGGCCGACGGTGTCCACGCCGCTCTCCTGGGCGGAGCTGGAGCGGGCCCGCTCGGCGGAGGAGCTGGTCTTCACGATCGCCGAAGTCCCGGGGCGGCTGGCGGAGTCCGGTGATCTGTTCGCCCCGCTGCTGGACGCGGACCGGGCCCGCCCCCTCCCGGCGCCGATACCGCCTCCACCCGCAGCCCCGGCCCCCGCGTCCGCCCGCTCGCCCCTGATACTGGACCCGCCCGTCGAGGTGATGCGCCCGGCCGCCGTTGCCGCCGTCCCGCCGCCGGACGGGCTGGGCGGCTCGGGCGTGCTGTACGAGCTCAAGTTGGACGGCTTCCGCTGCGTGGCCTTCGCGCGCGGGGAGCGGCCCCCCTACCTCCAGTCACGCTCCGGGCGGGATCTCGCCGCCGAGTTCCCGCCGATCGCCGCCGCCGTCGCGCGGCTGCCGGCCGGGCTGGTGCTGGACGCGGAGCTGGTCGCCTGGCGCGGCGGCCGGTTCGCGTTCGAGGAGCTGCTGCGCACCCGGCAGGCCCGGGCCGCCGACGACACCGCGCTCGGGCTGATCGCCTTCGACGTGCTGGCGCTGCCCGGGCGGGACGTCCGGCGGCTGCCGCTCACCGACCGGCGCCGGCTGCTGCTCGCCGCCCTCGCCGACGTGCCGCCGCCGGTCCAGCCGGTGATGGCCACCACCGACCGGGCCGAGGCGCTGGCCTGGATGGAACAGCTGGCCGACACCGGGGTGGAGGGGCTGGTCTGCAAGGCCGCCGGCTCCGCCTACCGGCCACGCGGCGCCGGCCAGGTCTGGGTCAAGTACCGGCGGGGCGACACCCTCGACGCGGCCGTCCGCGCCGTGGTCGGGACGGCCGCCCGGCCGCGGGCGCTGATCCTGGAGCTGGCCGACGGCCGGGTGCTGCTCTCGACCCCGCAGCTGACGCCGCTCCAGGCCCGGCAGGTCGCGGAGGCGGCGCAGGGGCGGCTCGGCGCAGCCGTACGCGATCCGGACCACGGGACGCTCCGTCCGCTCGCGGCGCCGCTTCGGGCCGAGGTGACGGTCACCGGCCGGCCACCGACGGCGACCTTCGTCCGGCTGCGCGGGGACTGATGCCGCGCGGGGACCGGACCGGCCTTTCGAAGGCCTTCTGACGCTGCTCACCGCTCGGCTAGGCCGACCCGGGGACGTGGCGTGAGGGTGCGGGCGCGTGCGCCGTGGGCCAGGGCGGGCGGGTCTTCAGCCGCGGCGCGTGTGCGAACTCCGTGACCAGGGTGTCGTTGAAGACGGGGAGATCGGCCGGCTTGCGGCTGGAAATCAGGACGCCCGGGCCGTCGCGGCAGATGTGCACCTCCTCGTCCACCCAGTGGGCGCCCGCGTTGACCAGGTCGGTGCGGATACTCGGCCAGGAGGTCAGCGTCCGTCCGCGCACCGCGTCCGCCTCCACCAGCGTCCACGGACCGTGGCAGATCACGGCGACCGGGCGGCCGGAGGTGCAGCAGGCGCGGACGAAGGCCACCGCGGCCGGGTCCGCCCGGAGGTGGTCGGGGTTGGCGACGCCACCCGGCAGGACGAGGGCGTCGTAGCGGTCGGCGTCCGTCTCACCGACGACGTCGTCCACCGCAAAGGTGTCGGCGCGGTCCAGGTGCTTGAACGCCTGTACCCGCCCGGGCCGGGTGGAGAGCAGCCGCGGCGTGCCGCCCGCCTCGGCCACCGCCTGCCAGGGCGAGGTCAGTTCGATCTGCTCGACGCCCTTCGGCGCGACCAGGAAGGCGACCGTGCGGCCGGTCAGGGCCACCAGCGGCATCGGCGCTCACCCCGGGTGGTCGTGCCCCACCAGGTGGTCGTGCCCCGCGAAGTGCCGGTCGAGTGCCGTGCGCCCGTGCGCGGTCAGGTCGCCCGTGGTGAGCTCGACGGCGGCGGGCGGTGGGGCGGAGCGGACGCGGGCGCGCGGGCAGTCCAGGTGGAGCACCAGCTCCAGGTGGTCGATCCGGGCCACCAGCCCCACCGGGACCAGCAGTCGGGTGCCCTGCACCCACGGCCCGGCGTCGACCAGCAGGTGGTCACCGGCGTCCTGCTCGACCCGGCCGAGCGGGCCGTCCGTCGCCTCCACCTCGTAGCCGACCAGGTTCAGATCGGCGGCATGGTGGGAGCCCGGACGGTACTCCCACAGGTCGGTCGTCATGGCACTCACGCCTCCGGTTGGTCCCACGGGCGGCGTTCCCCGTGTTCACCGCGTTCGCCCCGGTCACGGCCTCCGCCGCCGAGGAGGTCCGTGCCCTCCGCATCCAGCGGGGGCCGCGGACGGCGACGGCGCAGCAGGGCCGCCACCCCGACCGCGACACCCACGCTGACCGCCCAGACCAGCGCGACGGCGGTCAGGACCGGCGCGGTCGGGGTGCGCACGCCGACGCTGAGGCAGATCGCGCACATCACCAGCGCGGTCATCACCACACCCGGCGGCAGCGCCCGCGCCAGGCGGCGCAGCACCAGCCGGGCCCGGCTCGGCTGCTTGGCCCCCATCGTGCTCAACCGCCGATCCAGGCGCGTGTCCTGGCGCAGATCGGACTCGATCTCCTCCAGGAGCCGCCGTTCCCGGCCGCTCAACGCGGGTCCGTCCATCTCGGTCACCTCCGACCCGTCCGGTGACGTCGTTCTCATCCGGGCGGTTGCCCGGTTCGGGTGTGCGTTAACCGCTCCGGCCGGCCGGTACGGCGGGAGCCGTCGGTCGGCAGCCGCCGAAGGCCCTGGGTCGGGCCAGCAGGCTGTCGTCCAGCACGTGCAACAGGGCGGCGGTGTCGCGGTGCACCTCGGCCGCGCCGGCCGCCCTCAGCTCAGGACCGGTCGCGCCACCGGTCTCCAGCGCGACGCAGGTCACGGCGGCCCGGCGGGCCGCCAGCACCTCGGCCACGCTCCCGGCGACGAACACGGCGTGCGACGGGGCGCCGTCCACCAGGTCGAGGGCGGCACGGACGGGGTCGCCGCCCGGGGCGGTCACGGCGAGTGCCGGCGCCCCGGCAGGGCCGGGCCCGGTCAGCACCACCGTCCAGCCCCGCGCGGCGCACTCCCGCAGCAGCTCGGCCTCGCTCGGCGCGTGGGCGGGGGCCGTCGCGGTGCGGGGCAGCGCACCACACCAGTCGGTACCGAAGAGTGCCGCCGAGATGACCGTCATGGCCCACCGTTTCCGTTCCGTGCCACGCACGGGCGCGCCCTTCCAGACTAGGCCCCCACCCCCGCCCCGCGCCCGGCCACAGCGGCCCCTGCCCGGGAAGTCGGCGACGGCGGCCCGGTGACTCCCCGCTCACGCGGGTGGGAATCCCGGGGTGCGGTGGTGGGTGCCGGTGGGGGTGATGGCGAGGGCCTCGACGGTGGGGTGGTGTGTGACCCAGGCGGCGCCGGTGGCGAGCTGGTGGCCGAAGCCGAGGGCGACCGCGAGGTAGGTGCCGAGGTGCAGGTAGTACCAGGTCTCGTGGCTGAGGCGGCGGCGGGCGGGCGGGGCCGGCCGGCCGGGCGGGCTCGGTGGGCGAGTGGTGCGGTCACGGGGCCCTCCTTGGCGGCCGGCTCTGTCCGGGAGGCCCACGATGCCAGCGGGGCCGAACGTGCGCGCGGGCCTCAGCGGCCCTTCAGGAGGCGTCCGGGAGGGTGTTTTCGCAGGTCAGACGCGGCCTGTGGGGGAATCGGCGGCCCCAGTGGATCTCACCGCCTTCTCACCCGCCCACGGCTCCGGCCGGCTACGCGGGCTCGGGGTCGGTGGCGAGCCGGGCGTGCAGGTGCTCGTCGTGGTACTTGCCGTCACCGAAACGGTACGAGGCGCGCAGGGTGCCCTCGACGGGGTAGCCGCAGCGCTCGGCGACCCGGCAGGAGGCGTCGTTGCCCACCGCGTGGGCGATCTCGATCCGGCGGGTGTCGGCCGTGGCGATGCCCCAGTTGGTGACGGCCCTGGTCGCCCGGGTGGCGGCGCCGCGGCCGCGGGCGACGGGCAGCAGCCAGTAGCCGATCATCGCGAGGCCGTCGGCCCGGTCGACCCAGCGCAGCGCGACGTTGCCCAGCAGTGCGTCGTCGGCGCTGTCGAGGACGGCGAAGGCGGCGGTGTTGCCGCTCTCCCAGCCGGCGTCGCAGCGGTCGAGGTACGCCTCGGCGCCGGCCTCGTCGGTGGTGCGGGTCGGATTCCACAGGGCGATCGCCGGATCGGCCGCGGCGGAGACCAGGCCGGGCACGGCACCGCCGCGGACGACGGTCTTCCGACCCCAGGGGCGCAGGACGATGTCGCCCAGGTCGAGTGCGACGGGGACGAAGGAGCGCTGGTCGGGGGTGGTTTCACCGGTACTCATCCGCCCTTCCTACCCGGCAACCGGCGGGCGCGCCAGCGGTTTTCGCGGGCCGGGAGGGTATCGGCGGCGGGCCTGCCGGGAGGCCCACCTCGACGAGCGGGCGCCCACGCGTTCCCGTGCGCTCCCGCGCGTTCCCCCGGGACAGGCCGGTGGCCAAGGGGCGTGCACGCCGGCCACCGGCCTGTCCCACCCATCCGATCAGGCGTCAGATCCGGGCGAGGTACCCGTTGTCGACCAGCCAGAGCACGTTCAGCCGGGCCGGGCCGTTCGGCACCAGAGCGGCGTCGAGCTGGTACTGGAAGCCGTAGCCGGGCTGGCCGAACCAGGGCGCGATCGGGCCGGCGTGCACCTTGAACGGCTTCAGCACCTTGTAGTCGTGGTAGTTGCAGCCGGCCGCCGGGTTGCTGTCGAGGCTCTGCGGCGGGATGGAGCGGCTGGCGTAGGGCAGGCCCTCGGGGGCGAGGAACGAGCCGTACTCGCTGCCGAAGCGGTCGATGTTCTGGTTCGGGTAGAGGGTGATCTCGAACTCGATCGGGGTGCCGTCGGGCAGCGTGACGTAGCCGTTGGCCGGCGGGTAGATCCAGCCCGGGCTGCCGTTGTTGGCGGTGGGGCTGTAGTAGGTGGCGAGGAACTTGTCCTCGGAGAGGTTGCCGGTGCGCTTGTAGCCGATCAGCTCGCGGCCGACCGGGCCGGTGGTCGGCAGGTCCTCGGGGCCGAGGCGGGCGTCGCCGTGGTAGTCGGCGGCCGAGCACTCGTCGGAGGGGGTCGCGGTGGCGGTGCCGGCGGTGGCCGTGTCGGCGGCGGAGGCCGGGAGGGCCGGGGCGAGCAGGGCGACGACCGCGGCGAGCGGTGCGAGGAACAGGCGAAGGCGAAGGCGCACGATGTCTCCGTCGTATCAAGGTCATAGCGACCGGAGGATGATCCGTCACCCTCCGTGTCCAGGTCGCCACCTAGGCAAGCGGATCACCTGACTCCGCGTCAACAGGACGGGCCCGGAGTACCGCTGCTTTCTCCTGTTTCGGCCAACCCGCCGACGCCCGACCCCAGGGGCGTGCAGGATGGAGGGTCACGCCCCCTCTGGGATGAACGCGCTCCATCGCGAGCCCCCGCCCCGACCGTAACGAAGCTGTTCCGGGCGCCACGGAATGCGTTGACACCCCGTCAGGTCGCCTCGACCATCTCGGATACGGCCCGGCCGCCAAGGCCGCGGCCGTACCGATGGACCCGGGGGTGGTCAGTGATGGCGAACCAGGCACACCAGTGGAATTCCGAACGGATGCCGAGCTCGGTCCGGTGGGCGGTCGCGGGGGTCTGGTTGCATGCCGTCCTCAACGGCCTCGCCGGGCTCTTCCTCTTCGCGCTGACGAGCGGCGAGGACGGGGAGGGCGTCGGGCTGGTCCGGTTCGTCGCCGTCCTGTCGATCATGATCGCCATCGTGCTCGGCTTCTGCGCCGCCCTGGCCCCGCGCCGGGCGGGCTGGACCAGGGTCACCGTGCTGGTGATCGAGTGGCTCTCGATCATCTCCGGCGTGCTCCAGCTCTTCTCCGGCGCCACCCTCGCCCTGGCCGGTCTCGCCGTCTCCCTGCTGATCGTCACGGCCTTCATGTCGCACGAGGGCAGGCGGTGGTTCAACGCCTAGCGCACCGACTGAGCATCAGGACCGGTTGCTGGGTGCCACCTTGCCGAGGATGTGCAGCAGCCGGTCCAGCGCGTCGCGGGAGTTCGGCTCGGTCAGGTTGACCATCAGCCGGAAGGCCACCTTCAGCAGGGCCGGGTGGCCGAGGCCGAGCGCCCCGGCCGCACCGAGCAGCCGGGGCCGGCCCAGCACGTCGGCGACCAGCCGGCCGAGCGCGAAGTAGCCGTCGTAGGCGGCGCGCAGCGCCTGCGGGTAGGCGCACAGGGCGAGTTCACGGCCGCGGTCGGTGCGCCGGGCCAGGGCCTGGACGATCGTCTCGGCGGCGTACCGGCCGGACTCCATCGCGTAGGCGATGCCCTCGCCGGTCGCCGGGCTGACCGTGCCGCCCGCGTCCCCGATCAGCAACAGGCCGTCGGCGTAGTGGGGTTGGCGGTTGAGGCCCATCGGGAGGGCGGAGCCGCGGACGGGTTCGGTGACGCCCTCGGGGGTGAAGCCGTACTCGGGCGGCAGGTCGGCGCACCAGCGGCGGAGCAGGTCCCGCCAGTCCACCTCCCGGGCCACCGCGGCGGTGTCCAGGACGCCGAGGCCGACGTTGGCGGTGCCGTCACCCATGCCGAACACCCAGGCGTAGCCGGGCAGCAGGCGCCGGGCCGGGTCCTTCGGGTCGCGCAGGTCGAGCCAGGCCTCCAGGTAGCGGTCCTCGTGGCGCGGGGTGGTGAAGTACGTCCGGTAGGCGACACCCATCGCCCGGTCGGTGCGGCGGTAGCGCTTCATCGCGAGGGAGAGCCGGGTGGAGTTGCCGTCCGCGGCGACCACCAGCGGCGCGTGGTAGCTGACCGGCTTCCGCTCCTCACCGAGGCGGGCGGTCACCCCGGTGATCCGGCCGGTCCGCTCGTCGACCAACGGGCCTGCCACGTTCGCCCGTTCGACCAGCCGGGCGCCCGCGGAGGCGGCCCGGCGGGCGAGCAGTTCGTCGAAGTCAGCCCGCCGCCGGACCAGTCCGAACGACGGGAAGGCCGAAAGCTGCGGCCAGTCCAGCTCCAGCCTGCGCCCTCCGGCGACCAGGCGCAGCCCCCGGTTGTGCAGCCAGCCGGCCTCCTCGGAGACGTCGATGCCGAGATCGACCAGCTGCTTGACGACACGCGGCGTCAGGCCGTCGCCGCAGACCTTCTCCCGGGGGAAGGCCGACTTCTCCAGCAACAGCACGTCGAGCCCGGTGCGGGCGAGGTGGTAGGCCGCAGTGGAACCGGCCGGGCCCGCACCCACCACGATCACATCGGCGCGGTCCGGCCCGCGCCCGGGCTCGACGTCGGCGGACAACTGCTGCTCTGGGCCGGGCATCAGGCACTCCCACGGGTCGGATCGGCTGCGGACTCGCGGTCACCGACGATAGGGACAGCGGCCGCCGCCCCGCGCCCCGACACGCGGACCCCGCCCCGATGACCGGTCGATACCGGCCATCGGGGCGGGGGTCTGCACCCGTGGGGGGATGCGCGGGGCACCGGAGGCGGTCAGAGGCCTCCGTTGACGACCGCGCTGGAGACCGAGCCGCGCTGCACGTTCCACTTGGCGAGAATCTTGTCGTACTCGCCGCTGTGGATCACCTCGTCGAGCGCCTTGGCGATGATGTCGCGCAGGGCGGTGTTGTCCTTGGCGACGGTGATGCCGTACGGGCCGGCCTGCAGGAAGTTGGTCGTGGCCAGCTGAAACGTTCCGGCGCGGCCCGGCTGGGTGGTGTTGTACTGGGCCACCGGGTAGTCGTTCAGATCGGCGACCGCGGTGCCGGAGGCGACCTCGGCGAGCGCCTGTTCGTCGGTGTCGAAGCGGTGGATCTGCAGCTGCTTTCCGGTTCGCAGGCAGGCCGCCGTCTGCCGGGTGGCCAGCTCGTCCTGGATGGTGCCGCGCTGGACGGCCACGATCCGACCGCAGAGACTCTCCAGCGAGGAGAGGTTCAACGGGTTGCCGGACTTGACCACCATCGACGTGCCGGAGCCGAAGTAGTCGACGAAGTCGACGCCCGCGTCGGCCTGGTGCCCGTCGTCGGCGGCGCCGAGCTGGCGCTGCTTGGTGTCGATCACGGCCGACATCGCCAGGTCGATCTGCTTGGACTGGACGGCCGGAATCAGCTTCTCGAACGGCATGTCGGTGAACTCGACCTTCACCCCGATCGCGGAGCCGATCGCCTTGGCGAGCTCCGGGTCGAGCCCGGCGGGCGTGCCCGACGGGTCCTTGAAGTCCACCGGCGGGTAGTTGAGGTAGGAGCCGATCTTGAGCAACCCGGCGGCCTTGACCGCTTTGGGGAGCCGGGCTTTCAGGTCGTCCTGGCTGCCGGGGGCCGGGGCGACGGCACTGCCGCAGCCGGTGAGCAGCAGCCCGCCGGCTCCGAGCGCGGCGGCGGCGCGCAGCGGTCGGCAGGAGCGAACGGAGGGGGGTGTGGGGGTGTGCGAGGGGATGGATCCGGAGGCGGGGGTGGTGAGGGTTCGATGCATCGCGATGCGTCTTCTTCGCAGGTGAGGGAGTGCGTTCGGGGAGACGCCGCGCCTGAGGGCTGCCGGGGTACGCAGGGCGGACCACCTCGCCGTGTGCCCGGATGGGGCCGCCCCGGGGTGTGGGGGCGGCCGGTCGGCGGAGGTCCGCCGTCGAGGGCGGTCGGGGCCATCCTCGCACCCCCGCCGATCGGCGGGGCAGGCGGGGCGGGCGGGGGCACAGTGGCCGGTCAGGGCTGTCACACGAACTACGCACAATCAGGTGATCGGATCGTTGCACGGGACTAGTCGGACAATCAGTCGATGGGTGACGCAATCAGGCCAAATCTTCCTTGCGTGGGCGCAGAGGCTGCGGGACCTTAAGGCCTCTCGTTCGCCGTCACCGACCGTCACCGGCCGACCCGGCGGACCGAGGGGCTCCTCCCACCTGCCGCGCGGGCCTTCCCAGGCCCTCCGATCCACCATGGACTCCCGCATGCGCATCCGCTCCACCGCGGCGCGATCCCTTGTCGCCGTCCCCACCGCCGCCGCCCTGCTGCTGCTCGCCCCGACCGCGCATGCGGCCGCCGGCGGCAAGCCCCCCAAGGGAAACAACGGCACCGTGAAGATCCACGACTCGGCGACGGGACAGGAGGACAACCGCAACGAGCCCAAGGTCTGCACCTTCTACCTGGACTCCTTCGGCTTCGACCCCGGCCAGGACATCATCTGGCTGATCGCCGACGTGCACGACAAGGGCGAGACCGCCGTCGCGTACGGTGACCTCCCGGTCGACGGCAAGGGCCACGTCCGCACCGAGGACATCAATCTGCCGGACGGCCACTACAAGCTGTACTGGGCCTCGGTGGAGCTGGTCGACGGAAAGCTGCCCGCCGAACCGGAGCTGAACAACCCCAAGCACAAGGTCTTCAAGGTCGACTGCGGCGGCCGCACCCCGGCCCCGACCGGCAAGCCCTCGCCGAGCGCGACCCCGACCAAGACCGCCTCCGCCTCGCCGAGCACCACCACGACGCCGACCAAGTCGCCGTCGCAGACGCCGTCGCAGACGCCCTCCGTCACCGCCTCCCCCAGCTCCACCGGCAAGCCGTCGCCGTCCGCCACGCCCAGCACCTCGGCTTCGCCGAGCGCGAGCGCGACCGCCACCGCCACCCCGTCGGCGACGGCGACGGGCACCCCGTCGGCGACGCCGTCGGCCTCCGCGACCACCCCGGCCACCCCGGCCACCCCGGCCACCCCGGCCACCCCGGCCACCCCGGCCACCGCCGAGCCGAGCACCGAGGCTCCGGCCCCCACCTCCGGCCCGTCGACCGCCCCCACCGCGACCGTCCCGGTGCAGACCCCGCCGGCCGGCACCGTGGTCAACCCCGACAAGCCGCTGATCGTGCCCGCCAAGGCCAGCGTCCCGACCCCGATCCCCGGCGTCGCCTCGGCCGGCAAGAACCTCGCCTCCACCGGTAGCGACGGCAGCCTGCTGGTGGCCGGCGCCGGTACCGCGCTGCTGCTCGCCGGCGCGGGCGCCGTGGTCTACACCCGTCGTACCCGCAAGTCCTCCTGACCCAGGACCGCAGGGGGGGGGGGGGGGGGGGGGGGGGGGGGGGGGCACCCCCCCCCCCCCCCCCCCCCCCCCCCCCCCACCCCCCCGACCCCCCCCCCCCCCCCCCCCCCCCCCCCCCCCCCCCGCCGTCTCCTCAGAACCGCCCCGGTCAGGGATTGATCGCCAGCACCACGTACGCCGCCAGCACCGCCAGGTGCACCGCGCCCTGGAGCGGGGTGGCCCGGCGTGGAATGACCGTCAGCGTGCCGACCGCGATGGTCAGCGAGAGCAGCACCAGGTGCGACGGGCCGAGCCCGAGGACCAGCGGGCCGGAGAGCCAGGCCGAGGCCACGGCCACCGCCGGAATGGTCAGCCCGATGCTCGCCAGCGCCGAGCCGAGCGCCAGGTTGAGGCTGGTCTGCACCCGGTTGCGCAGGGCCGCGCGCAGCGCCGCGATGGTCTCCGGCAGCAGCACCATCAGCGCGATCACCACGCCGACCACCGAGGACGGCAGCCCGGCCGAGTAGACGGCGGACTCGATGGTCGGCGAGACGCTCTTGGCCAGGCCCACCACCGAGACCAGCGCGACACCGAGCAGCGCCAGGCTGGTGAGGGTCGCCCGGGCGGTCGGCGGCTCGGCGTGGTCCTCCTCGTCGAGGACCTTGCCCTCCGGGGTGACGGGCAGGAAGTAGTCCCGGTGCCGGACGGTCAGGGTGGCGACGAACAGCCCGTACAGCACGATCGAGGCGGTCGCCGCGAAGATCAGCTGGGTGGACGAGAACTGCGGGCCCGGCGAGCTGGTGGTGAAGGTCGGCAGCACCAGGCTGAGCGTGGCGAGGGTCCCGATGCTGGCCAGCGCCGCCCCCGTTCCCTCGGCGTTGAAGACCGCGACGCGGTACTTGAGCGCGGCGACCAGGATGGACAGGCCCAGGATGCCGTTGCAGGTGATCATCACCGCGGCGAACACGGTGTCCCGGGCCAGTGTGGCGGCCTTGTCCCCGCCGTCGGCCATCAGCGTCACGATCAGCGCCACCTCGATGACGGTCACCGCCACCGCGAGCACCAGCGAGCCGAACGGCTCCCCCACCCGGTGGGCGATCACCTCGGCGTGGTGCACGGCGGCGAGCACCGCGCCCGCCAGGAAGCAGGCCACCAGGGCCACCACCCAGCCCGGCAGGTCGCGGTGCCAGGTCAGGACGAGAACGACGAAGGCCACCACCGGGACGACGACGGTCCACTGGGTGGTGACCGCGCGGAGCTTCGTGATCATGCGGCCGAGCATCGCATCCCGCCACCTCGGTGGCCGGGCAACGCCGCCGGGGACCCCGGCGGAGTGACCAGGCCGGTCAGCCGCCTGTGTGACGGCCGCGCCGGTCAGCCGCGTGCGTGACGACCTCGCCGGCCAGCCACCGTCCGTGACGGCCGCGCCGGTCAGCCACCGTACTCGGCGAGGTAGCCGAGCACCCTGGCGACATGCGCCTTCACCCGCTCGGGTACGCCGCCGGCGTCGGCGACGGTCTTGTCGCTGGTCCGGTAGCCGGCCGTGACGAGGGCGGGCAGATTGCCCGTCAGCCCCCGGTGCTTGAACTGCTGGTCGAGCCAGCAGACGTAGTTGCCCATCGAGGCGATCGCGTCCACCGGGTCCATGTAGTCCTTCACGCCGTCGTGGTCGCCGTCCTGCGCCCAGGCGTTGAAGACGGCGGGCGTCCACATCGCGATGCCGTACTCGCCGGACTCGGGGTGGGCGGCCTTCGGGTCGAAGCCGCTCTCCGCCTTGAGCATCGCGGCCACCAGCGCCGGGGTGATCTCCGGCTCGGGGCAGCGGCGGGCGGCGTCCTCGATCGGGCCGCGCAGCGCGGCGGGCACATCGGCACCGGGCGGGATCGCGCCCGGTGCCGATGTGCCCGCCCCCACGGCCGGAACCGGCGCCGGGCGGGCGGGTCCCGCCGTGGTGGCGGGCTCCGGGGCGCCGCTGAGGGTGAGCAGGACGGCGGCCACCACAGCCGTCCCGCCCAGTCCGCCCGCCCCGGCGAGCAGCCGGCGCCGGCGTACCGGTCCGGCGGCAGCGTGCCGCGGCCCGCCCGCCGCGGCCGTGAGCAGGGCGACGAGATCCACCCGCCCCCGGACCTCCCGGTCCGCGGCGAGGCAGGCCGTCACCACCGCCCGCCAGCGCGCGGGCAGCGCGTCGTCCAGCCGCAGCGGCGCCGCGCCGCGCGCGTACGCCAGCGCGGCCAGCGAGCGGGCTCGGGCGGTGGCGCCGAGGAAGGGGTGCAGCCCGCCGGTGATGAGTTGGTGGGCGAGGACGCCGAAGGCCCAGATGTCGGCGCTGGGCCGCAGGGCGACGCCGCGGGCGCCGGTCCGCTCCGACCACCACTCGGGCGGCACGTGGTCGGGCGAGCCGAGCGGCGGGGCGTAGGCGTGGGTGCCCTCCAGTTCGGCGGTGAGGCCGAAGTCGGCGAGTTTGGCGGTGCCGTCCGCCATCAGCAGGATGTTGCCGGGCTTGAGGTCTCCGTGCACCCAGCCGGCGCCGTGCATGTGGGTGAGGCCGGCGCCGACCTCGGCGAGGATCCGTTCGGCCTCGGGGACGGGCTCGTGCGGACGGGCGGCGGCCAGGACGTCCTGGAGGCTGCGGGCGGCGCGTTCCATCACCAGGGCCACCGCGCCGTCGAGCCCGGGGTGGGCGGGGTCGTCGACGGTGACGACGGCGAGGGTGCGGATCAGGTGCGGGTGGTCGGCGAGGCGGCTGAACCGCATCTCGCTGCGGGCGACCTGCGCCATGGTGCGGCGCTGGCCGGGGCTGAGCCGGGCGGGGCTGAGGAACTTGACGGCTGCGTCCGGGAGTTCGCCCGCCCCGTGGGCGGCGTAGACGCTGCCCCAGGCGCCGGCGCCGATCGGTTCGCCGGTGCGGTAGCCGGCCACGGGGTAGCCGGGCGGCACCGCGAACGGCGGCTCCTCGGACCGGTCCGGCCGTGGTGCGGCGGGCTGCGAGGGCGGTCGCACGGCGCGGTCAGCCGCCGCGCCGGGGCGGGAGCAGCGCCAGGTGCTCCTCCCGGACGAGGTCGAACCTCAGGGCCAGGGCCACGAGTTCCTCCCGCTTTCCGCCCCCGCGGCCGGCCCCGCCCGGAGCCTCCTCCGGCGTCTCGCGCAGCCGGAGCTTGGCGGCCACCAGGTAGTCGATGTGATAGTTGACGGCGGAGCGGGTGAGCCCGCGGCAGGACGGCAGGGCGCGCAGCCTGGTCACCACGTCGGTGGCGCCGGGGACGAGGGCGGCGGACGGCGAGCGCAGCCGGGGTTCGCAGAGGGCCAGCAGGACGAGGAAGTACTTGGAGGTCGGGTCGAGGGCGAACGGGCTCACCGTCAGCTCGCCGTCGCCTGCGCCGGACTCGCCGTCCAGGTAGGCGTGCTGGGGCGCGAAGACCTTGAAGGCGGCCGGTTCGCCGAGGGCGGGCAGCAGCACCCGGGAGAACTCGAAGGGCACCGGAGCGCCGAGCCGGCCGGGCGCCACCTTGACGTGCTCGCCCGCGCCTTCCAGGTTCTCCACCACATAGGTGGCGGTGGCGCTGAAGTTGGAGAGCCGCCAGTAGTCCTCGGCGGCGGTGATCTCGCCCGCGCGGCGCGAGACACCCTGGTCGGCGAGCGGGATGGCGACGGGACGGCCGGGCTCGCCGCGCCCGAACTCGGCGGCCTCGCCCGGGCCCAGGTGCAGCAGCGCGGGCCGGGTGGGGCTCGCGGGCCGGGCAGAGCTCGCGGGCCGGGCGGGCGGTCCGCCTGGCGCGGGCCCCCAAGGGGGTTCGCGACGGGCTTCGGGGCGGGGTTCGGGCAGTTGCACGATGACCGTGTCCATGCAGGCCACCTCCGTGGGTCGCGTCGATCGTAGCCGTCCGAACGGCCTCGCGCCGGTCCGCCACCCGTACGAGTGAACGCCGTGGCGCAGCCGCACCGGGCTGCCGCCCGGGACCGTCAATCAGGCACTCCGGAGTAGGAGTTGGCGGCCGGTCGGACGAGCCCGGCGTCCTCCTGGAGGCGGAGACCGCTCCTCCTCCCGGCCGGCGGGTCGGGCCGGTCGACCGAGAGACGCGGCGGCCGCCGGCTGCCAGGGTTACGGGCATGGACACCACCAACTCCCCTGACCGGAGCACCACTTCACCGATGGCCACCCCCGGGCGGCGGGCCCTGTTGAGCGCCTCCGCGCTCGGACTGGCCGCCGCGGCCACGGCCGCCGGCACGCTGGGCGCCGCCGGGCGCGCCGAGGCCGCGCCCGGGGAGAACCGCGCGCCGCGCCGGTTCGAGGGCCGGACGGTACTGATCACCGGCGCCACCTCGGGCATCGGACGGGCCGCCGCGAGCGCCTTCGCGGCGGCGGGCGCCCGGGTTGGATTCTGCGGCCGCCGGACCGAACTCGGCCGCCAAGTCGAGCAGGAGATCCGCCGCAGCGGCGGTGAGGCCTCCTACTTCCCGGCGGACGTCCGTGATCCGGCCCAGGTCGAACGGTTCACCGAGCAGGTCGCGGCCCGGTACGGCGGGCTCGACATCGCGGTCAACAACGCCGGCATCGGCAGCGGCAAGCCGCTCCACGAGCTGACCGTCGCCGAGTGGGACGACGTCATGAACACCAACGCCCGCGGCGTCTTCCTCGCCGTCAAGTACCAGATCCCGCACATGCTGAAGGCCGGGCACGGGGTGATCGTCTGCACGGCTTCCTCGGCCGCCGAGCAGGCCCGGCCCAACGGCGGCGCCTACGCGGCCAGCAAGCGGGCGATCCAGGGCATCGTCAAGTCGGCGGCCCTGGCCTACGGGACGCGGGGCATCCGGATCAACGCGATCCTGCCGGGCACCACCGACACCGCCTTCGTCCGGCCGCCGGGGGTCCCGGACGCCGACTGGGCGCGGTTCAAGCAGGCGTTCGGCCCGCTGAACGTCGAGGGGCTGGAGCGGATGGCCGAGCCTGCGGAGATCGCCCGGGCGGTCCTGGCGCTCGCCTCGGACGACTTCGCCTACCAGAGCGGCGCGTCCGTCCCGGTGGACGGTGGGGCGACGGCCGGGCGGCGGATGGTGCTGCCGCCGGCCGGCTGAGCAGTCGGTGGCCGGCGCCCGGGGTGGGCACCGGGGGCGGCTGGGGCGACCGGGGCGGGTGGTCGTCATGGTTGCAGCATGTAGTTGAACAGTCACCTTGAGTGTGATGCAGCGCACATATGGCATGTCCACAATGTGTGCAAGACTCATCCCACCCAGTGAGATTCCCTTGATTTCCAAGGAGGTTCCTATCATGCACGCTCGGATCGCAGCTCTGATGGTCGCGGTGGCAGGGATCACGGCTGCGACGGCCCTCCCGGCCGCCGCAGCCACGATCACCGACGAGTCCGACAAGGTGGCCTGCGCCACCGTGGTCAACCAGCCGTGCGCCTGGCAGGAGCGGGACGGCGGCGGCTTCGTCGGCGTGGCGCAGGTGTCGGCCGCCGACCCGGCGCAGCTGACGCTGGTCCGCGTCGAGATCCGGACCCAGCAGGCCTGGGGCAGCCCGTGGGTCACCGTGGCGTCCGCGACCACCGTCACCCACGGATCCGCCAAGGCCGTCACGCCTCGCGTGGTCACCAAGGACCTGCGGATGATCTGCGCCACCGGCGGCCCGGCCCTGGAGGCCGCACAGCGGGTCACCACCTGTACCAACCCGTTCTGATCCCGGCGGGGTTCTGAACCCACTGGGGTTCCGGGCCCGGCATGCTCCGTTCTCGGCGAGGTCCTGATCTCAGCGAGGTCCTGATCTCGGCGAGGTGCTTGAGGTCTCCGGGGTCCGTGGGGGATCCGTAGACCGAAAGCGGTTCGGGGGGCACGGGAGATCCGCTCCCCCCGAACCTCCCCAGCGCTACCGACAGCCACTCAGGAACTTCCCAGCCCGCACTCAGGCCACGGGCTCGCCGACAATGCGCCAACCTCCCGCCGAAACCCGCCCGGCGCGCGCAACCCTCTTCGGAGCATGGGATTTTGCACTATCTTGGTAATTCGTGGAGCGGGGCGGGCCGCCCACCCGGCAGGCGCGCGCCGCACGGCGGAGTCTGCCCGCGCACCGTGCTCCACCCCCGCCACGGCAGCACCGACGGGGACGAAGGGGGAGCGTGTCGATGCCCGAGGGGACCACGCGTTCGACCGGGGCCGGCGGCGGCCCGACCATCAGCGCAACCGGTCCGGAGACCGGCCCATCGGGGACGGACACCGGGCCTGACGCCGGCCCGGCGGGTCCGGACACCGGCCCGGCTGCCGAGAGAACCGCCAGACCTTCCGGTGCGCCGGACGCCGCGGACCCGCAACCGGCCGCGGCACCACCGCCGCGCGGGCGCCTGGCCGGCCGGCGCAGCACCGTCGACGCCGTCCTGCGCAACTCCCCCGCGCAGCCGCTGTTCCGCCTCGCCGCCACCCGTCGGCTCGCCGTCCTCGCCTACCACGGCGTGGACGACCCGCGGACCTTCGCGCTCCAGATGGACCGCCTCGTCCGGACCGCCCGCCCCGTCTCGCTGGCCCGGGTCGAGCAGGCCGTCCGCTCCGGGCGGCCGCTGCCGCACCGCAGTGTGCTGGTCACCTTCGACGACGGCGACCGCAGCGTGCTCACCGGGGGCCTGCCCGTCCTCGCCCGGCTCGGCATCCCGGCGGCCGCCTTCGTGGTCACCGAACTCCTCGGCGGCGACCAGCCGTTCTGGTGGTCCGAGGCCGCCTTCCTGGCCGCCCACGGCGGCACCGCCCGCGCACTGGCCGGCCACCCGCCCGGCGAGGTGGTACGGCGGCTGAAGACGCTGCCCGACACCGACCGCCGCACCGCCCTCGCCGAGCTGCGCGAGAGCGCCCGTGCCCGCGCGCCCCGGCAGGAACAGCTCAGCCGGCAGGACCTGCTGACGCTCCGTCGGTCCGGCGTGGCCATCGGCAACCACACCGCCGGTCACCCCTGCCTGGACCACTGCGACGACGACACCGTCCGGGACGAGATCACCCGCGCCCACAGCTCCCTGACCGGCTGGCTCGACGGCGAGGAGCCCACCGCGTTCGCCTACCCCAACGGCAACTTCGACCGCCGCGCCGACGCCGTGCTGCGCCGACTCGGCTACCGGGTCGGCTTCCTGTTCGACCACCGGCACGACCGGCTGCTGCCGCGCCAACCGCTGCGGATCAGCCGTCTTCGGGTGAACTCCACCACCGGCCGGGACAGGTTCGACACAATTCTCTCCGGGCTCCATCCGGCCGTGCACCGACTGCGCGGCGGAGCCTGACGAGGGCTGGGGGTTCTGGGTGGCACCTGTCGAAGCGACTGCGGCCGAGGCCGGGGCGGTGACGCGGGCGGCCGTGCCCGTGCGGTACCGGAGCACCGCACTGCCGGCCGACGTACTGGACGGCTGGCGGGAGTTGGCGGCCGCCGACCCGGGCGGTTCGTGGTTCACCACGCCCGAGTGGGCGCTGGCCTGGTGGGAGACGCTCGGCGCGAAGCAGGGCGCCGGCGAGATCACGGTCTGGCGCGGGCCGGACGGCCGGGTCTCGGCCGTCGTCCCGCTGCTGCGGACCTGGCGCCGGCTCCACCCGCGCGCGCCGCTCGCCGTGCCCTGCCTGACCGTGCTCGGCTCCGGCCCCGGCGCCGCCGACCACTGCGGCTTCACCGCCGCACCGGAGCGCCGCGCCGAGGTCGCCGCCTGGCTCGGCCGGCGGGCGCGGCGGGCGACGCTGCTGCTCGGCGATCTCGACCCCGGGCAGGGCGGCCTGCTGCCGCCCGGCGCGGTGGAGACCGGCCGCACCCGGTGCCCGCGCGCCGACCTCACGGCGGGACCGGACGCGCTCGGCTCCCGCCAGTTCCGCGCCAACCTGCGCCGCTACGGCCGCAAGCTGGCCGCCGAGGGGATCACCTTCCGCTGGGTGGCGCCGGCCGTCGGGGAGGGCGAACTCGCCGAGCGGGTCGAGCTGTTGCACGCCGTGCTCCGGCTGCATCGGCAGCGGCGCGCCGTCCTCGGCCTGCCGACCACCTTCGACGCGGCCCGCGCACCGCTGCACCTGCGGCTCCTCGAACGCGCCGCCGCCACCGGGCGCGGCGAGGGCCCGGCCTTCCTGGTGGCCGAGCGGGCCGGGGAGGTGGTCGGCGTGCTCTACGGATTCCAGTGGCGGGACACCTTCGCCTACTACCAGATCGGCTGGGACCAGAGCTGGGCGCCGCTGCGGCTCGGCACCGCGGTGATCGCCGAGGCGATCCGGGCCGCCGCCGGCCGGGGCCTGGCCACCTTCGACTTCCTGCGCGGCACCGAGCCGTACAAGTACCGGTTCGACGCGGAGGACCGCGAGGACGTCTCCTGGCTGGTGCCGCGCGGGCTCTCCGGCGCGCTGCTCGGCCTCAAGTACCGGGCGAAGGCGGTTCGTCAGGGCTGAGCGGCCGCGGAGCCGGTGCCCCTGACGGTGCGGCAGGGCCTACGGCCGGTCGTCGCGCGTCGCCCGATGGCCCGGTGCCGTGCCGGCCTGCTCCGCCCTCCCGGCCTGCTCCGCCGCTGCGGCCCGCTCCGCCTCCTCGGCCGGCCACCGGCTCACGGTCTCGGGGCCGGAGCTGGTGCGGACCGTCTGCGTCGCGGCCGGCACGCCCGTCCCGGCGGTCCCCGGCCGGGTGGCGCGGGTGGCCTGGGTGGTCCGGAAGGCCTGGGTGGCTTGGGTGGCCCGGGACGAGGCCGCCATCGGGGCACCGGCGTGGACACCCGGTGACAGCGACACGCCCGGGACGATCCCCGCCACCGCCACGCGCGCCGTCGCCTCGGTCGCAGCACCCACGGCGTCCCCCGCCCGGGGGGCGGTGGTCTCCAGTGAGACGAGACGCAGCACGAAGTTCGGATGATCGGGGTGGCCGCCGGTCCAGTCCGCGTCCTTGCTGCGGATCACCCGGCTGCGCGTGCCGGAGGCGGAGCTCTGCACCGGGCCGGGCCGCACCCGGACGTTGGACCACCAGCGTCCGTCCCAGCTGTGCTCCAGCTCCAGTTCCCACGCGTCCTCCCGGACGTCCAGGAACTCCCCCACCCGACCGGCCAGGATGCTCGTCCCGTACGAGGCCCGGATGACCGCCCGCTGGTCGAAGACAGCGTCCTTGCCGATGACCGTGATCCGCCACGGCCCGTCCATCCGCAACACAGTCGCCCTCCCGAGGTCCTCCGGTGCACGGGGCCACCCGGCCCCGCACCTCCCTCAACGGACCGGCGGCACCCGGCGGTTCACCCCGTCCGCCCGCCCGCCCCGGCGGGGACGGTCACCGCCGGCCCTTCAGCCAGCCGGCGAAGGCGTCCAGCGCGGGCTCCGGGTCGCGGCGGCCGAGGCCGATCCGGAAGCGGTCGGCGGGGGTGGGGGTGAGGTCGGAGCGGTAGATGCTCGCCGGCAGCAGCAGGACGCCGGCCTCCTCGACCAGTCCGGTGCAGAACTCCTCCACCCCGTCCGGGCCGAGGTAGCGGGGGTAGGCGACGCAGCCGCCGTCCGGGGCCCGCCACTCGAAGAGGTCGGCGAACCCGGCGAAGAACGCGTCGAAGAGCGGCAGGTTGGCGGCGATGACCGCCCGGTTGCGGGCCAGGATCGGCTCGCGGTTGTTGATCGCGATCCGGGCCAGGATCTCGCTGGGTGCGGAGTTGCAGATCGTGGTGTAGTGCTTGGCGCGCTCCAGGCGGCTGCGCAACTCCCGGTCGCGGCAGGCGATCCAGCCGATCCGCAGGCCCGGCAGGCCGAGCGACTTGGAGGTGACGTTGAGCGAGAGCGCCCGCTCGGAGAGGTCGGCGGCCTGCGGCAGGGCGCGGGCCGGGTCGCGCTCCAGACCGCGGTAGACCTCGTCACTGAAGAGGTGGATGCCGCGCTCGTCGCAGATCCGGGCGAGCGCGGTGAAGTCGGCGGCGTCGATGATCTTGCCGGTCGGGTTGTTGGGGAAGTTGACGGAGACGACCCGGGTGTTGGGCCGCAGCGCGGCGGTCAGTTCGTCCAGGTCGAGCGCCCAGTCCCGGCCGGCGTCCAGGGCGACGCCGGTGACCTCGCAGAGGGAGAGCGGAATCGTCTCCGCGGACTGGTAGTTGGGGGTCACCACGACGGCGTGGTCGGCGGGGCCGAGCAGCACCTGCATGGCGAGGTTGAGTGCCTCCTGCGCGCCGCCGAAGCAGATCACGTCGTCGGCGTCGACGTGCTCGTACATCCCCGCGACGGCCTGCCGCAGCGCCGGGTCGCCGAAGGTCTCGGTGTAGCCGAGGGTGAGGGTGTCCCAGGCGTGCCGGTCCTCGGGGCAAGCCAGGGCGAGCAGTTCGGACATCGCCATGGTCTGCGCGTCGGAGGCGGTGAGGTGGTGGCGGGCGGTGAACTCCCAGCGGGAGAAGTAGGTTTCCAGCCGAAAGTCGGGGAGCCTGGTCATCGGTCGTTCCTCTGCGGTGTGTCGGTCACGGTCTCTGTCGTCGTCTCTGTCGTCGTCTCTGTCGGGGTCACGGTCGCGGTCGCGGTCTCGTCCCCGGGCTCGGCCTTGAGGTCGGCGAGCAGGGTGTAGACGGTGGAGCGCGACACCTTGAGCGCGGTGGCGACGGCCGGGACGGCGCGGCGCACCGCGAGCACCCCGGCCCGGTCGAGTTCGCGCAGCACGGCGAGCCGGTCCTCACGGCCGAGCCGTTCCGGCGGGCGCCCGTGGGCACGGACGTATCCGCCGATGACGTCGTTCATCCGCTCCGTCCAGTCGCGTTCGAAGAGCGGTGCCGGGCGGGGCGCGGTCGGGGCGGCGAAGCCGGCCAGCAGGGCGGCGGCGTGCTCCAGCGGTCCGCGGTCGAAGTTGACGCAGAGCACCGCCGAGGGCCGCCCGTCGGTGTCGCGCAGGACGGCGCTGACCGAGGAGAGCCGCCGCCCGTCGGGGAGCAGCTTCTCGTAGGGCCCGTAGACGTCGGGCGCGGACGGGTCCAGTCCGTCCAGTTCGCCGAGCAGGGACGGGTCGCCGGGGGCGCGGCCGCTCATCGGGTTCCAGAGGGCGAGCACCTCGTCCCGCGCGACGTCGTGCAGCACCACTTCGGCGTAGGGGCCGAGCAGCAGCGCCACCGCCTGGCAGGCGGGCGCCCAGGTCCGGACGCGCGGGTCGGGGGTTTCTGCGGTCATGTTTGGACTGTACGTCCAGTCTGGACGGTTCGTCCAGTGATGTCTGCACGAGGCCCCCGCCCCGGTCGTCGGGACGGGGGCCGGGACGGGGGCCGGGGGGATCAGCGGCAGCTGATCAGCAGGGCCAGGGTGGCGGAGCAGGTGCGGGAGGCCTGGTCGTTGGCCGGCACCGGGTCGGCGGGCGTGCTCGCGGTGCGGGCGGCCGTCACGGTGAACGAGTGGCCGAGGTTGAGCAGGCCGACCTGGAGCGTCAGGTGCCGGGTGGTACTCGCACCGCGGGCGAGCGGGCCGGCGACGGTGCAGGTCAGCTTGCCGGCCGCAAGGGTGCAGTCGGTGGAGGAGGCGGTGAACCCCGCGGGCAGCGCCGCGGTGACGGTGGCCGAGTCCACCGCGGCCGGGCCCTGGTTGGTGAGGGTGAGCGTGTAGTCGACCCGGCCGGAGAACAGCCCGCCCACCGGATTGGCGCCGAGCGAGACGGCGAGGTCGGCGGTGGGCGCGGTGTAGCTGAAGCGGTCCGCGGGGGTCACGGCACTGGTGCCGCCCGGGGTGGTGACCCGGACGTCCACGATGCCGGCGGCGGAGGCGGCGGGCGCGGTGGCGGTGCAGCCGGTCGCGGTGCACGAGAAGGCGGTGGCGTTCCCGGCGGCGCCGAAGCCGACGGCGGTCGCGCCGGCCAGGTCGGTCCCGGCGATGGTGACGACCGTCCCGCCGGCCTGCGGCCCGGACGCCGGGCTGATCCCGGTCACCACCGGCACCGGCAGCGGGAAGCCGAGAACGGTCACGGCATTGCCGGTGAAGTCGGCCAGGTAGCCGCGCCGGCTGTCGGGGCTGAGCGCCAGGGTGAACGGACTCGCGCCGACCGGCACCGTCGCGGTGACCGTCCGGTCGGCGGTGGTGATCACGCTCAGCGTGTCGTCGGCGTAGTTGGACGCGTACGCGTACCGCCCGTCCGGCGAGAGCGCGACGGCGAACGGATTGGTGCCCACCGTCACGGTGCCCGCGACGGTCCGGCCCGCCGTGTCCAGCACGCTGACGGTGTTGTCGCCCCCGTTGGCGGTCCAGAGGCGGGAGCCGTCGGCGCTGAGCGCCAGGCCGAAGACGCCGTGCCCGACCGGGACGCTCGCGCTCACCGTGTTGCTCGCGGTGTCGATGACGTCCACCGTCTGGGCGCCCGAGGCGGCGACGTAGACGTGTGCGCCGTCCGGGGCGACGGCCACGCCGTGCGGTTCGGCACCGACCGGGACGGTGGCGGTGACGGTGTTGCTCGCGGTGTCGACCACGCTCACGGTGGCGTCACCCGTGTTGCTGACGTACGCGTGCGCCCCGTCGGGCGCGACCACGACGCCGAAGGCCCCGGCGCCGACCGGGACGGTGGCCGTGACGGTGTCGACCGCCGTGTCCAGCACGCTGACCGTGCCGTCGAGGTGGTGGGTCAGGTAGGCGTGCCGCCCGTCCGGCGTCCAGGCGACGGCGTACGAGCCGGTGCCGGCCGTGAAGGTGCCGGTCACGGCGTTGGTCGCGGTGTCGAGCACGCTGACGGTGCCGGTGCTCTGGCTGGTCACGTACGCCCGGCTCCCGTCCGGCGCGAGGGCGACTCCCGCCGGGTAGGCCGCCACCGCGACGGTGCCGGTCACGGCGGGCGGCGGCGCGGCCTGCGCGGCCGCCCCGGCGGTGCCGGGCTGCGACAACAGCGCGGCCGTGGCCGCACCGGTGGCGACCACGGCCGTCCAGGAGCGGCGCGGGGAACGACGTATTCTCACGGGGGTCTTCTCCAGACTCGTCGGACCATCGGGTCACGCGGGGCACCGGCGCCTGCCGGGGCCGCACGAAGCGTAGGAGATCGCTTGACGGAACGTCAGGAGTTGACCGGGATTGTCTCCAACTGTTCAGAACCGGTCACGCATCGACAGTGCGCGCCGGAAGCACGCCGCTTGGCGGCGAGACCGCCGCCGCCCGGCCCGCGCCGGGTGTCCCGGTGTCAGGGCTGCTGCGGCGGGCCGATCAGCGGGGTGCAGACCGGGGCGGCGAGGCCGACGAACACGACCAGTTCGCGGCCGCCCGGGTTGGTCTGCAGCGGGACGGTCTGCCAGTTGTTGGTGAGCCAGACGTTTCCCGAAGGGTCGATCTGCACGGCGGTGTTCCGGGACAGGCCGTCGAAGGTGTAACCCGTGTCGGGCGGCGAGATCGGCTGCCCGGTCCGGTGGCCGGGCGGGCAGGCGGAGAGCCGGGTGCCGCAGAGCCGGGCGACCCGGTGGCCGCCGAAGTTGGCGACCCACACGGTGTCGTCGCCGTCCACGGCGATGCCCCATGGCAGGAAGAGCCCGTCGTTGACGAAGGGCCGGTCCGGGGTGGTCCCGTCCGGGCCGACCACGGTCACGGAGGCGCCCGGCACCCGCTGCACCACGTCCCGGACGGTGTCGGCCAGGCCAACAGCGGTACCGTCCTCGCACGGGAGCGGGACGACACCGCTGTTGGCCACCCAGGCATTGCCCTGACTGTCGGTGGCGACGCCCAGCGGGTTCTTGATGCCACCGCCGGTGACGGTGCGGACCGGCTCGCCCTCCGGCGACAGCTGAAGGACGCTGTCACTGCCGTTGCCCGTCACCGACACCTGTCCGTGCCCGTCGACGGCGAGGTCGAAGGGCTTGACCAGGGCACCGTCCGGCGGCGCGATCCGGCGCGCGGCCTGCGGGTCGCCGTGCGGCAGGACGGTGACGCTCCGGCCGCCGCAGTCGGCGATCCAGATGTTGCCCTCCCGGTCCGAGATCGTGCCCTGCGGCTGGACGATGTCACCCGAACGCCAGCCCTCCGCAGGGGACTTGGCCGCGCCGTCCGGGGCGAACTGCGAGACGCTGCGGTACAGCGGGCCCGGGTCGAGCGGGCAACCGGAGCCCTGGAAGCCGAAGTTGCCGACCCAGATGTCCCCCTTCGGGTCGAGCGTGATGCCATAGCCCGCGCCGTAGAGGCCGCCGCCCCGGTAGGGCGCGCCCGGCGCGTCCTCGCCGGTCGGGGTGAGCCGAAGCAGGCTCCGGCCGCCGCACACGGAGGTCCTGGGGTCCGCGGCGTACTGGTAGTTGTTGGTGACCCAGGCGTTGCCGTCGGCGTCGAAGGCGATGTTGCCCGGCCCGTCGAGCTCGTGACCGTTGCCGCTGTACCGCAGCGCCAGCGTCCAGGCGTCGGGGGCGGCGGGCAGCACCGGCCGGTAGAGCGGTCGCACGGCGGCCAGCGCGAACAGCTCGCCGGCGTGCTCGCCGGGCCCGTGCGCGATCGCGACGGCGGCCTCGAAGGTGTTGGCCGGCTCCGCCTCCCCGGGCTGCCGGGCCAGCCGGAACAGCTCCGCGCAGGTCTGACCGTCCACACAGCCGGCCAGGATGTCGGCCAGCGTGTTGAAGGCGGCCAGCGTGGAGGTCTCCGCGCCGTTGGGCGCGGTGGCGAGCACCCGGGCGATGCCGCCGTCCTCGACGTCGGCGAGGTTGTGCGAGATCGCGGCGGCGTTCTGCAGCCCGGGGTAGCCACCGGAGATGCCCTCCGGGCCGGCGAACCGGGCCAGCGCGTAGGCCGCCGCCACCGTCGTCCGCTCGTTGACCACCACCTCGTCGAACCGGGCCCCGTCGACCGCCGTCACGCCCGCGTGCTCGCGCGCCGAGCCGAGCACGGCGGCCAGGCCGACCGGGCCGCCGCGGCCGCGCTCGCCGAACAGGTACAGCACCGCCCGGGGGTCGGCGGGCCGGCGGTAGCCGAGACGGAAGCGGCCCTCGGCGTCGGTCCGGCCCCGGGCGAGGGCCTGCGCCGGCGCGCCCGGACGGTCGCCCGCCCGGTACAGCGTCACGTCGACCGCCCCGATCGGGGTGTCCCCGCTGCGGACGACGCCCTGTTGGACGTCCGGGCCGGCGCCCGGCGCGTGGCCGGCCGAAGCGGTCTGGGTCGTACTGACCGTGAGGGCCAGGAGAGTGGCTGCGAGCGGGAGCAGGCTCCTGCGTCGGCGCATGGGATGGCTCCGGTGGGGACGGTGGCGGAGGAGGTGTCGGCTGCCGGCGGGTCGACGGCCCCCGGCCGGACAGTAGCGCCAAGGTGGCATGCGGCCCCGCCCGCCCGGGTACGGCGGCCGGGCGGATCGTCCGAGTCGCACCCATCGGGTGAGGGCGTACCGCCTCCCGGCCTCGCCCCGTACCGCTCCGGGCCTCCCGGCGTCCGCCCGTGGGCTCCGCCCCTCCCCCGCACCGGGGCTGACCCGCCGTGAGCCCGCCGCCCGATGGTTCGCCCGCACCGCCCCCAGGGGCCACCGACCATGCCCGCGGTGCGATGATCCACCGCATGGACTTCACCGAGGAACTGGCCGTACTGGCGACGACGGGGAAGCTGGGAGCCCTGTCCTACGGAGCCCACCTCCCCGGACTGACCGCCGCGTACGGTGCACCCGTGACCGGCGGGCGCGTCCACGAGCAGAGCCGCTGGCCGCGCTGGTTCTGCTACGGCAGCGTGCAGTTGGTCGTCTGCCGGTGCCGCCTACTGGACTCCATGATCATTCCGGCCTGGCATGAGGAGCTGGAGCTCCCCGGCCCCCGCCCGGGTGAGCTGCGCACGGTCGACTCACGCGTCACCGAGTCGGAGCTGACCGCCGCGCTCGTCCGGGCCGGTTGCCGATGGAAGACCGTGGAGTACGAGAACCTCACCGACCAGCGGACTCTGCAGACCGAGCCGGATGACGACGTGCGGGTGAGCTTCGTCTTCACCAGCCGGGAGAGCTACGACTCCCCGCTGCTGGAGGACTGGATCCTGAACAAGGTCAACGTGTGGGGCTTCTCCCACGGCGAGTGCCCGGAGCCCGACCCCAGCCTGCCCGACGACGGCTACGGCAGCTAGCCCGGGCACACGGGTCCGGCCGCTCGTGGCACCGGCACGCGGTCCGGCCGCTCGGATACCGCGCTCTTCGGAGCGGCGGCATCACAGCCGCGCGGGCCCGACCGTGGGCGGCGGCGGCAGGGGCCGACCGCCGAAGCGGGCCGAGCGCCACGGGTGGCGGCCCCGAGCCGGTCGGGCGCAGCCTGGAAGGAGGCCGTCGCGCACGCCCGGGACGCGGTCGGGGCGCGGTCGAGGAGCAGGCATGGACGAGATCGACGTGCTGGTCGTGGGCGCGGGCCCGGTGGGCCTCACCGCCGCGGCCGAGCTGCGCCGCCACGGGGCCGACTGCCGGATCGTGGACAGGCTGGCCGTCCCGCAGCACTACGCCAAGGCCGTCGGGGTGCAGCCGCGCACGATGGAGCTGTGGGACCTGATGGGCATGGTCCGCGCGGCGCTCGACGAGGCCGTCCCGATGCGCGGCCAGCTCCTCTTCGCCGACGGTCGGCCCGGGCCGCGAATCGACCTGACCCTGCCGCCCGACATCCCGTACGGCTTCGCCGCGCTGCCCCAGTACACGACGGAACGCCTGCTCACCGAGCACCTCGCCGGGTACGGCACCCAGGTCGAACGGGGCACCGAGCTGCTCTCCGTCCAGCAGGACGCCGACGCCGTCCGGGCTCTGCTCCGGACCACGTCCGGGCCTCAGGAGGTACGCGCCCGCTACGTCATCGGCGGCGACGGCGCACACAGCCTGGTCCGGAAGGCGGCCGGCCTCCGGTTCGAGGGCGACGCCTTTCCCGAGCAGTACATGCTCGGCGACGTCGAGGTCGACTGGGACCTCCCGGAGGGGTACGGCATCCGAGCCATGCACCACGACGAGGCCGGCCGGGTGGACGACATCCTGGTCTGCATCCCGCTCCCGGGGCGGGGCCGGTACCGGATGTCGATGATGGTGCCGGAGGAGCTGTCCGCCGACGGCGGCCCGGGAGACGGTGTCGCCCACGGGCTGGAGGGCGGCCGGGTACCCGAACTGCGGCACATCCAGGCGGTGCTCGACCGGCTCTCGCCCCAGCCGGTGCAAGCCTCGGCGCTGCGCTGGTCGTCCACCTTCCGGATCAGCCACCGCCTCGTGAACAGCTACCGGGCGGGCCGCCTCTTCCTGGCCGGGGACGCCGCCCACATCCACCCGCCGACCGGGGCGCAGGGCATGAACACGGGCATCCAGGACGCCGCCAACCTGGCCTGGAAGCTGGCGCTCGCGGTGCGGGGCATCGGCGCCACCGGGCTGCTCGACAGCTACCACGCCGAGCGGCACCCGGTCGGCGAGGAGGTCGTCGGCCGGACGGTGCGGCACGCGCGGGACGGCGTACCCGCCGATGCCGGGGACCGCGAGGCGGTGCTCCGGCGGGAGGCGCAGCTGCTGGTCGCGTATCCGGACAGCCCCCTGGTCGAACCGGTCGCCTCTGCCGACGGCACGACCGGCGGGCCCGCCCCCGGTGAGCGGGCGCCGGACTGCCGGGGGCTGGAGCGGGACCTCGCGAACTACCCCGTCCGCCTCTTCGACCTGCTGCGGAGCCCGCGGCACACGCTGCTGATCCACGTGGGCGCCGGCACCCCGGACGAGCATGTGACCACGTGCGCGGTGGCCGCGCTGTCCGCCGCCCACGGACTGCTGGACGCGTACGCGGTGCTCGCCCCGGACGCGCCGTCGCCCCGGTGGCGCCTGCCGTCCGTCCGGGACGCCGAGGGCGGGTTCGCCGCCGCCTACGCGGCCCGCCCCGGCGAGGCCTTCCTCGTCCGCCCGGACGGCTACCTCGCCGGACGGTTCCACCCGCCCACGCCAGAGGGGCTGGTGGACGGTCTGCGCCGGACATTCGGGGCGGGGTGAGGCATCCTTGCCGCGAAATCTCTTGCTCAGCACAGGTACTGATTGATCGTCAACTCTGTGACTCTTGCATGGGACACGGGTTGCAGGCCCCGGTGTCCTATCCCTGACCCACGGTGCAAAGTTTTATCTAGGGTGCCCAGCAGGTGTCAGGCGTGTTGACCGAACCAACTCACAAGTATTTGCAGGTCAGTTTGGGTTTCAGCTAGCTTCCCGGCATGCCCGGTGAACAGCGTCCCGACAGGGATCTGAAGAACTTCGTGTTGCCTGAGTTGGGCAGGTTGCTGGAGACGGGAGACCCCTGGGAGCCGTATCAGGTGCTGGACCCGTTCGGACGGCCGATCGAACCTGTCGCGGCGTACCTCAAAGACCTGATGGCAGCGGACAGCTCTCCGCTGACGCCTCGTTCGTACGGGATGGATTTGCTGCGCTGGTGGCGCTACCTGTGGGCATGCGGAATCGAGTGGGACCGCGCGGTTCGTGAGGATGCCCGAGACTTCATGCTGTGGATGAAGCTGGCGGACAAGCCGGTACGAGTCCACTGGCGCCACCGCGGCAAGAACCCCGCCGAGATACCTCAACCTGCCCGGACCGGCAGCCCAGCGCCGGGATCCCCGAACCCGGTGACGGGCAAGCCCACTGTCGGGAAGAAGTACGCGCCCAATACTCGGGCGCACTGCGAGACGGTGCTGCGGACCTTTTACGACTTCCATCTGGAGCGCAATACCGGCTCGCTGCTGGTCAATCCCTTCCCTCTGGTCCGCAATCGGCGCTCGGCACGAGCCAACGCCCACCACAACCCCGAGAAGGAACACAAGCAGCAGCGCACCGGCCTCTACCGACCTAAGATCCCCAAGCGGATCCCGCGCCGCATCCCCGACGAGAAGTACACCGAGGTCTTCGCAGGTCTCCGTTCACATCGCGACCGAGCCCTACTGGCCTTCTGGGTCGCCACCGGCGCTCGCGCCGAGGAACTGCTCACGGCCAAGCAGCGCGATGCGGTCGTCGGCCAGCAGACCATCGGCGTGATCCGAAAGGGCACGCGCGATTACCAGGAGCTGCCCGCCACCCCCGATGCGTTCGTCTGGCTGCGGCTCTACCAGGAAGGCGCCTGGGGAAAGGGCGTTCCCCGCGGCCGTTCGCAGCCGCTGTGGTGGACTCTGCGCCGTCCCTGGCGACCGTTGGAGTACGACGCGGCCCGCATGATGTTCAACCGCGCCAACGAGCTCCTGGGCGCCAACTGGACGCTTCACGACCTGCGGCACACGGCGACATTCTTGATGCTCGACGACCCGAGCATGCCACCGGTTTACGTCCAGCACATCCTCGGCCATAAGCACCTGTCCACCTTGGACATCTACAACCGACCCACCAGGGACGACGTGATCTCGGCAGGTCTTGCGCACCATGCCCGCCAGGAGCGCAAGCGCAACGACCCGCCTCCGGCCCCGTCCGCGCCGGCCTATAACCGCGACTCCCTCGACGTTCTCTTCGGTGGGAGGCCCAGGTGACGACTACCACCGTCCCCGTCGTCTCCCCGCCGGCCCGGGCTGCAAGGAGCCTGGCTGGCGGAGAGATCGATGCCTATCTGCAGACGTTCCCACCACGTAGCCCGGGAACAGACTGGGGCACTACCAGATCTTCCCGCGACGAGGTTCTCCGCAGGCTGGGGCAGCCGCCGTTCAAGAACGGCAAGGAGTCCACCCACTCGATGCGGATGGTCGGTGCGCGTCTGCTGCTGCGATGGCTGGAGACCTTCGAGGGCGAGACCTGGCAGCAACGCTGGAACGCCAGCCCGGGTGCCGCCACCTCGGTCGGTTGGACCGAGGCACCCCTTGCCTGGGGGATCGCCCACGGCAGGAAGCCGCAGAAGGCAGGGCTCGGTTCCGGGCTACTGGCGCTGATCTGCGCTGATGTCATCCGCCCGAGCATGGCGTGGCTCGCCAGCAGCCTGTCGCCCCACCTGCGCGAAGCCATCGAAGCCGCCCGCGATCCCAGGGGGTTTGCCGCACTGCGTAACGTCCGCATGCCCGGACAGCCGGACCAGCGGCGCACCTCGAAGGCGCTCAAGGCTCTGGCCCGCATCCTGGCGGCAAAGGGGGGCGGCATCGACGACATCGTGGTCGGCGATGTCCTCGAACTGCTGTTGGTGGCCACGCCGAACTCCACGAGCCACACTCGGCTCGCCTACGCCCTGCTTCAGAGCCGCGGCCAGTTTCCCCCTGACGCACCCAAGACCCTGCGGAGCATCGAGAAGCGTGCCGGACAGGTGAGCCCGGCCCAGCTCGTCGACCGATTCGACGTGAAGTGCAAGCCGATCCGTGACTTGCTCGTCAGCTACCTGACCGAACGGCAGCCCTCAATCGACTACGTCACGTTGGTGCATCTGTCCAGGAATCTGGTCGGCTACTTCTGGGCCGACCTGGAGCGGCACCACCCAGGGATCGACAGCCTTCACCTGGTCCCGGAGGTGCGCGACGCCTGGAAGGCCCGGATCGCGGTCAAGACCGCCAGGCACCGCATGCCGGACGGCACGGTCGCGACGACAACGGAGCCGCGCATCGGAGCCTTGATGATCAGGATGGCGGTGCGGGGCTTCTACCTGGACATCGCCGAATGGGCTCTGGACGAGCCCGAACGCTGGGGACCGTGGGCCGCTCCGACCCCAGTGACCGAAGCCGACTGCTCCGCCAAGAAGGCCCCGCAGGAGGTGCGCGCCAGATCTGACGCCCGGACCCGAGAGAGGCTGCCAGTCCTGCCGGCACTGGTACAGGCAGCTGCCCGCCGGCTGAAAGGAGCCCAGAAGCGCCTGGAGGCACTGGAAGCGGCTGACCTGGGAGCCACCATCACGGTGCTCGGCGAGAGCTTCACCCTGCCCCGATCCACCGAGCGGGCCGGCGGCAAACCTTCGAAGGTCGTTGACGCCACAGGAACGCAGCGCGACTTCCGGACGGAGGAGAAACTGGCCTTCTACGGCTGGGCGACCGTGGAGATCCTCCGGCATACCGGGATGCGCGTCGAAGAGCTCAAGGAACTCGGCCACCACAGCATCAGCGGCATCACCCCGACGGCCTACCGGCGCCGCTTCGGCCCCGAGACGGCCTGACGACCGCGCGTCGCGGGCCGCGGCTATCGCGTGGGCCCGGCCTCGCGGTCGACGGCGTCGGCCAGCTGGTCGAACGTGCGGTTCAGGGCGGACCGGCGTTCCTCCTTGAAGCCCGGCGAGGGCTCCAGGCCGTCGACGGTCCGCCAGGCCGCGGTGACAGCGCCGCCCGCTCGCCGTCCGGTCCGGTCGCGGCGACGGCGGCAGGGCCTCCCGGCGGCGACCGGGAGGCCCTGCTCTCACACCCTCACATCCTCACGCCCCGTGGGCGGCCGGAGGTCACGCCTTCCGGATGGAGTAGGCGACGCCGCTGCCGTAGCAGTTGCTGCTGGGGTAGTAGCTGCTGACCACCCACCCGGCGGGCAGCGGGGAGAAGGAGCAGACGACCTCGGAGGTCTGCGTGGTGATCTTGAACAGGGTGTAGGAGATGCCGGTGCCGGCGCAGTTGCTGCTGCTGTACGAGCTGGTGACGACCCACCCGGCCGGAATCGGGGTCATCGAGCAGGCGCCGGTGCTGGTGTCGTTGACCGTGTTGTGGAGCGAGTAGGCGACGCCGGTGCCCGCGCAGTTGCTGCTGCTGTACGAGCTGCTGATCACCCACCCCGCAGGGATCGGGGTCATGGAGCACGCGCCGACGTTGAGGTCGTTGGCCACGTTGTGGAAGCCGTAGGCGACGCCGCTGCCCGCGCAGTTGCTGGTGCTGTACGAGCTGGTCACTACCCACCCGGCCGGCTTGGGGGAGAAGGAGCAGATGGTCAGATTGGTCTGCCCGGCCGTGTCGGTGATCGAATACGAGACACCGGAGCCGGGACAGCCCCAGCTGCTGTACGAGCTCGTGATGACCCACCCGGCCGGGATCGGGGAGAAGGAGCAGATGGTCGTGCTGCCGGTGACCCGCTGCGGGGCCGCCTGCGCCTGCGCGCTCGCGGCGGTCATCATGCCCAGGAGCAGCAGCACGACCGTCACCAGGTGCGAGGTGTGGGTCCGTAAGGTCTTCATGGCAAGCCTCAGATCTCTCGACGACGCTCTACAGCGGATTCTTGTGCAGGTGAAGTGAACGTTCGGCACACGATTCGTTCACGTCGGCTGAGATGGTGCCAGAGATCGCCCGGCGGCGCCAGAGTGCAACCGGCAGCCTTCCTTCCCCCCTCGCACACCGCCGCCCCCTCCTCACGCTCCCCGCCCGGACGCCGCCACGGCCAAGGATGCCCGCGCCGGATTGCGCCGGAGCACACCCCGGCGCCACCCCCGGGCCGGTCGGGGCAAGCATCTGATAGACCGTCATATCCCGTTCCGCTGTGCCACCATGGCGCCGTTCTTTCCAAGCCCCCAGAGGACTGGTATGGGATCGGCTCTCTCAGAGGACGTTAAGTCCGTTTCTGGATGATCTGGTGTCGCCCGTTCGTGGGTACAGAGTCGTTCAGGCTGACTCGCGTGTCGTGTGCATGTTGGTG
>NZ_JBVJCO010000068.1:0-25017 GCF_055588525.1 Kitasatospora sp. NPDC041988
CCCCCCCCCCCCCCCCCCCCCCCCCCCCCCCCCCCCCCCCCCCCCCCCCCCCCCCCCCCCCCCCCCCCCCCCCCCCCCCCCCCCCCGATGCCGTTGGTGCCGGTGGTGACCCCGGCCGTCCGCGGCCGTCAGCCGATGGAGCGGGGGAGACGGGTGGTCAGGTAGAGGACGGTGAAGGAGCCCAGGAGCTGGATGGCGAGGCAGAGGGCCAGGGCGCGGTCCATGCCCAGCGTCGGGGAGAGGGTCAGGTAGAGGGTGCCCAGGGTGGCGACGCCGAGTGCGAGGCTGGACTGCTGGCTGGTGGCGAGGACACCGCTGCCCACGCCCGCCCGGTCGGCGGGCACCTTGGCGAGGACGACGCGGAACAGCGGGGTGCCGATCAGGCCCTGGCCGATGCCGGCGAGGGCGACGCCGGGGGCCATCCGGAGCGGGGAGAAGTGGGCCCAGTCGGCGAGGACGGTGACGGCCAGGGTGGCGAGGCCGATCGCCTGGATGACGGCCCCGGCGGTGAGGACGCGGCTGCCGAAGCGGCCGATCAGGCGGGGGCCGGAGAGCGAGGCGGCGAAGTAGCCGACGGCCATCGGGACGAGCGCCCAGCCGGCCGCGATCGGGCCGAGGTGGAGGCCCTGCTGGAGGGCGACGGCGATCACGAACATGAAGCCGCCGAAGCCGCCGAAGTAGGGGAGGGCGATGCCGAGGCCGCGCCGCATCTCGGGGATCCGCAGCAGGGTGGGCGGCACCAGCGGGGTGGCGCCGCGGCGCTCGGCGCGCACCTCGACGACACCGAACGCGACCGCGAACACCGGGAAGAGCGCGAGCAGCAGCCACGACCAGAGCGGCCAGCCGGCGGCGCGGCCCTCCATCAGCGGGACGAGCAGGGCGAGCAGCGTGGCGGTGAGCAGCAGCGTGCCGGCGACGTCCACGCGGGCGGCCCGCTCGGCGCGGCTCTCGGGAACGTACCGGACGGCGAGGACGAGGGCGAGCAGGGCGAACGGGACGTTCAGCAGGAAGACGGAGCGCCAGCCGGTGCCGAACAGGTCGGCGGCGACCAGCATCCCGCCGAGCACCTGCCCGATGACCACCGAGATGCCGCCGACCGCGCCGTAGACGGAGAGCGCGCGGCCGCGCCGGGCGCCGTGGGTGGCGGCGGTGATGGTGCCGAGCACCTGGGGGATGAGCAGGGCGGCCGAAGCGCCCTGGGCGGCGCGGGCGGCGACCAGGGTCCAGGCGCCGGGGGCGAGCCCGCAGGCGAGCGAGGTCAGGGCGAAGGCGGCGGCGCCGACGACGAACAGCCGGCGGCGGCCGAAGATGTCGCCGAGCCGGCCGCCGAGGACGAGCAGGACGGCGAAGGTGATGCCGTATCCGGCGGCGACCAGCTCCAGGACGGCGGGGCCGGCGGCCAGGTCGTGGTCGATGGTGGGCAGGGCGACGTTGACGATGAAGAAGTCGAGCATCGGCAGGAAGGCCCCGAGCAGGACGGTGACCAGCCCGGCGGTGCCGAGGGAGGCGGTGCCCGGGACCGCGACGCCGGGGGTGGTGGCGGGGCGGGCGGGTGCGGCGACGGTGGTCTTGGCGACGGCGAGTTGTTGGGTCACGGGTCATACGATCCGCCGCCCGACAACCTGGTACCAGAGTGTGGTTATCCAGGTATAAGAAGTACCTGGCAACAGGCTTCCGAGTGCCGCATGCTGGGTGCATGAGCCTGACCACCACGCCCGCCACAGCGTCCCACGCGACCGGCCGCGGAAGCCTCTCCCCCGACGAGGCCCGGCGGCACGAGCTGGCCGCCTTCCTGCGCAGCCGCCGCGAGCGGATCGCCCCCGAGCAGGTGGGTCTGCCGATGACCGGCCGCCGCCGTACACCGGGGCTGCGCCGGGAGGAGGTGGCGCAGCTCGCCGCGGTCGGGGTGACCTGGTACACGTGGCTGGAGCAGGGGAGGGACATCCAGGTCTCCGCCCAGGTGCTGGACGCGGTCGCCCGCGCCCTTCGGCTCGACCCGGCCGAGCGGGCCCACCTGTTCGCTCTGGCGGGGGCGGACGATCCGTCGCCGGTGCTGGAGTGCCTGACGGTGACCCCGGCGATCCGCCTGGTCCTGGAGCAGATGTCGCCGATGCCGGCCGCGGTGGTCAACGCCCGGTGGGACGTGCTGGCGCACAACCCGGCGTACACCCATATCGTCGGGGATCTCGACGAGTTGCCGTTCGAGGACCGGAACCTGATGTGGATGGCGTTCACGCCGTCGCGGTTCCGGGAGGTGCTGGTGGACCACGAGCACGAGCGCGACGGGATGGTGGCCCGGTTCCGTTCGGGGATGGCCGACCACAGTGCCGAACCGGCGTGGAAGGCGCTGCTCGCCCGGTTGCGCAAGGCCTCGCCGGACTTCGAGGAGGCGTGGCAGCGGCACAACGTCCAGCGGCCGGGCAACGGGCTCAAGCGGTTCATGGTCCCGGGTATCGGGCTGCTGCACTGCGACTACACGAGCCTCTGGCTCGGGCCGCGTCCCAGCACCCGCCTGGTCGCGTACACACCCAGGGACGCGGAGACCCGCGAGCGGATGGAGCTGATGGCGGACGGGCTCCAGGGCGGGCCGCGGGGCGGGCCGAAGTAGGTCAGGCCGGGCTCCACGGCGGGCCGAAGAAAGGTCAGGCGCGGGCCGCGCGGCGGCCGAGCGCCAGGCAGAGGGCGGCCAGCGGCAGTTCGACGCAGCCGGCCATCACCATGGCGGCGAGCAGCGGCAGGCCGGGGCCGGCGGTGCCGATGTCGGCCAGGGCGTCGCCGGCGAGCAGCAGCGCCACCGCGCAGGCGGGCCACACGGCAGCCGGGCTTCGGCGGCGCAGCAGAGCGTCGAGCGAGAGCAGGGCGGCGAGTTCGAGCAGGTCGAGGACGACCCAGGCGGTCTCGTGGCAGACCGCCAGCACCGCCAGCCAGGGCAGCAGCGCGAGGGCCGCGAGGACGGGCACCCGCTCAGCCCACGCGGGCAGGGCGGGGACAGCAGGCCGCGCCCCCAGAACGGCGGGGCCCAGGACGGCGGGGCCCACAACGGAGGTGCCCACAACGGCGGTGCTCATCGCGCACCCCCGGCCGTGCCGACCGGCACACCCCACCGGCGGCCGCGGACCCGCGCCAGCGGCTGCCGCTCGCGACCGCCGGCGTGCTCCACCAGCACCCCGTCGAACCGCCCCTGCGCCCAGGCGAGCCAGAACTCCCCGGCCACCGTGACGACTTCGGGCGACTCGACGGCCCGGCCGCCGGCCCGCCGCAGCCACCCGCCGGTGAACCGCACGGCGGGCGCCGCGCCGCCCTGCGGCAGCCGCCCCCAGGCCAGCCCGTACCGGCCCCGAGTACCGGGGGCGGCGTAGCGCCGGGCGCCGCGCAGCAGTTGCGGCGTGAGCCGAGCCGCGACCAGAACGTCCAGCAGCTCGCCGTGCTCGTAGACCTCCAGTGCCGCGCGCCCCCGCGTCGCCCGGACGCTGCGCACCGCCCATGGCCCGCGCGGCCCGGCGGGCCCGGCAGGGTCGACCGGACCGACCGGCAGCGGACCTTCGGCGTCGGCCGCGCCGGTGCCTGGGGCGGGCCGCCCGTGGGGCGGCGTGGCGGAGTGCGATGCAGTGCTCGTCATGCCCTCAAGACTTCCGCGCACCACCCCCTGGCGTCGGTAGTGCACCGCTCCGAATCGGGGGTGTACCTGGGTACACCCCTGCCCTCCATCTCCCTTCATGGCGTCAGTCGATCTTCGGCCTCTACGCTGTCGGCCATGCCCTCCACCTCGCTGCGCCGTGCGCTCGCCGGGAGCGCCGGCCGGCCGCCGTGGTCGGCCGCCGCCTGGCGCGACACCCGCTTCATAGCCGCCGGCATCCCGCTGGCCGCGCCGGTCTGGCTGGCCTGTCTGACCCCCAAGGCCTTCTTCCCGGTCGTCGCCCTGACCCTGCTCTGCCTGCGGCTGCTGACGGCGGCCCAGCGCGGCCGCCTGCGCACCCTGCGCGGCGTCGAGGTACCGGTGCTGCTGCAGCCCGCGGACACCCCGGCGGGCCTGCTGACCAGGTTGCGCACCGGGGTGAACTGGCGTCAGGTCGGCTACCACCTGCTGGTCGGACCACTGCTGGCGCTCGGCTCGCTCTGCCTGCTTTACGCGTGGGGCGCCGGCCTGGTGATGGCCACCGTCTTCGGCTGGGCGGGGCTGATGCCGCCCTCCAGCTCGGTGCGGGAGCAGATGGTGACACTGGATCCCCCGGTCACCGTGGGCGGTCTCCTCCTGCTGGCGGTACTGCCCTGGGCGGTCGCTCTGCTGGCCCGGGCGGAGGAGCTGGCAGCCCACCGGCTGCTCGGCCCGGGCCGGACGGAGACGCTGGAGCGCCGGGTCGAGGAGATCACCGAGAGCCGGGCGGGCCTGGTCGACGCCGTCGACGCCGAGCGCCGCCGGATCGAGCGCGATCTGCACGACGGCGCCCAGCAGCGGCTCACCTCGCTGGCGATGAACCTGGGCCTGGCCCGGCGCACCCACAAGGACGTCCCGCCCGAGGTGATGCAGGTGATCGTCGAGGCGCACGAGGAGGCCCAGGCAGCCATCGACGAGCTGCGCAGCCTGGTCCGCGGCCTGCACCCGGCCGTCCTGGAGGACCGCGGCCTGGACGCGGCGCTCTCCGGGATCGCCGCCCGCACCCCGCTGCCGGTCCGGCTCGACGTCGACCTCACCGAGAGGATCGCGCCGACCGTCGAGGCGGTCGCCTACTTCACCGTCTCCGAGGCGCTCACCAACGTGGCCAAGCACGCCCGGGCCTCCCGGGTGGACCTCTCGGTGCGGACGTCCGGCGGCAGGCTGCGCCTGGTGGTCAGCGACGACGGCGTGGGCGGCGCGGACGCCTCCCGCGGCACCGGGCTGACCGGCCTGCGCCAGCGCACCGCCTCGGTCGACGGCACGCTGTCCGTTCTCAGCCCCCTCGGGGGTCCCACCACCATCACCGTGGAGTTGCCGTGCGCGCTGTGATCGCCGAGGACTCGGTCCTGCTCAGGGTCGGTCTGGTCAAGGTCCTGGAGGCGGTGGGCTTCGAGGTGGCCGCCGCCGTGGGGGACGCCGAGGAGCTGCTCGCCGCGGTGGAGGAGCACCGGCCGGGGGTGGTGGTGGCGGACGTCCGGATGCCGCCGGGCTTCACCGACGAGGGTGTGCGGGCGGCGCTGATGATCCGCCGGCAGTGGCCGGAGGTGGCGGTGCTGCTGCTCTCCCAGTACGTCGAGGAGCGGTACGCGGCCGACCTGCTGGCCACCAACACCAGCGGGGTGGGCTATCTGCTCAAGCAGCGGGTGGCCAATGTGGACGACTTCGTGGACGCCTTGCAGCGGGTCGCCGAGGGCGGCACCGCGCTGGACCCGGAGGTGGTCGCCCAGCTGCTGGTCCGCCGCCACCGGGACCCGCTGGAGAAGCTGACCCCGCGCGAGAAGGACGTGCTGGGACTGATGGCGGAGGGCCGGTCCAACGCGGCGATCGCCGCCGCCCTGGTGGTCAGCGACAGCGCGGTGGCCAAGCACATCAACTCGATCTTCACCAAGCTCGACCTGCCGCCCGCCGACGCCAGCCACCGCCGGGTGCTCGCGGTGCTGCGGTTCCTGGAGGTCGGGTAGCGGTGGCCGGAGGTCGGGTGGTGGTACGGGGGCACCGGGCCTGGCGGGTCACCGGGACGCTGACGCTGGCACTGGTCATGCTGTTCGGCGCCGCGCAGACCTGGGGCCTGGTGGTCCAGCAGCAGAAGACGTCCGAGCGCTCGTACCCGGTCGCGGCGACCAGGGTGCACCTGGACACCGGCTCCGCGGCGGTGCGGATCAGGCCGGGGCAACCCGGCCGGGTGCTGGTGACCCAGCATCTGGACTGGACGGTGCGCAGCCCCCGGGTCGAGACCGTCTTCGACGGCGACGTGCTCAACGTCAGAATGCGCTGCAACCAGGTGGTGCCGGTGATGGACCTGGGCTGCGGCGCCCTGATCGAGCTGGAGGTACCGCCCACGGCGTCGGTGGACGGCGGGGGCTCCTCCGGCAGCGTCGAGATCCAGGGCCTGAGCGGGGACGTCCGGGTCGCGGCCACCTCGGGGGCGGTCACCCTGACCGGCCTCTCCGGGCAGGTGTTCGCGCGGACCACGTCCGGGATGGTGACGGCCACCGGTCTCACCTCCGCCCAGGTCGAGGTGCGCGCCACCTCCGGCGCGGTCGACCTGGGCTTCGCGCGCCCGCCGCACGCGGTGGCGGTGGGGGTGACCTCGGGCGCGGTGTCGCTGGCCCTGCCGCACGGCTCGGGCTACAGCTTCGGCGTCGACCACAGTTCGGGCAACGTTCACGTCGACACGACGCTGGCCGCCCCCGCCAGCCCGGCCACCGTCCGGGTGACGACCACGTCGGGCTCGGTGAACGTGGTCCCCGTCGAGGGCTGAGCGGCCGCCCGACGGGAGACGGCCGCGGGGGCGTCGCGCCGGGTGGGGGACAATGAAGAGTCCCGAACCCCCGTCCCCGAGGTCAGCCGCGCATGACAGTCACGCCCGCACCCACCGCGACCAGCACCGAGTTCGCGCCGCTGACCATCGGCCCGATGCAGGTGTGGCCGCCCGTCGTGCTGGCGCCGATGGCCGGCATCACCAACGCGCCGTTCCGCACGCTCTGCCGTGAGCAGAGCGGCGGCAAGGGCCTGTACGTCTCCGAGATGATCACCACCCGCGCCCTGGTCGAGCGCAACGCCAAGACGATGCAGCTGATCAGGTTCGACGCGAGTGAGAAGCCGCGCTCGATCCAGCTGTACGGGGTGGACCCGGTGACCGTCGGCAAGGCGGCCCGGATGATCGCCGACGAGGACCTGGCCGACCACATCGACCTGAACTTCGGCTGCCCCGTCCCCAAGGTGACCCGCAAGGGCGGTGGCTCGGCGCTGCCGTACAAGCGCAACCTGCTGCGCGAGATCCTCCGCGAGGCCGTCGCCAACGCCGGGGACCTCCCGGTGACCATGAAGATGCGCAAGGGCATCGACGACGACCACCTCACCTTCCTGGACGCCGGCCGGATCGGCGCGGAGGAGGGCGTCTCCGCGATCGCCCTGCACGGGCGCACCGCCGCCCAGCACTACGGCGGCACCGCGGACTGGTCGGCCATCGCCCGGCTGCGCGAGTCCGTCCCGGCGCACATCCCGGTGCTCGGCAACGGGGACATCTGGTCGGCGGACGACGCGGTGCGGATGATGCGCGAGACCGGCTGCGACGGCGTGGTGGTCGGCCGTGGCTGCCTGGGCCGGCCGTGGCTGTTCAAGGACCTGGTGGCGATCTTCGAGGGCGAGGTGGACTACGCCCGCCCGAGCTTCGCCGACGTGGCGCGGGCCATGGTGCGCCACGCGCAGCTGCTCGGTGAGTGGCTGGGGGACGAGGCGCGCGGCGTGATCGACTTCCGCAAGCACGTGGCCTGGTACACCAAGGGCTTCTCGGTCGGCTCCGAGCTGCGGGTGCGGCTGGCCAACTCCTCCTCGCTGGCCGGGTTGGCCGAAACCCTCGCCCAGGTGGAGCAGTCCCAGCTCTGGCCGGCCGGCGCGGACGGCCCGCGCGGGCGCACCAGCGGCAACAACCGGGTGGTCCTCCCGGAAGGCTGGTTGGACGATCCGTATGACTGCGCTCTGCCCAGCGCAGACGCCGAATCGGATACCTCTGGCGGATGATCTGTCCGTAGTGGCAAAAACGCCCCTCGACCGGCGCACGCCGCCGCGTCCCAGCCCTCTTGTCCGATCTGGCCAAGAGGGCTCCTTTTTGGTACATCGATGTCACGGAAACCGGCGTATGTCCGCACGTAGTGCGACGATCGACGGAGGCGGACTACGCCCGACCGGCGAGATGCGCTCGTGACGCTTGCCACATACGGTGGCGACTGACGGTCACTCAGGGGACGAAATGGCCACATCGGCGGTGAATCGCTTCCCGAAGGGGGTGGCACGGGATCGGCCGGTCCGGGTGCAGGAAATCAAGCCGGGGCAACGCGGTGGACGGTCGACCGCTACCCTCCGTTCCGGTTGTGTGATCTTCCGGTTTCCTTGCGTTCAAGAATTGAAGGCAAGCTAGCGTCATCCGGACGATTTCACCAACAGAGGTGAACGCCTTTATGTGCATTCGATCTGCTGGGTTACCACCGAGTACTGGCCTCGTACGGCCTATTGGCGGCGCAAAAGCGCCTTCGAAATGGGTATGTTCTCCGGCGTCAGGCCAACCGTGTGCGAGGAGACCGACCCGTGCCGTCGCAGCAGAAGTTTGTTTACTCCTTCACCGAAGGAAACAAGGACCTCAAGGATCTTCTTGGCGGCAAGGGCGCGAACCTGGCCGAGATGACCAACCTGGGTCTCCCCGTCCCTCCGGGGTTCACCATCACCACCGAGGCCTGCAAGGTCTTCCTGGAGACCGGCAGCGAGCCGGCCTCCCTGCACGAGGAGATCAGCGCCCACCTGGACGCCCTTGAGCAGGAGATGGGCAAGAAGCTCGGCCAAGCCGACAACCCGCTCCTGGTCTCGGTCCGCTCCGGGGCCAAGTTCTCCATGCCCGGCATGATGGACACCGTCCTGAACATCGGCCTCTCCGACGCCTCGGTGGTCGGTCTGGTCGCGCAGTCCGGCAACGAGCGCTTCGCCTGGGACTCCTACCGCCGCCTGGTCCAGATGTTCGGCAAGACCGTGCTGGGCGTCGAGGGCGAGCTGTTCGAGGAGGCCCTGGACGAGGCCAAGCACGCCAAGGGCACCACCAACGACCTGGACCTGGACGCTTCCGACCTCCGGGAACTGGTCGAGGTGTTCAAGGGCATCGTCGAGCGCGAGACCGGCCGGGCCTTCCCGCAGGACCCGCGCGAGCAGATGGACCTCGCCGTCCACGCCGTCTTCCACTCCTGGAACGGCGACCGGGCGCGGCTCTACCGCCGCCAGGAGCGCATCCCGAACGACCTGGGCACGGCGGTCAACGTCTGCTCCATGGTCTTCGGCAACCTCGGCGAGGACTCCGGCACCGGTGTCGCCTTCACCCGTGACCCCTCCACGGGCGCCGTCGGCGTCTACGGCGACTACCTCTCCAACGCCCAGGGCGAGGACGTCGTCGCCGGCATCCGCAACACCCTGCCGCTCGCCGACCTGGAGCAGCTCGACAAGAAGTCGTACGACGAGCTGATGGCGATCATGCAGAAGCTCGAGAACCACTACCGCGACCTCTGCGACATCGAGTTCACCATCGAGCGCGGCAAGCTCTGGATGCTCCAGACCCGCGTGGGCAAGCGCACCGCCGCCGCGGCCTTCCGGATCGCCGTCCAGCTGGTCGACCAGGGCCTGATCGACCTGGACGAGGCCCTGATGCGGGTCACCGGCGGCCAGCTCTCGCAGCTGATGTTCCCGCGGTTCGCCCCCGACGCCACCTCCAAGCAGATCGCCTGGGGCCTCGCCGCCTCGCCCGGCGCCGCGATCGGCAAGATCGTCTTCGACTCCTACACCGCGGTGAAGTGGTCCCGCTCCGGCGAGAAGGTCATCCTGGTCCGCCGCGAGACCAACCCGGACGACCTGGACGGCATGATCGCCGCCGAGGGCATCCTCACCTCGCGCGGCGGCAAGACCTCGCACGCCGCCGTCGTCGCCCGCGGCATGGGCAAGACCTGTGTCTGCGGTGCCGAGGAGCTCGAGGTCGACACCAAGCGCCGCCGGATGACCACCGCCGACGGCCTGGTGCTGGAGGAGGGCGACGTCGTCTCCATCGACGGCGCCACCGGCAAGGTCTACCTCGGCGAGGTACCCGTGCTGCCGTCCCCGGTGGTCGAGTACTTCGAGGGCACCCTGCACGCCGGCGCCGACGTCCAGGGCGGCCTCGTCCAGGCCGTCCACCGGCTGATGTCGCACGCCGACGGCCGCCGCCGGCTCGCCGTGCGGGCCAACGCCGACAACGCCGAGGACGGCGGGCGCGCCCGCCGCTACGGCGCCCAGGGCATCGGCCTCTGCCGCACCGAGCACATGTTCCTCGGCGAGGAGCGCCGCAAGGAGGTCGAGCACCTGATCCTGGCGGACAACGACAAGGACCGCGAGCTCGCGCTCTCCACCCTGCTGCCGATGCAGAAGGGCGACTTCCTGGAGCTCTTCCAGGCGATGGACGGGCTGCCGGTCACCGTCCGCCTGCTCGACCCGCCGCTGCACGAGTTCCTGCCCGACATCACCGAGCTGTCGGTGCGCGTCGCCCTCGCCGAGGCCCGCAGGGACCCGAACGAGAACGACCTGCGCCTGCTCCAGGCGGTGCACAAGCTGCACGAGCAGAACCCGATGCTCGGCCTGCGCGGCGTCCGCCTCGGCCTGGTCATCCCCGGCCTGTTCGGCATGCAGGTCCGCGCGATCGCCGAGGCCGCCGCCGAGCGCAAGCTGGCCGGCGGGGACCCGCGTCCCGAGGTGATGATCCCGCTGGTCGGCACCGTCCAGGAGCTGGAGCTGGTCCGCGACGAGTGCGAGCGCGTGCTCGCCGAGGTCGCCCAGTCCACCGGCGTCCAGCTGGACATCAAGCTCGGCACCATGATCGAGCTGCCGCGCGCCGCCGTGACGGCCGGCCAGATCGCCGAGGCCGCCGAGTTCTTCTCCTTCGGCACCAACGACCTCACCCAGACCGTCTGGGGCTTCTCCCGCGACGACGTGGAGGCCTCGTTCTTCACGGCGTACCTGGAGAAGGGCATCTTCGGGGTCTCCCCGTTCGAGACCATCGACCGCGACGGCGTCGGCGCGCTGGTCAAGCACGCCGTCGAGGCCGGCCGGGCCACCCGCCCCGACCTCAAGCTCGGCGTCTGCGGCGAGCACGGCGGCGACCCGGAGTCGGTGCACTTCTTCCACGAGGTGGGGCTGGACTACGTCTCCTGCTCCCCCTTCCGGATCCCGGTGGCGCGCCTGGAGGCAGGCCGCGCCGCCATCGAGACCGCGGGCAGCGACTCGCGCTGAGGCGGGTAGGCGCCCTCCTCGCCGGGCATCGGCGCGGAGGGCCCGTCCGACCACGGCGCGGTCCCGTCGCTGACCGCATCCCTCCCGCTCGGGAGGGCGTACACCGGAGCTCGGCGCAGGAGAACCGGCGTACGTAACGCAGCCGGGGCGGGAACGGACAACGGCGTCCGTTCCCGCCCCGGCTGCCTTTTCGTGGGGCTCCTCCCGCGGTGCCGGGTGTGGCCGTGGCCACGCGTGTGGCCGGCCGGCCGCGGCCCGGCCGGCTGCCAAGCTGGAGCGCATGACCAGCAAGAACCGCCTGTCCGTCCTTCTGGCCGCCCTGATCTGCGTGATCGCCGCCGCGGCCGGGTGCACGCTCTCGGACGACGGGACGAGCCACCCGAAGGCGGCTGCCTCCGCGAGCCAGGCCTCCGCCACGAGCCCGGCTGCCCCCAAGCCTTCGGCGCCCAAGCCGTCCGCGTCGGCGTCGTCCGCGCCCGGGCCGTCGTCACCGGCTGCCACCTGGGTGCCCGCCGACCCCGCGCTCGCCGACGTCTGCCGCACCAAACTGCCCAGCCAGGCCCTCGACACCCTCGGCCTGATCGCCAAGGGCGGCCCCTACCCGTACCGCTCCGACGGCATCGTCTTCGAGAACCGCGAGAACCGCCTCCCGCGCAAGGGCTCCGGCTACTACCACGAGTTCACCGTGGTCACCCCCGGCTCCGGCGACCGCGGCACCCGACGTGTCGTCACGGGCGACGCCGGCGAGCAGTACTGGACGGCCGACCACTACGGCACCTTCCAGGAGATCGACGTGCGCTGCTGAAAGCACAACCGTTCGCCGCCCACCTGGCCCGAGCTCCAGCGCCCGGTGACCGTCGCCGAGGAGGCCGGCGCCGAACACGGCGGCCGTCAGGCGTCCGCGGTCCGCCTCCCGGGCCTCACGGGTCGGAACACCCGGGGCCTCACCGGGCCCGGCGCCAGCTGATCCGGGCGTGCGGGCCGTGCGGTCCGGCGGCGAGCAGGGCGGCCAACTCCTGCACTACGGGAGCCGGGTCGCGCCGCAGCCGGACGGGGGTGGTGCGGACGACCGGCAGGCCGGCGGCGGTGAGCCGGTTGGCCCGGGCGAGGCTGCGTTCGTGGTCGGCCGGGCGCAGGTGCCAGGCGCGGGAGTCGATCTCCAGCGCGACGCAGGCCTGCGGCCAGTAGGCGTCCGGGACGGCGAGGAAGCGGCCGTCCAGGAAGAGCACCGGGTTCCAGAGCGGCTCGGGCAGGCCCGCCCCGCGCACCAGCTCCCGGGCCTCGCCCTCCACCACCGAGCGCACCCCGGCCGCGAGGTCCTCCACCACCTGGGCGACGTGGGGCAGTTCGAGCGCGCCGGGCCGGGCGAGCAGCTGGTCCAGGAGTTCGCCGAGATCGCAGTGGCGCCGCTGCACGGCCTCCGCGCAGAGTGCCCGGAACCGGCGCCGCCCCGTCTCACGGGGCGCCAGGTCGGCCAGCGCCCGGGCGACCGTGGTGCTCCAGAGTCCGTCGTCCCGCTCGAACCCGCCCGGCATCGCCCCGGCCGCCCGGTGCGTCCGGACGAACTCCCGGTCCGCGACCCGGCGTTGGCCGGGGATCAGCACGTCGACCTCCGCGAGGTCCGCCGGGTGCCCGGCGGAGGGCAGCCCGGCGTCGGCCAGCACCGCCAGCCCGGTCAACAGCACCTCGCCGGCCGACGCCGCCCGGCCCTTCGGGGCCGCGTACGCCAGGGCCGCGCGCAGCCGCTGATGCGCCGTCAACCTCCCGTTCTGCAAGCAGATCACCCGTGGCAGCACCTGCTGCCACGGCCCGCCGGGCCGCAGCCGGTGGGCGATGGTGCCGGGGGGAACGCCGAGGCGGCGCAGCTGCGCCCGGGTGACGATGTGCTGCTGGTCGGCGCCGAGCAGCAGCAGCGGGTCGAGGAGGCCGGCGCGGGTCATGCCCGGGTGCTTCCCGCCGGGGTCGGAGGTATGCGAAACGTCGCCCGCCGGGGGAGCCGGCGGGTAACGATGTTGACACGGCGCCGGTCGAGCGGATGTGCTTGGGCACGATGATGACCCTTCACGCCGGCCCCGCGCTCGACGCGCTGAACGGCCTCTCCGTCGGCGACGCCCTCGGCGCCCAGTTCTTCGTACCCGACACCGCCGCGGCCCACTTCGCCGCCCGTACCGTTCCGCCCGGCCCCTGGCCGTGGACCGACGACACCGAGATGGCCTGCTCGGTGTACGCGGCGCGGACCGAGCGCGGCGCGATCGACACCTTCGACCTCACCCACTCCTTCGCCCGTCGGCACGACTTCGACCGCGGCTACGGCCCGGCCGCCAACCGGCTGCTCCGGCTGATCCGCGAGGGCGGCGACGCCAAGGCCCTGGCCGCCGAACTCTTCGACGGCCAGGGCTCGTACGGCAACGGCGCCGCGATGCGGGTGGCGCCGCTGGGGGCGCTGTACGCGGACGATCCGACGAAGGCGATCCGCCCGGCCGCCGAGACGGCGATGATCACCCACACCCACCCGCAGGCCGTGGACGGCACAATCGCCGTCGCGGTGGCCGCCGCCTTCGCCGTGCAGGTGCGGACCACGAGGATGACGCCGAAGAGCTTCCTGGAGAAGGTCTGCCACCTCACCCCGGCAGGTGTCGTCCACGACGGCCTGACGGAGGCGATCGCGCTGCTCGCCGAGCCGGACCTGCGCGTCGCCGCCAAGGTGCTCGGCAACGGCAGCCGGACCAGCGCCGCCGACACCGTCCCCTACGCGCTCTGGTGTGCGGCCCGCCGGCTCACCGACTACCCGGCGGCGATCTGGGAGGCGATCGGCGCGGGCGGGGACATGGACACCGTCGCCGCCATCACCGGCGGTGTGGTCGCCGCGCACACCGGCACCGTCGGCATCCCGGCCGCCTGGATGGCCGCCCGCGAGCCGCTCCCGGCCTGGGCGTTCCCCGAGCCGGGCAGCGTCCACGACGGCCACGACGACCAGCAGCCGCGCTGAGGTCGGACGGCCAGGACCTGCCCGACCACACCCGCATCCTGCGGATCGCCGCCACCGGTGAGCGGCCGGCCCCAGCCGTAACCCCGGTCCGTGACCCTCAGGCCGTGATCAGGTGCCCGGCGCCGCCGCCGTGTCTAAGGCACTCCTGGTTGATCGCCCGGTCCGGGGCGCTCGGGGAGGTGGCGGCGGCGATCCGGAGCTCGATGATGTCCCGCACGGCGGGCCACTCGGCGTCGAGCATCGAGTAGAACGCGGTGGAGCGCACCACCCCGTCCAGCCCGCGCGAGTGCGCCCGGCGGACGCCCTCGGAGGTGGCGCCGAGCCGCTCGATCGCCGCCCGGGAGCGCAGGTTGCGGGCGTCGGCGCGCATCGAGATCCGCTGCACGCCCCACTCCTCGAAGGCGTACCGCAGCATCAGCAGTTTCGCCTCGGTGTTGATGCCGGTGCCCTGGGCGCGCGGCGAGAGCCAGGTGTTGCCGATCTCGGCGGCGTCCGGGACGGCCGTGGCGGGGTCACCGAACGGCACACCGGGAACCGGAGGCCAGACGACCGGCCCCTGCCAGTAGTCGAGTTCCAGGAACCGGGTGGAGCCGACGACCCGGCCGTCGGCGACGCTCACCGTCGCGAACGGCAGCGACCGGCCCGCGGCCTGGTCGGCAAGGGCGCGCGCGATGTAGTCGCGGGCCGCTTCCAGGCCGTGCGGGACGGGCGTGAAGGCGTAGGTCGTACGGTCCTCGGCGCCGGCCTGGGCGATGGCCTCGGCATGGTGCGCGGCGAGGGGCTCCAGCCGCACGGTGCGGCCGGTGAGGATGACAGGTACGGGCACGGAACCTTCGGTCCTTCATCGGTCGGAGGGCGCGTCCCGTGCCGGGGTACGGCGCGGGCTGCGGTGGACTTTCGCCCCGGCTCCGGAGACCGCCCGTCCATGCCCGCGCACGCCGGAGGCCGGTCGAGCGAGGTGGGGGCGGCGGCCCGGAATCGGGCAGCGCGGTGCCGGAACGGACACGGGTCGACGGACCGGTCCGGCGGGATGAGCGAGGGGACAGTGTGCGTCCGCGAGATGGCCGAAGAGGAAACGAGAGCGCGAAGGGAAGCAGGCGGCCAGATGAAGGCAAGGTGCGTCGTGGGTGGCTGGCCGAACACCGGGCCGGGTCGTGATCGACGGCGTTACGGACGACGTGACGACGACGCGACGATGCGAGGCAGCGAGAGGACGATACCCGCCAGAAGGCGGTGCGTCACTTCGCAGCACACGAATGGGCGCGCCGGTCTGCCGGCGGCACCTCCGGAAGGGCCCGCGGACACCCGTGACCAGCGGTTTTCCGTCCGGGTGCGATCATGGTCGGGACGGCACTCCGGCGAGCCGCGGAGGGCACTCCGGCGGGCCGCCGGGCGTTCACCGGTGCAGTGGCGGTTCGGCGCCGGGCCAGGGCGGGAATTCCGGCGGGGCCCGGCACGCTGCAGACGAGGAGAAGCCGGTACGAGTCGACGAGTAGAGAACGGGGTTGGGTGCGCGGTGCGTGATCCCCAGGCGCTGTACGAGCTGGATCAGCAAGGCGTGGCCGCCGTGGCCGCGGCGAACGCCGCGTTGGCCGACACCGGCGCGGGCTTGGTGCTGCTCCACCACTTCGAGGGCTTCATGGACGCCGGTGAGGCCGGCGGCCAGGTGGTGGCCCACCTGTTGGAGCAGGGTGCGCCGCAGGTGGTGGCCCGTTTCGACCACGACCGCCTGGTGGACTACCGGGCCCGCCGCCCGGCGATGCTCTTCGACCGTGAGCACTGGTCCTCCTACGACCCGCCGGAGATCCTGCTCCAGCTCGTCCACGACGCGGCCGGCGCGCCCTTCCTGCTGCTCACCGGGCCCGAGCCGGACGTCGAGTGGGAGCGGTTCTCGTCGGCCGTGCGCGGGCTGGTCGAGCAGTTCGAGGTCCGGCTGACGCTGGACTTCCACGGCATCCCGATGGGCGTGCCGCACACCCGCCCGGTCGGCCTGACCCCGCACGGCAACCGGCTGGACCTCGCGGCCGGGTACCCGCAGTGGTTCGAGCAGGCCCAGGTGCCCGGCAGCGCGCAGGCACTGCTGGAGTACCGGCTCGGCGAGGCCGGGCACGACGTGCTGGGCTTCGCCGTGCACGTGCCGCACTACGTGGCGCGCTCGGAGTACCCGGCGGCGGCGGTGCTGATCCTGGAGGCGGTGCAGTCGGCGACCGGCCTGGTGCTGCCGGGCACCCGGCTGCGCGAGCGGGTCGGCGAGGTCTACGCCGACATCGAGGAGCAGCTGGCCCAGGGGGACGGCGATCTGCGTTCGGCGATCCGCGGCATGGAGGGCCAGTACGACGCGGTGGCGGGCGCCGAGGGCCGGGAGAGCCTGCTGGCCGAGCCGGTCGACCTGCCGTCGGCGGACGAACTGGGCAGGCGCTTCGAGCAGTTCCTCGCCGAGCACGAGCGCGGCCCCGAGTAGGCGGGCCCGCGTAGGCCGGGCGCGGCCCCGGGTGGGCCGCAAGCCGGGCGGGGGCGCCAACTGCAAGAATCCCCGGACGGGCGGGAGTCATCCGACACCGCCCGTTCGTTGGCGACTGGGGTGCCCGGGGGACGGGCCGCCGCAGGGAGAGACGTCGCCGTTCCGACCCCCGGGGGGATTCCATGCCGGTGCCCACATGTTGGCCTGCTCGTCCACGTTCGGCTGCGCGTCCGGCTGCGGGGCGGGCCGCTGTGCTGGCCACCGGGCTGGCCGCGTTGCTGCTGGCCGGTTGCAGTGGCGGCGGAGCGGAGGGCGCCGGTGCCCCCGCGCCGGACGGCCCGCGCCCGGTGCGGGCCACCCCGACCCCGACTCCGACCCCGACGCCCGCCGGGCCCTACGTCGCCCTCGGGGACTCCTACACCTCGGGTCTGAAGATCGCCCCGCAGGTGGGGGAGCCGAAGGGCTGTGCCCGTTCGGCGGTCAACTACCCGTCCCTGGTGGCCAAGTCGCTGGGGCTGGCGGACGGGCAGTTCCATGACGTCAGTTGCAGCGGCGCCCGCACCGGCGACCTGACGGGCTCCCAGCAGACCGACGGCGGGGCCAACCCGCCCCAGCTGGATGCGCTCTCCCCGGCCACCCGGCTGGTCACGGTCGGGATCGGCGGCAACGACGCCGGGTTCATGGAGGTCGTCGGCGAGTGCGCCAAGGAGAACCTGGCCGACGTGGTGAAGGGCCTGATCGGCTCGACCCGGGCCGAGGCGCCGTGCCGGGAGCACTACTCCACCCCCGGCGGCGCCGCCGACCAGGTGCAGCGCAAGGTCGACGCGGCCGGCGAGCGGCTGGGCCGGGTGCTCCAGGAGGTCAAGCGGCGTTCGCCGCAGGCCCGGGTGTACGTGGTCGGCTACCCGACGCTGCTGCCCGCCGACCCGGCGAGCTGTGTGCCCGTGCTCGGCAGTACCGTCGCCGCGGCCGACCTGGGGTTCCTGGCGGAGAAGGAACAACAGCTGAACGCGATGCTCAAGGGCCGCGCGGAGTCGGCCGGCGCGGTCTTCGTGGACGCCGCCGCCCCCTCGGCCGGCCACGACATGTGCGCCGGCGAGGCCAACCGCTGGGTGGAACCGCCCTTCCCGGCGTCCGGCCTGGCGGCGATCCACCCCAATGCCAAGGGGCAGGAGGGCGTAGCCGCCGCCGTCATCAAGGCCGTCCGCGGCTGACCGCCCGCGGGCCGGCCACGGCCCCCTTCGACTCCCGGCCCTTGCACGGCCGGCCCCTTTGCCCCGGCCCCTTCAACTCCGGCCCCTTCAACTCCGGCCCTTGCACCCCCGGCCCTTTCAACTCCCGGGACGCCCGGAGCCGCTCCGGGCCACCAGGGCGACGCTGCGCGCCAGTTCGGCGGCGTAGTCCCAGGTCAGCGACGGCACGTCGAACAGCAGCCGGTACCACATCGGGCCGAATACGAGGTCGACCAGGTGGTCGTCGTTCGGGTGGACGACCTCGCCGCGCTCCCGGCCCCGTGCCAGCAGCTCACGCACGGCCGCCCGCCGCACCGCGATCAACCGCTCCCAGAGCAGGGCGCCGAACTCCGGGTCCTGCAGTGCCTCCGCGGCCAGGGCCCGGTTCAGCGTGCCGCTGACCGTCCGCTGCGCCTCGAACGTCGCGGTGAGCAGGACGGTCAGGTCGCCGAGCAGTGAGCCGGTGTCCGGCGTCGGCAGCTCGGTCGCGGCGAAGCTGCCGAGGGTGTCCAGCACCACCTCGCCCTTGCTGCGGTAGCGGCGGTACACCGTCTGCTTGGAGACGCCGCTGAGTGCCGCGATGCCTTCCATGCTCAGGCCCCGGTAGCCGTCGCGTTCGACGATCTCGGTGACGGCCGCGCGGATGGCGGCGTCGACGGCGGGGTCGCGTGGTCGTCCGGTCATGGGAGCCACTCTAAGGGGTTGACATACGGTGCGTCTCGTATTGGAATAGCAATACGCAACGGACCGTATTGGAAAGGGGGATCCGATGCGTACCCACCCCGAGTTATCCAAGCGAGCCGAGCAGTCCCGGCAGCCCCGGCAGCTCGTGCGGCCCGGACGTCCCGACGGCGCCGCAGCCGCTCTGCTGGCCCTCTCGCTCGGCTACTTCACCCTCGGCACCAGCTCGCTGGCCGTGGTCGGCCTCGGCGCACCGATCGGCCGCGACCTGCACACCGGGCCCGGCAGCGTCGGCGTCCTGGTCAGCGTGTTCGCGCTGAGCTTCGCGCTGGCCGCGCCCTTCGCCCCCGCCCTGCTCGGCCGGCTGGACCGCCGGGCCGTGCTCCTGGTCGGCCTGGCGCTGCTCACGGCCGGCGGCGTGCTCGGCGCCCTCGCCCCCTCCTACGGGGTGCTGGCCGCCTCCCGCGTGGTGGCCGGGCTCGGTGGCGCCGTGTTCGGCCCGGCCTCCTCGGCAGTGGGCTCGCTGATCGTCCCCGAGGAGCGCCGCTCCCGGGCGCTGGCCACCGTGTTCGCTGGCATGACGGTGGCGGCGGTCGGCGGCGTGCCGCTCAGCTCCTTCCTCGGCGAGGCCGTCGGCTGGCGCTGGGCACTGGCCGGGGTGGCGGGTGCGAGCCTGCTGGCGCTGGCCCTGGTGGCCGCCCTGGTCCCGGCCGTTCCGGCGGGGGAGCCGCCGACCGCCGCCGCCTACCGGGCCGTGCTGGCCGCCCCGGGCGCCTCGGCGACCGTGCTCACCACACTGTTCTGCATGGCCGCCCAGTTCACCGTCTACGGGGTCGCCGGTGCCTACCTCGCCGACCGCTTCGGGGCCGGACCGGGCGCCGTGACGGGGGTGCTGTTCGCCTTCGGCGCGGTCGGCGTCCTGGGCAACGCCTGCGGCGTCCGGCTCTCCGCGCGGCTCGGCGGCGCGGCCACCGTCACGGTGACCCTGGCCGGCCTGGCCGCCGCCTTCCTCGGGCTGCTCGCCACCCCGCGCGCCCTGGCCGGGGCGCTGCTGCTCTTCGCCGTCTGGGCCTTCTTCGGCCAGCTCTACCAGGCCCCGCAGCAGGCCCGGCTGATCGCGCTCCGCCCCGACCAGCGCGGCGTGCTGCTCGCCCTCAACGCCTCGATGCTCTACGTCGGCATCAGCCTCGGCAGCCTGCTCGCCGGTGCGCTGCTGTCCGCCCTCGGTGCCCGGGCGCTGCCCGCCGTCGGCCTCGCCGCGCTCGCCCTGGCCGGCCTGGCCCACCTGGTCTCGGTCCGCGCCGCGGGCCGCAGCAGGCCCGGCACCGCCGTCACCGTCCAGTCCCGTACCGCCTGACCCTGAACAGGAGCCGTCCCGTGAACGCCACCACCGACCTCGCCGCCACCACCGCGACCGACCTCACCGCCACCAGCCCCAGCACCAACGACCTCACCACTGCGACCGGCCTCGCCGCCGCCCGCGAACTGGTCCGGGACTACCTGGAGACCGTCTGGAACCAGGGCCGGACCGACCTGGCCGACCGCTACCTCGCCGAGGACCTCGCCCAGCACAACCCCAACCTCCCCGACGGCCGGGCGGCGCTCACCGCCTTCGTCGAGGGCCTGCGCGCCCAACTGCCCGAGCTCCGCTTCGAGCTGCGCCGCCTGGCCGCCGACGGCGACCTGGTCTTCGCGCACTCGCTGTTCACCGCCGCCCCGGGCGACGAGGGTCGGGCCGTCGTCGACGTCTTCCGCCTCGACGGCGGCCTGATCGCCGAGCACTGGGATCTCAACGAGGCGGTCCCCGCCACCACCGCGAGCGGCCGCCCGATCGTCTGAGCCCCCGGCCGTCCACGGGCGGTCAGCCCGCCGGCTCCCCCGGCCCGTCCGGGGGCAGCCGGCGTACGGGCGTGTTCGGTCCCGACCCCTTCCGGCCGCAGCGCCCCTTCCGCCGGCGGCCGCCGCGTGCCACCATGCCGCGGTGAACTCCGCCACCGCGCAACGGGATCCGGTCCGGCTCGCCGACGTCCTCCGCTTCCTCGCCGAGCTGGTCGCCTGGATTGCCACGCCTTGGGCGCTGGCCGCGCACTCGCCGGTGCTCGCCGTCCTGTCGGTGGTCGTGCTGATCGGCCTTCCCACCCTGCTCGCCACCCCGGGCGACAAGAAGCAGGTTGTCATCGCGGTCCCCGGTGCGGTCACCATCGCCCTGGTGGTTCTCCAGCTGGCCGCCGCCGTGGTCTCCTCCTGGCTGGCCTGGCCCGTGCCGCTCGCCGTCGCGGTCACCGTGCTGGCCGTCGCCTGCGCCGTCACCGAAATGCCCCGCTGGCGCCGGCTGCTCGCCTTCTGACGGGGCGCGCCGCACGCCCCTTCGGCGCGTTCCCCACCGGCGCATGACCGAGCGTTCACGCCCCGGCCCGCGCCCCTTCGCGCGCGGCACGCCCCGGGTGTCGGAGCCGCGGCGTACCGTGCATGGCATATGGACGACACCGCGCACCGCCTCACCGCCGCCCCGACCCCGTACGACCACGCCGCCGAGGCCCGCTGGGTGCCCGAACCGGACAAGCGCCCCGGCCGGACGGCGTTCCAGCGCGACCGCGCCCGCGTGCTCCACTCCGCCGCCCTGCGCAGGCTGGCCGGCACCACCCAGGTGGTCGCCCCGATGCGCAGCGACTTCCCCCGCACCCGGCTCACCCACTCCCTCGAATGCGCCCAGGTGGGCCGGGAGTTGGGTGCCGCCCTGGGCTGCGACCCGGACCTCGTCGAGACGGCCTGCCTGGCCCACGACATCGGCCACCCGCCGTTCGGCCACACCGGCGAGGAGGCGCTCGACCAGGCCGCCGAGGCCTGCGGCGGCTTCGAGGGCAACGCGCAGTCGCTGCGCATCCTCACCCGCCTGGAGCCCAAGCGCTTCGCCCCGCAGGACGAGCAGCCCGCCCGGCTGGCCCCCTGGCCCGGCCGCAGCGTCGGCCTCAACCTGAGCCGCGCCGCCCTGGACGCCGCCACCAAGTACCCCTGGACGCACGGATCCCACCCTCTCGACCCGGCCTCGCCCAAGTACGGCGTCTACGCCGACGACCTGCCGGTCTTCCGGTGGCTGAGGGCCGGCTCCCCGGCCGGGCGCAAGTGCTTCGAGGCCACCGTCATGGACTGGTCCGACGACGTCGCCTACTCCACCCACGACGTCGAGGACGGCCTCCAGGCCGGCCACATCGACCCGGCCGTGCTGCGCGCCCCGAGCGAGCGTGCCGAGCTGTTCAAGGTCGCCGAGCGCTACGCCCGGGACGCCGAGCCCGAGGAGCTGGCCGACGCCCTGGACCGGCTGCTCGGCCAGGAGTGGTGGCCCCGCTCCTACGACGGCTCGGCCAGGTCCCGGGCCGCCCTCAAGGACCTCACCAGCCAGCTGATCGGCCGGTTCTGCCTGGCCGCCGAGCAGGCCACCCGCGCCCGTTACGGCCCCGGCCGGCTCACCCGGTACGCCGCCGAGCTGGTGGTGCCGCGGGACGTCCGGCTGGAGTGCGCGGTGCTGAAGGCGGTCGCCGTCCGGTTCGTGATGCAGCGCGACGAGCAGGCCCAGCTGCGGGCCCGCCAGCGGATCGTGATCGCCGAGCTGGCGTACGTGCTCAACCAGCGCGCTCCCGAGGGGCTCGACCCGGTCTTCGCCGCGATCTACCGGGAGGCGGACGACGACCGCGCCGCCCTCCGCGCGGTGATCGACCAGATCGCCACCCTCACCGACGCCTCGGCCACCGCCCTGCACGCCAAGCTGGTCGGAGCGGCCTGGACGTAGCCCCTGCCCCGCCCGGCCGCCCCGGCGCAGCCGGTAACCCGCGCCACCCCAGTAGACTTCCGGGGTGGCCGGGCGGATCAGGGACGAAGACGTACAGGCGGTGCGCAGCGCACTGCCCATCGACGTGGTGGTCGGCGACTACGTTCAGCTCACCAATGGTGGCGGTGGAGAGTACAAGGGCGTCTGCCCCTTCCACGACGAGAAGTCCGCCTCCTTCTACGTGAACCCCGCCAAGGGCGTCTTCCACTGCTTCGGCTGCCAGGAGAACGGCGACACCATCGCCTTCCTGATGAAGATCGAGCACTTCACCTTCGCCGAGGCCGTCGAGCGGATGGCCGCCCAGGCCAACATCACGCTCCGCTACGAGGAGGGCGGCTACAGCCCCCGTCACCAGCAGGGCGAGCGCACCCGACTGGTCGAGGCGCACAAGGTGGCCGCCGCCTACTACCGGGAGCAGCTCGCCACGCCGGAGGCGGAGATCGGCCGCCGCTTCCTGGCCGAGCGCGGCTTCGACGAGCAGGCGGCGCAGACCTTCGGCGTCGGCTACGCCCCGGCGGGCTGGGAGCACCTGGTCCGCTACCTGCGCGGCAAGGGCTTCAGTGACAAGGAGATCCTGCTCGGCGGCCTGGCCTCGCAGGGCCAGCGCGGCGGCCTGATCGACCGCTTCCGGGGCCGGCTGGTCTGGCCGATCCGCGACATCGCCGGCGAGGTGGTCGGGTTCGGCGCCCGCCGTCTGCGCGAGGACGACAACGGCCCGAAGTACCTGAACACGCCCGAGACGCCGATCTACAAGAAGTCCCATGTGCTGTACGGCATCGACCTGGCGAAGAAGGAGATCGCCAAGTCGGGCCGGGCGGTGGTGGTCGAGGGCTACACCGATGTGATGGCCTGCCATCTCGCGGGCGTCACCACGGCGGTGGCCACCTGCGGTACCGCGTTCGCCGAGGATCACATCAAGATCATTCGTCGGCTGCTGATGGACACCTCCCAGTACCGCGGCGAGACCGTCTTCACCTTCGACGGCGACGCGGCCGGCCAGAAGGCCGCCCTGCGCGCCTTCGAGGACGACCAGAAGTTCGCCGCCAAGACCTCCATCGCGGTCAGCCCCGGCGGCATGGACCCGTGCGATCTGCGCCTGGCCAAGGGCGACGACGCGGTCCGCGAGCTGATCGACAACCCGGTCCCGCTGTTCGAGTTCGCGCTGCGTTCGGCCGTCGCCCGGCACCGGGTGGAGACCCCGGAGGGCCGCTCGGCGGCGCTGGAGGAGGCGGCCCCGATCGTCGCCAAGATCAAGGACCGCTCGATCCAGCACGAGTACGCCGTCCGGCTGGCCGGCATGCTCGGCATCCTGGACGAGCAGTTCGTGGTCCGCCGGATCTCCCAGCTGGCCCGCTGGGACCGTGAGCGCCAGCAGAACCCGCGGGCCAACGGCCAGCAGCGCCGCCCCGAGCAGCCGCAGCCGGTCAGGTCCGTCACCCCGCTGTTCCGCCTCAACCCGCGCGACCCGGCACAGTTCGTCGAGCGCGAGCTGCTCAAGCTGGCCCTCCAGCACCCGGACCTGGTCGCGCCGGCCTTCGACCACTACGGCGAGGACGAGTTCCCGACCCCGCCGTACACCGCCGTGCGCCGCGCGATCGGCCAGGCCGGCGGGGCGGCGTACGGGGTCACCCTCGCCGACTTCACCAGCGCGGTGCGCGAGGCGGCCCCGGACGACCAGGTGCGGTCGCTGGTGACCGAGCTGACCGTGGAGCCGGTGCGGTCGCGCCGCAAGGCGGACGCGGTCTACGCGGGGGAGTTCCTGGTCAAGCTGCGGCTGCTGGCCGTGGACCGGCGGGTCAACGAGGTCCGTGGCCACCTCCAGCGGCTGGGCACCCGGGCCTCCGCCGAGGAGCTGCACGCGGTGCAGACCGAACTGTGGCAGCTCCAGCAGTACGGCCAGCAGCTGCGCAGCCGCGGCGCCGCGGCGCTGTAGTCACGCACCCCCCCGTCCCGCCCCGGCCGGAGACCCCGGCCGCCACACCCGGCCGGAGAAAGTCCGCGCACGAGTCTCGGCCACGGAGTGTGGCGTGCCCCACACTGGAGGGCGTCCCACCTCCGTTCAGCGCGGGTCCGCCAGAGTCGCGCCCGCCCCGAGGGGATGCCCGTGGACCAAGGCCTTGCCGCGACCACCCGCCCGACCACCGACCCGCTCGCCCCCCACGACGACCACGGCCGGGCCGGCTCTCCGCCGCCGGACGGTGCCAGGGTGCCCGCGCAGGGCCTCCAGGAGGGCCACCCCCAGGCCTCCGAAACCGACCCCGAAGCCGAAACCGACCCCGAAGCCGGTTCGGCGCCCGATGACGCCGACCCCGGCCCCGTCGGCGCGACCGGACCCGCGGCGGACCTGCTCCGCCAGTACCTGCGCGAGATCGGCCGGATCCGGCTGCTGAACGCCGCCGAGGAGGTGGAGCTGGCCCGCCGGATCGAGGCCGGCCTCTTCGCCGAGGAGCGGCTGAACCGCGAGCCGCCGCCCCCCGACCCGCTGGCCGTCGAGCTGGACAGCCTGGTGGTGATCGGACGGATCGCCAAACGACGGCTGATCGAGGCCAATCTGCGCCTGGTGGTCTCGGTCGCCAAGCGCTACATCGGCCGCGGGCTGACCCTGCTGGACCTGGTCCAGGAGGGCAACCTCGGCCTGATCCGGGCCGTGGAGAAGTTCGACTACGCCCGCGGCTACAAGTTCTCCACCTACGCCACCTGGTGGATCCGTCAGGCGATGAGCCGCGCCCTGGCCGACCAGGCGCGGACGATCCGGGTGCCGGTGCACGTGGTCGAGCTGATCAACCGGGTGGTCCGGGGGGGGGGGGGGGGGGGGGGGGGGGGGGGGGGGGGAGAGGAGAAGAAAGAGAGAGAGGGGGTGATGGGGGGGCATAAAAC
>NZ_JBVJCO010000068.1:25027-33089 GCF_055588525.1 Kitasatospora sp. NPDC041988
GCGCCGCACCCTAGCCACCCAGGCGCGGGCGCCCCGGGTGCCTGTGTACGTGGTCGAGCTGACCACTTTTTTGTTCCCCCCCCCCCCCCCCCCCCACCAGGAGCGCGGGACGGAACCGACCCCGGCCGAGATCGGCGTCGTACTGGAGCTGACCGAGGCGCGGGTGCGTGAGCTGATCCGGCTGGCCCAGGAGCCGATCTCGCTGCACACCCCGGTCGGCGAGGAGGACGACGTGGCGCTCGGTGACCTGATCGAGGACGCCGACGCGGCCTCGCCCGCCGAGTCGGCCACCTTCCTGCTGCTGCGCCAGCACCTGGACGCGGTGCTGGCGACCCTCGGCGAGCGGGAGCGCCAGGTCGTCCAGCTCCGCTACGGCCTGGACGACGGCCGCCCCCGCACCCTGGAGGAGATCGGCGTGCTGTTCGGGGTGACCAGGGAGCGGATCCGCCAGATCGAGTCCAAGACCCTGGTCAAACTCCGCGACCACGCGTTCGCCGAGCAGCTCCGCGGCTATCTGGACTAGCGGCTGCCCGGACTAGGAGCCGGCGGCGCTCGGGGTGGTCGCCGGCGGGGAGGCCGGGCCGATCGGGATCGGGGTGGAGGCGACCAGGTGGGCCAGATCGGAGACGCTGACCGTGCAGGCGTCCCCGGCCGGCTGGTGGCCGCAGACCTGGAAGGTCGCGGCCGGGTCCGCCGCGTTGACCATCAGCGAGTAGTTGTCGTACCCCCAGTGGATCAGCGCCGTCTCCGTCTCGCCGGTGCTGCTGGTGACGGTGGAGAAGTGGCCCGGCTCGCCCTCGGTGATGGCGGCCCAGGCGGCCTGGCACTTCTGGCTGTAGCGGAGGTAGATGACCACCTTGCCGATGTTGCTGGTCTGCAGGGTCCGGGCGTCGGCACCGCAGCCGGTGGCCTTGGGGTCCTTGTGCGAGCAGCCCATCGCCTGGCAGGCGGGGCCGGGCGGGGCCGGCTTGGCGGCCGGGCTCGTGGTCGCGGTCGTGGGCGTGACGGGCTGCGCGAGGGCGGCGGGTTCCTGCCCGGTGCCGTGGGTGTACCGGACCCCGGCCAGCACCAGCAGCGCCACCGTCACCAGCGCACCGGCCACCAGCGCCACCGGCCGCCGCCACCACGGCGCGACCGGAGCGGACTCCCAGCCCGCCACGGCGCCCTCGACAGGCTCCACGAGTGGGTCCGCGGCAGACTCCACGGCCGGGTCGTCGACCGGTGCGGCGGCGTCCTCGGCGGTGCCCTCCGGCGCCGTCGCCAAGGCCCAGAGCGCCCGCAGCGCGGGGCCGTCACACTCCACCGCCCCGATCAGCGCGTCCAGTGCCTGTTCGGTGACGACCCGCTTGCCGTTGAGCCAGCGCTCCCAGGAGGCGCGGCTGTAGTGGGTCCGGGTCGCCAGCTCGGACAGTGAGAGCCCGGTCGCGTCCTTGACGGCGCGCAGCTCCTCCGTCAGACGTCGGGCGGGGCCGGACAGTTCGTCCGGGAGTTGCTTCCAAGCGGATGCCATGCGGCCTTCCCAACATCAGAAACGGGGGACGCGGGGTGAGAACAGGGCCGAGTTTGGCACCGGCCCGGGGCCTGGGGGCGTCTCCGCGTCTCCAACCTCACCGGCCTGCCGTCTCAAACCCCAGGTCATGGCGCTGAGACGGACGGAAGTGTCTCACACCCCCGGCGGCCGCTCGAACATTCACAGGTCCATCGTGCAAAGTTCTCAGGCCGGTCCGTTTCGGCGCCGGGATCCTTCGTCCGGGCACCAATTCCGAGGACGGCTCCCTGACGTCCCGAATCCCCCACACCGGTCGCGGCAGCCTCGCGGGGGGAGGCTGCCCCGAGCGCAGGGACGCGGGGGGGGGGGGGGGGGGGGGGGGGGGGGGGGGGGGGGGGGGGGGGGGGGAGGCCCCCCCCCCCCCCCCCCCCCCCCCCCCCCCCCGACACTTCCCACCGCCCGCCGCCGCGCGGGCGCGGTGCCCGGGGGACGTCTCAGTGGTGGAAGCCCGTGCGGGCAGGCACCCCGAGCTCCTTCAGCGGGCGGGGCCGGCGCCGCAGCTCCCGGAAGACCAGCTCCTCGGGCAGCGCGTCGCGGTCACGCCAGAGTGCCCAGCCGACGCCCGGCGCATCCCGAGGCCTGTCTCAGCCGGCCGTCTCCGGGTGGATCTGCTCCCGGGCGGCCCGGTACTGCTGGCGCACCGCCGCGCCGACCGGCAGGTCCTGCTCGGCGTCCGGGGCGACGGTGACCGTCTCCGGCAGCTCCCAGCGCGGTGGCTCGGGAGTGCCGGCCAGCGCCCAGGCGGCCTGCCGGGCCGCGCCGCGTGCCGCGTGGGCGCCGGGCGGCGGCACCACGACGGGGACGCCGAACAGCAGCGGCGCGATCTGCCGGACGGCCGGCAGCCGTCCGGCCGCGCCGAGCAGGAAGACCCGCTTCACCTCGACGCCCCGGGCGCGCAGCACGTCCAGCGCGTCCGCGAGGTTGCAGAGCATGCCCTCGACGGCGGCCCGGGCCAGGTGCTGGGGGGTCATCGACTCGGCCCGCATCCCGGTCACCGTGCCGGCCGCGTGCGGCAGCGCGGGCGTCCGCTCGCCGTCCAGGTAGGGCAGCAGCACCATCCCGTACGCGCCGGGGGAGGACTGCAGGGCCAGCTCGCTCAGGCCCTCCAGGTCCCGGCCGAGCAGGGCGGCGGTGGAGCGGAGCACCTGGGCGGCGTTCAGGGTGGCGACCATCGGCAGGTGGCGGCCGGTGGCGTCGGCGAAGGAGGAGACCAGCCCGGTGGCGTCCACCACGGCCTGCTCGTGCACGGCGAAGATCGTTCCGGAGCTGCCGAGCGAGACCGCCGCGTCGCCGGGTTCGAGGCCGAGGCCGAGCGCGGCGGCCATGTTGTCGCCGGTGCCGGCCGAGATCAGCAGGCCCTCGGGGGTGTGTCCGGCGGGTTCGGCCGGGCCGAGCACGTGCGGCAGCTTCAGCTCGTGCCCGAGCGCCAGCTCGACCAGGTCCTGCCGGTACTCGCCGGTGATCGGCGACCAGTAGCCGGTGCCGGAGGCGTCGCCCCGGTCGGTGGTACGCCGTTTGGGGTGGCCCAGCAACTGCCAGACCAGCCAGTCGTGCGGCAGTAGCACCTCGGCCACCCGGCGGGCGTTGGCCGGCTCGAACTCGGCCAGCCAGCGCAGCTTGGCGATGGTGTACGTCGGGCCGGGGACGGCGCCGATCGCGGCCGTCCAGGCGGCCGGGCCGCCGAGCGCGTCCAGGAGGGCGGCCGCGGCGCCGCTGGAGCGCGGGTCGTTCCAGAGGATCGCGGGCCGCACCAGCACGCCGCCGGCGTCCAGGCCGATCATGCCGTGCTGCTGCGCGCTGACGCCGATCGCCCGGACGCCCTCCAGCAGGCCGCCGGCGGCCGCGTCGCCGAGCGAGTGCAGCCAGATCTGCGGGTCGGCCTCGCCGGCCCGGGTTTCCTGGCTCTCCGGTGCGGGGTGCGGGGCCTTGCCGGACCGCAGCACCGCGCCGGTCTCGGTGTCGCACGCGACGATCCGGGTGCGACCGGTCGAGCTGTCTATCCCCGCGACGATGGCCATGTCGAGATCATGCCTCAGCGGGCGTCCGGGCGCGGTCCGTCCGGGCAAGTGTTGCCCGTTCGGTACCGCTCCGGAGTCGTCGCGGACGCCCGGCCGTCACCGGCCGGTCACGGCCGGAAGGTACCCCAGCTGTCGTCCTCCACCCGGGGGCGGTTGAAGTACGGCACCCGGTCGGTGACCGCGTTCGGCAGCCGGTCCCCGACCTTGCCCGCGACGGCGTCGGCCGCCTTCCCGGCGGCGGCGCCGGCCTGCTGCTTGGCCTTGTCGGCGGCGCTCTGCACCTTGGGGTTCTGGGCGACCTGCCGGGTGACCTTGGCGATCTGTTCGTACCGCTGGCGCCCGGCCCGCGAGCCCAGCACGTAGCCCGCCGCGAGTCCGACGATCAACGACAGCTTCCACATGATCGGATTCCACCCTCTCCTGGCGGCCTCTGCCGCATTGCCCTACCCGTCCTTCGGGGCGGCGAACCGTCCGTGCCCCCAGCATCCCCGGGTGCTCTGCCGGGCGCGCGCGGGGCGCGCCGGGCGGGGGCACCGGGGCGGCGGGGGAAAGCGATTGGCGGACCACCCCCCCGAGTGCGCTAATGTATGTCCCGCAGCGAGCGCCGAGGAGCCCGGGAGACCGGGGGCCGAAGCGGAAGCCCGATCCCCCATAGCTCAATTGGCAGAGCAGCCGACTGTTAATCGGCAGGTTATTGGTTCGAGTCCAATTGGGGGAGCTCAGGTGGCAGCCCTCTCGGGGGCGGCCGTCCTGCCCGTGGTGCGACGGTTGTCCACCGCGATCCCGCATAGCTCAATTGGCAGAGCAGCCGGCTGTTAACCGGCAGGTTTTTGGTTCGAGTCCAAATGCGGGAGCTTCATCGGGTGCGCCCGGTGACTGCTCAGAGCGAAGGCCCCCCGGTCGACCGGGGGGCCTTCGTGTTGTGCCCTGCCCACGTCGGTGTTGCCCTGCTCGTGCCGGTGTTGCCCTGCTCACCCCGCCCGGCCGGGCGGACGTCAGGCGGTGGCCCGGTGGTACAGCGCGGCGACCCGGTCGTCGAAGGTGATGCTGTACGAGGTGCCCGGGGTCTCGCCGCCCTCCTGGTACCCGCCGATCACGCCGATCACGTTGCCGGCCGTGGTGACCCACGGACTGCCGCTGGTGCCGTTGGTGTAGCCGCCGCAGTCGAACCGTTCCTGGGTGGCGCTCTGCGAGCTGGTCCGGACCGCGCAGGTGATCGGCTCGTCGCGCTCGTTGGGGTAGCCGGTCACCGAGACGGTGAGGCCGAAGCCCTGGCCGGTGCCGAGCGGGTTGCCGCCGACGGCATCCTCGATCTCCCGGCCGTCCACCGGCCGGAGGGTGATGAACGCCACGTCGTACTCGGGGTCGTCGTCGGCCGACCAGCGCGGATCGACGGTGATCGCCTGCACCGGCCAACTCCCGTACGGGGAGTACCCGTTGCGGTAGCCGGGGGTGAACACCAGGCCGTCCAGCAGGCCGATCCGGCGGCTCTGCACGCAGTGCGCGGCGGTGACCAGCAGATTCCGCCGAGGGCTGTGGACGACGCTCGCCGTGCAGGCCCGCGGCCCCTGGGCGGTGTGGATCGAGAGGGTGCCGATCCGGTCGCCCGTCGGGCTCTGCGGCGCCACCTCGGCGGTCGGCGGCTGCTTGTCCCCGCCGCCGCAGGCGGTTCCGGCGGCGAGCAGCAGGGCCGCCAGCGCGACCGCCTGGGCCGCGCGGCCGGGCCGTACCGGGCGGGAGGCCATCGGGGCTCCGTCTCGTCCTCGGGGGCGGCCCCTGCTGGTCGTGCGGACCGCCCTTCGTGAGGAAGATCTACCAGTCCGCGCCCGGCGGCGCCAACCTCGGAGCCCGGCGTCTTCCCTTTGGGGCGACCGGCGCCGCGCCGGGGGCGGGCCCCGGCCCGGTCAGCCGGTGGCGCGGTCGTACAGCGCCTGGACCTTGTCCCCGAAGTAACTGCTGTACGAGGTGTCGGGGGAGTCGCCGCCCTCCTGGTAGCCGCCGATCACGCCGACCACGGTGCCGGTGCGGGTGTCCGGGTCGAAATCGGTCACCCAGGGGCTGCCGCTGGTGCCGCCGGTGTAGTCCGGGCAGTCGACCCGCAGCTGGGTGGGGCTCTGCTCGGAGGTGGTGTTGCTGCAGGTGATCGGCACATCGCTGGTGCCCGGGTAGCCGGTGACCTTCACCGGCAGCCGGTAGCCGAGGTTGACGCCCAGCCGGTTGGCGCCGAGCACCTGCTGCACCTGCTGCCCGTTCTGCGGCTGGACCACCGCGAAGGCGACGTCGACGTCCGGGTCGGCGGCGTCCTTCCAGGCCTGGTCGACGGTGACCGCCAGCAGCGGCCAGACGCCGCTCGGGGTGTCGCCGTCCCGGTAGCCGGGGACGAAGACCAGGTCGCTGCGCTGTCCGAGCTGCGGATCCCACACGCAGTGCGCGGCGGTGACGATCAGGTTGAGCCCGGCGCTGTCGACCACGCTGGCGGTGCAGAAGTGGTCACCGTCCGCGTTGCGGGTGAAGACGGCCCCGACCAGGCCGTTGAGCACGGTGGGCTTGGCGGTGCGGGTGACGCCGGTCTGCCGGGCGCGTGCGCCGCGCAGCCGCTCCTGGGTCCAGCCGTGGTTGTCGGTGGAGGCGAAGGTGGAGGCGGAGGCCGGGCCGGACGCCGAGGCGGGGTGCGAACGCACCGTCGGGGTGGCGCCGCCGGGGCCCGCCGCGGTGGTGCAGCCAGCCACCGCCAGGACCGCCAGCGCGGCGCCGGCCGCCACCAGCTCACGTGCCGTCATCGGCCCAGGCTCCCCGCTGCCGCCGTGGGCCCGCCACCGGAACTGCTCCGCGCGGGGAGGCGTGCATCCGCGCGCACCCATGTGCGCCCCCGGCGCGCACCACGGGTGATCGACCGGCTATGCTGCCCGGGACGGCCTCGCGGGGCCGTCTGCTGCTGCCGCGACCGGGTGACCGGTGCGCGCGGCGAACCGGGGCGGTAGCTCAGCCGGTTAGAGCAGGGGACTCATAATCCCTTGGTCGTGGGTTCGAGTCCCACCCGCCCCACCTTCGAAGCCGGACGGATCGTCCGATAAAAGGTCGGACTGGCCTGCACAAACGCCCGAGGCCCACGCGGAACTCTAGTGGCAAGGCCGGTCAGAATCCGCCTCAACACCCCGAGATTCACCCTCCTAGTGGACACGTGGCGGACACGGCGCAGGAGAGTGCACCCCGGCAGGTTTCCCGGCGCGGGTGGCCGCTTCGTGACCGCGGGCCGCCGGTGATCGCTGGGCCCCGGTGGCAGGGGCCGGCCGTGAATCCGCACCCGATCCCTCAGGTATGGCAGCTTCATGCAGCGGTCGGCGGATTCGGCCGCTGCCCCGCCTAGGATCCTGCCGTGCCTCGTCCGGCCAGGCACCTCAACCGTCCAGGGCACACCCGGCACGGGTCGCGCGACGACGAACGGGGGAAGCGCGCGAAGGGGAGCTGCGGGCCGTTCTGGGGAGCACCGAGCTCGGCCGCGTGGACTGTGCCGCCCGAACGCGGCGGATACCCGCGGCCCGGCATCTGCTACCGGTCCCGTGGCCCGCAACAGGCGCTCCGGGTCCGACTGTTCGACGGTACGACGTCCGGCACCCGGGTGAGCACGGAGGCATGAGGAAAGGAACACCCTCCATGACGTCCCGCTCCGATACGACAGCCTCCCGCGTTCCGTCCTCCCCGCGCAGCCGGACCGTGCTCTGCCCGGTCGACGTGCGGATTCTTGAGGGGATAGCCCGCGGCAACTCCAACCTCCAGCTGGCAGCCCAGCTCTACCTCAGCCGTCAGGGCGTCGAGTACCGGATCGGCCGGATGCTGCGTCAGCTGCGGGCTTCCAACCGGGCCTCGCTGGTCGCCCGTGCCCACTTCCTCGGGATCCTCGCGGAGGGGACGTGGCCGCCCCGGGTGCTGCCCCGGTTCATCGAGGACGAGGGGTAGGCCGCCGGGCGGGCGCCGTCGCAGGGACTCCCGTGGTGCGGGGCCTCCAGTCCGGCGGCTCAGCGGCCGGCCCGGACCGGGAAGTCGAGCGCGCCGGGATCGACCGCGGGGGCGAGGCCGGCGGCCGCGGCCCGGCCGAGCAGGCCGCGGCCCGCCGAGTAGCCCTCGTCCCCGATCGCGGCGGTGTGCTCGTTCACATAGAGGCCGATGTGCTGGTCCACCACCTGCGGTGCCATCTCCTGGGCGTGCGGCTGCGCTCTTGGGAATTCCCTGGAACGACCTCGCCAGGATGGGAGCGCACCGTGCCTCACGGGCACCGACCTAGGAGGTTCTGGCATTGGACGCAGGGCTCAAGCGCGAGCTGGAGGCGAAGGTCTACGCGGGTGAGCGGCTGACCCGCGAGGACGGGATCGCGCTCTACGAGAGCGACGACCTGGCCTGGCTGGGCGGTCTGGCCCACCATGTGCGGACGGAGAAGAACGGCGATGTCGTCCACTTCAACGTGAACCGTCACCTCAACATGACCAACGTGTGCAGC
>NZ_JBVJCO010000069.1:0-29639 GCF_055588525.1 Kitasatospora sp. NPDC041988
TCGTAGGTTTAGGCACGTCAGGGTGTTGTTACCGGCGGTATGAATCAAGGAAATGGGCTGTTTTGAAGCCAAATGCCCCATTTTTCAAGATCGAATATGGCCGGAAAGTGGTCCGGGCCACACCGGTGGTGCTGTGAGGCCGCGCACATCGTCGACGGTGTGTGACGGGCCCTCCGCCGGCTGTGCCGGACGTGCCGGGTGGTGGCCGGGTCGGGGGTGGCCCGCACCACAGCCCTCACCCGTCGCGCCCCGTGCCGTCACCCGCTGTGTCCGCAATAGCCTCGGGCCATGAGCAACGAGAGCGATGCAGAGGCCGTCGGCGGTGCCGAGGAGCCCATCGGAGAGCCGGGGGCCGCGGTCGCGCCGGCCGGGTTCGAGCTGGGCACCGACGGCCCCAGGATGATCCTGGCCGGCCTGGACGGCTCGGACTCCTCCTGGCGGGCCACCGCCTATGCGGCCGGCCTCGCCCGCCGGCAGAACGCGACCCTGACCATCGCCTACGTGCAGCCCGTCCTCGGCGCGGCCACCGCGCTCGCGGGCGCGGCCGTCGGGGAGACCACCCAGGAGATCGCCGACGAGCTGCTGGACGCCCTGCGCGAGGCCGAACACCGGCTGCGCGACGTCTGGCGGCTGGACTGGCGCTTCCTGACCATCCGCGGCGACCCGTTCACCGGGCTGGCGCGGACGGCGGACGAGCTGCGGGCGGACGCCGTCGTCGTCGGGGCCTCGGAGCGGGCCGGGCACCGGGTGATCGGCTCGGTGGCGGTGCGGCTGGTGAAGGCGGGGCGCTGGCCGGTGACGGTGGTGCCGTAGGGCCTCCCGCCGGGGAAGGTCGGAGCAAGGCGGGGGAAGAGCGCGGAAGGACGGAAGGGCCGCGTTCCCGGACGGAAGCCGGGAACGCAGCCCTTCGCGCGACGGAGGAACGGGAAACGGACGGGAAAGCGGCGCAGGTCTGTCAGCCGAGGATGGAGATGCTGTTGCCGCAGATGTTGAACTGCGCGTTGATCGGGATCTGGATCTGGTTGCCGGAGAGCACGCCCGGGGAGCCGGTGACGATGCCGGTGGCGGTGGCGCTGCCGGTGTTGATGCAGGTGGTCCCGCCCTGCGCGTCGTCGAGCAGCAGGCTGTCGGCGAGACCGGACGCCGTGCTGTCGGCGAGCCCGGCGGCGGGGGCGCTGTACCCGGCGCTGTCGCAGTCGCCCGCGAAGGCGGGACCGGCGGAGATGACGGCCAGCGCAGCGCTGAGGCCGGCGGCGAGCAGGTACTTCCTGGTGTTGGTCATGCCGGAAGGAATAGCCAGGCGACACGCCTGACACGACACAATCCGACCATAGGACCACCCGAACGCAGTCACGATCCGCCCCCGATGCAGGAACAGCGTCACCCGGCCGGAGCAGCGTCGCCCCCGCCGGAGTGCGGGCGGCCCGCCCCCGGAGCCGTCGGCTGCCCGGCGATAGGGTTCGTGACCATGACGGACACCCGGACCGCCACCCCGACCGCGACGTCGGCTGCAGCCCCGACCGACACCGCCGACACCCCGGCCGACACCGCTGCGACCCCGGCCACAGGCGTGACCGACACCGCTGCGACCCCGGCCACGAGGGTGACCGACACCGCTGACACCGCCGGCACCGCCTCCGGCAGCGACCTGCACCTCGAACTGCCCGCCACCGGTGGCCGTCGCGCCGCGCTGATGGCCGCCCTCCGCGAGGCGGTCCGCAGCGGCCGCCTCGCCCCCGGTACCCGGCTGCCGCCCTACCGCGCGCTCGCCGCCGACCTCGGCATCGCCCGCAACACCGCCGCCGACGCGTACGCCGAGCTGGTCGCCGAGGGCTGGCTCACCGCCCGGCAGGGCTCGGGCACCACCGTCGCCGACCGCGCCGAGCCCGTCGCCCCGAACCGGGCCCGCCGGGCCTCCCCGCCCCGACGGCTCGCGCACGACCTCCGCCAGGGCCAGCCCGACGCCTCCTCCTTCCCGCGCACCGCCTGGCTCGCCGCCGGGCGCCGGGCGCTCACCGCCGCGCCCAACGAGGCCTTCGGGCCCGGCGATCCACAGGGGCGGCGCGAACTGCGGGCCGTCCTCGCCGACTACCTGGCCCGCGCCCGCGGGGTGCGCACCGACCCCGAGCGGATCGTCATCTGCTCCGGCTTCGCCCACGCGCTGCGGCTGCTGTTCGACGGCGCGGGCGCCGTGCTGCCCGCCCGCGAGAACGGTCCGCTGGCCGTGGAGGCGTACGGGCTCGCCTTCCACCGCGGGCTGCTGGCGAGCGCCGGGGTGACCACCGTGCCGCTGCCGCTGGACGAGGACGGCGCGCAGGTCGGCGGGCTGGCCGGGCTGCCCGACGTCCGGACGGTGCTGCTCACCCCCGCCCACCAGTTCCCGACCGGGGGGCCGCTTCACGCGGCCCGGCGCGCGGCGGTGGTCGACTGGGCGCGCGGGCGCGGCGGGCTGGTCCTGGAGGACGACTACGACGGCGAGTTCCGCTACGACCGGCAGCCGGTCGGCGCCGTGCAGGGGCTCGACCCGGAACGGGTGGTCTACCTCGGCACCGCGAGCAAGAGCCTCACGCCCGCGCTCCGGCTCGCCTGGATGGTGCTGCCCGACCACCTGGTGGACCGGGTGCTCGCCGCCAAGGGTGAGCGCGAGGCCTGGGCGAGCGCGCTCGACCAGCTGACGCTCGCCGAGTTCATCGACTCCGGCGGCTACGACCGGCACGTCCGCCGGATGCGCCGCCGCTACCGGGACCGCCGCGACCACCTGGTGGCCGCCCTGGCCGCGCGGGCGCCGCACATCGAGGTGTCCGGCATCGCGGCCGGCCTGCACGCGGTGCTCCGCCTCGCGCCCGGCACCGAGCGCTCCGTGCTCAAGGCGGCCACGTACCGGGGGCTGGCCGTGGACGGGCTGGCGGACTACCGGCACCCGCTGACCGGGCAGGACGCGATGCCCGCGACGGACGGCCTGGTGGTCGGGTACGCCACGCCGCCGGACCACGCCTACCAGGCGGCCGTCGCCGCGCTCTGCGACATCCTGCCGCCACCGGTCTGAGCAGCCCCCGACGGCCGGGCGCGGCTCTACGGGCGGACTACGGCTCAACGACCGGGCGCGGCTCGACGGGCGGACTACGGCTCAACGACCGGGCGCGGCTCGACGGGCCGAGCGCGCGGCCCGGGAGCCGAGCGCGGCCCGAGGGTAAGGGGGCGCCCCGCTCAGGGGAAGGCGGAGCGTAGGCAATGGCCCGCCGCGTCCGCTCCGCTGTCATATGCCCGTACGGGCCCGGGCGGAGACCGGCGCCGGACGCGGCGGCGCCCCCTACGCTCCCTGGTCATGCGCAGAACACATGTGAGCCGCTTCGGAGTTGCCACGATCCTGGCCCTCGTCATCGGTCTGCTCCTCTCGGCCGCCCCCGCCCAGGCCGACACCCCACTGCTCGTCGTCAGCTCCGACAGGGCGACGGCGACCCCGGGCTCCTCGGTCACGCTCACGCTGACCCTGACCAATCCGCACGACACCCCCGTGCAGTTCGTTTACCAGTCCATCCAGCCGACCTATGGCACCACCCAGATCTCCGGGCTGAAGTACGCGTTCTCCTCCTGCGGCGGCAATGTGAGCGGGTGCGACACCGGCGCCACCAACGGCCTGGTCCACCACACCGTGCCCGTCGCGGCAGGCGGCAGCACCACCGTCACGCTCACCTACGACATCGCCGCCGACTCGGCCTGCGGCTCCGGCGCGCGGATCGACTTCTACACCTACATCTACGACGAGTACCAGGCCGGTACGGCCTCCGACTCCGGCATCCTCGACGTCCCCGGCAACGAGGTCACCTGCTCCTGAACCGCCCCGCAACCGGGAGTCCCGGGATTGCCCGGACGCCCCCCGAACACCCGTCAGGTGCCGGCCGCCCCCGTACCGGCACCTGACGGGCCGTCCGCGCGGAAGCCGGGAAGCCCGGAAGCCCGGAAGCCCGGAAGTACGGGAAGCCCGGAGGCACGGAAGTTCGGATGCGGAGACGCGCGGATGCACGGACTGTCAGACCCGGATGGCAGGCTTGGGCCCATGGCCGAACCGCTGACCACCGACGCGCCCGAGCCCGGCACGCCGCCCGCGACCACCACCGCGCCCGGGACCACCACCGCGACCAGCCCCGACGGTGCCCTCCCGGGCTGGAGCGCCGTACGTCCGGGCGAGACACTGCCGAGCGACCTCGGGCTCCCGATGCCCTTCGCCGTGTACGAGGCGATCCGCGCGCGGGCGGACGCGGAGACCGCGCCGCTGGTCGACCGGCTACTCCGGCCCTCCCTCGTGCTCGATGCGGAGGCGGGCGGCCCGGAGGCCGGCCGGCTCGGCGGACTGCCCGCGCTGCCGGAGGGCACCGAGTGGCCCGAGTTCGCCGGCCGGCCGATGCAGTTCCTCGCCGGGCTCGACTGCGCCGGGCTGGGGGAGGCCTTCCGCACCACCGGCGACGGCGGCGACTGGCCGCTGCCCCAGGACGGGCTGCTCCTCTTCTTCCACGACGACTGGATCTCCGACTTCAGCGGCCGTGGCTGCCGCGTCCTGCACGTTCCCGCCGGTGCGCCGCCCCGGCCCGCGCCGGAGAGCGAGCTGAGCACGCCCGCCGTCGCGGCCGTCCCCGTCCGGGCCCGCTGGCAGCTCTCCGCACCCTCCTACCAGGACCAGGAGCTGGAGAACCTCTTCCCGGACGACTTCATGATCGCCCTCGACCTCGCGGCCGACTTCCGGGACCACCTGCCCCGCCCCGACGTCCGCGTACTGGGCTGGTGCGACACCGACACCGGCCGCCCGGCCGACCACCGGCCGCTGCTCCAGATCGAGAACCAGGCCCTGGACGTGGCGTGGGGCGAGTGCGTCAACGTCTCGTTCTGGATCACCGACGAGGACTTGGCGGCCGGCCGCTTCGACCGGGTCCGGCACGGCTTCGAGGTGGCCTGAGCAGCGGCGCGAGCGGCTCCGGCGCGCCGCCACTAGGCTGCTGGGAAAGGTCGCGGCACCCGCTCGAAGCAGCCCGCGGCCGAGAAGGAGCGGCCTGAGGTGCAGCCGGCCCGGCGAAGTGGGCAGACGTGAAGCGGTGAGGCAGACGTGACACCCGAGGGATCGGCCGTACCGCTGCCGGAGGAGCCCGACCTGCCCGAACCTCCGGTGGCGGAGCTTGTGCGTGCGGTCCGGGCCCACCCCTCCCGGCTGCCCGAGCTCCTCGCCGTGTTCGCCGTCCGCCATCGCGGACCCCGCGCCGCCCGTCGGGTCGCCGCGCTGCGGGCGGAGCATCCGGACGCGGCGCCCGGTGAGCTGGTGGCGCGGTCCGTCGAGCACGCCCGGCGGGTGAGCCGGAGGGAGGGCGCCTTCGTCGCCGGGCCGTTCGTGTGGCTGATCCCGTTCGCGTTCTGCACCGCGCTGCTGGCGCAGGGGCAGCTGCTGCTCGAAGTCGCCGCCCTGTCCGGCAAGGACCCGGCCGCTTCCGCACGGGCCCCCGAACTGCTGGTGCTCCAGGGCGTCCACCCCGACGTCGCCGCCGCGGAGCGCGCCCTCGCGGCGCACCCGCCGGCCGCCGGGAGCGGCGGCCGGCGGCGCGGGTTCTGGTCGCTGATCCGGCGGATGGCCCGGCTGCTGGGGCTGACGAGCGAGGACGCCGACCCGCCGCCGTCCCGCCGGCAGACGACCGGTGAGTGGCTGCTGGTGATCCTGGTTCTCCTGGTGGGCATGGTCGCCCCGCTGGTCTGGCTGCCGTACCTGGCGGTCTCCTACTCGCGGGCCACCGACCGCATGGCGGCCCGGGCCGTCGCCTTCCACTTCGGCGGTGACCCGACGGTCCGGCTGGGGCAGCACCATGCGCGCTCCGACCCCGGGATCACAGGGGCCGTCTTCCAGGCGGTGCTCTCGCTGCTGATCCCGGTGGGGGGCGTGGTCGTCCTGCTGCTCGCCGACATCCACCTCGCGGGCAGCCGGTGGGCGGCCCTCGCCGTCGTACTGCTGGGCCTGTCCGGGCTGGTCGGCATGTTCTGGTACCGGCGGCGCCGGCGCGTGCGAGGGGGCTGAACCGGGCACGCGGGTGCCGGTGGGCGCGGATTCACCGCCTCCCGTACACCACGGCCGGGGCCCCGGGGCGCCGGTCCGCGCCACCCGTTCGAGGATCGAACGCCCGTGCCAGTGGTTGGCGCCTCCCCGGTCGGGCCGCAGGCGGTGCCGCTGCTCCGTTCGGGTGGATGGGATGGTTCCGGGCCGGGGGCGATTCGCATGCACAGGAATTCGGGGTTCCGTCTAGGGGCAGCTGACGGATTCCAACCACTCCACGGTGGAGATTCACCCTATCGGGCGGCACTCACCGTGCGTACGAGGTCTGCCGGGTGGCGGTGATCTAGGGTTCCCGGTGGGCCGCCCGAGAGGCGGATAAGAGTGCGGATATTTCGCCAACGCCCCCACCATGACGCCTATCTGACGATCTGCCACGGTAGCTTCCGGGGCGGGTCGGCGTGACCTGACCAGATGAAGGAGAACCCTGCCGATGCCGGTGGACACCAGCCCGGAGACACAGCAGGTTCCGCAGCAGTCGAGCCTTACGACGGCCGCTGCCCGCAATCTCGCCACCACTACCAAGTCCGCGCCGCAGATGCAGGAGATCACCTCCCGCTGGCTGCTCAAGGTGCTGCCCTGGGTGCAGGCCGCCGGTGGCGCCTACCGCGTCAACCGCCGTCTCACCTACACCGTGGGCGACGGCCGGATCGAGTTCATCAAGACCGGTTCGCAGGTCCGGGTCATCCCGCGCGAGCTGGGTGAACTCGCCCTGCTGCGCGGCTTCGAGGACGACGACGTGCTGACCGCCCTGGCCGACCGCTGCGAGCAGCGGGACTTCGGCCCGGGTGAGGTGCTGGCCGAGCGCGGCACGGCCGCCGACCGGATCTACCTGATCGCCCACGGCAAGATCAACCAGATCGGCACCGGCAAGTACGGCGACGAGACCGTGGTCGGTGTCCTCGGTGACGGCGACCGCTTCGGCGAGCAGGCGGTCCTCGACCCCGACGCCGTCTGGGAGTACACCGCCACGACCGCCACCGCCGGCACCGTGCTCTCCCTGCCCCGGCGGGAGTTCCAGGCGATCCGGGACGGCTCGACCGCCCTTCAGGACCACATCCACGACTTCCTCGCGCTGCCGCTCCAGCGCCAGAACGAGCGCGGCGAGGCCGAGATCGCCATGTCGGCCGGCCACCGGGGCGAGTACGAGCTGCCCGGCGCCTTCGTGGACTACGAGCTGAAGCCTCGCGAGTACGAGCTGAGCGTCGCGCAGACCGTGCTGAAGGTCCACACCCGGGTCGCCGACCTCTACAACCAGCCGATGAACCAGACCGAGCACCAGCTCCGGCTGACCATCGAGGCGCTGCGCGAGCGCCAGGAGTTCGAGCTCATCAACAACCCGGAGTTCGGCCTGCTCAACAACGCCGACTTCGACCAGCGGATCCAGACCCACTCCGGCCCGCCCACCCCGGACGACCTGGACGAGCTGCTCAGCCGCCGCCGTGACCCGGACTACCTGCTCGCCCACCCGCGCGCCATCGCGGCGATCGGCCGTGAGCTGAACGCGCGCGGGCTCTACCCCCACCATGTCGACCTCGGCGGGCAGCAGGTGCCGGCCTGGCGCGGGGTACCGATCCTGCCCTGCAGCAAGATCCCGATCACCAAGGAGAACACCAGCTCCATTCTGGTGATCCGGACCGGCGAGGACAACCAGGGCGTCATCGGCCTGCACCAGACCGGTATCCCCGACGAGTACCAGCCCAGCCTCTCGGTCCGGTTCATGGGCATCAGCGAGAAGGCGATCATCTCCTACCTGGTCAGCGCCTACTACTCGGCCGCGATCCTGGTGCCGGACGCGGTCGGCGTCCTGGAGAACGTCGAGATCGCGCACGGCCGCCACTGAGCGGCGTGCCGGGCCGTCGCCGCTGACGGCCGGACAGGACGCGGTCCGGCCGTAACCCGGCCCACCGCAAGATCGTTTCACCTGATGTCGGACGGCCCGCCCTTCGAGGCGGGCCGTCCGGTGTCGGCCCTCCCGGCGCCGGCCGATCCCCTGACGACGCTCCCGACGATGCGAGAGGTGCATGGAGCCCATGCTGCAGCGACAGCAGCCCCAGCAGCCACGACGGATACCGGTGGACGGGCAGCCGTGACCGCAGACCTGATCATGGTGAGCGGTGACGGCGGCGCTCTGCGCGGACGCCGGGTCCGGTTGGCCGGTGCGGCGGCCGGGGTCGCCGCACTCTGCGCGCTGCTGAGCGGCGCGGCCGGAGCCCGCGCCCCCGAGCACCACGGTGGGGGCAAACCCCACGGGCCGGTGGTCGAGACCTGTGTCGACACCGATACGGACGTCTCGGTGTCGGTCGGCAAGGGGGGCGTGGACGTCGAGGTCGACGTCCACGTGGAGGTCGGCGTGACGGTCGACCTCTCCGGGGTACTGCACCACCCCAAGCCTGACCCCGAGCCGCACCCGCACCCGCACCCCAAGCCCGGTCACCCGCCCGAGCACCACCACCCGTGCCCGACGCCCACGCCCACCCCCACCCCCTCTGCCACCCCGAAACCGACGCCGACACCGACGCCGACGCCGACACCCGTCCCGACGTCGCCGCCCAGAGCCACCCCGGTGCCGACCCCTGCACCGACAGCGACCCCCGCACCGGTACCGCCGGCCGCGCCCGCCCCGACGCCGAGGCCCACCCCGCCGCCCGCGTCACCCCGGCCGATGCCGACACCCACGCCGAAGCCCACCGCGCAGCCGGTCGTCCCGCCCCCGGCGCCCGCACCCGAGCCGCCCGCGCCGACTGTCGAGCCCAGCCCGCCGGCCCCCAGCCCGGTGCGGCCGAAGCCCGTGGTCAAGCAGGTCCGGGTGCCGCTGGCCCCGCCGGTGCCCGCGCCGGCGCGCCACCACGGCAGTTCGCCGACCAGGACGATGCTGCTGGTCACCGTGCCCGCCGTGCTCGCTGCGGCGGCCCTGCGCCCGCGCGGCGGCGGCCGGTCCGGCCGCGGTGGTACCGGCCGTTCCTGACCGCGGCGCGGGTACCGACACCGCCCCGCGCCGAGCACATTCCCCGGCGGCCGGCCGCTTCGTACGACGCGGCCGGCCGGATGCCGGACCGACCGGCCGGCGACCCCGGCCGGAAAACCCCAGCCGAAGAAGGGAGTTCCCATGTCCGAGTGGTTAGCGCTGGCCATCGCCATGTCTGCGGCCTGCGTCGTCGTGGTGGCGGTGGTGCTGCTGAGGCACCGCCGGGCCAGCGAGGAGGAGGACACCGACGAGACGCCCGACGTGATCGAGTACATGACGATGATGATCGGCGTGGTCTACGCGATCGTGCTCGGCCTCGCCATCGCCGGTGTCTGGGAGGCGCGCGGCGCCGCCCAGGACGACGTGCTGCGCGAGGCGCAGTCGCTCCACGAGGTGAGCGAGCGCGCCCAGGTCTACCCGGTCGAGTTCCGCGACAAGGTCCGGGCCGACGTGGACGCCTACGTCTCGTACGTGGTCGACGTCGAGTGGAAGTACATGCGGGACCACGGCGAGATCTCCGAGCAGGGCACCGCGCTGCTGGAGAAGCTGCGGACGGACGTCGCGACCCGCGCACCCGCGTCGGACCTGGAGGCCCAGGCCTACCAGCCGATCATGGACCGGATCGGCATCGCCGACGAGACCCGCAACGCCCGTGGCCAGAACGCCGGGCCGACCATGCCGGGTGTGGTCTGGTTCGGCCTGATCGTCGGGGCCGTGGTGACGGTGGGTATGGTGTTCGCCCTCCAGATCCGGCGCTCGACCCGGGAGTTGCTGCTCGCAGGGGCGTTCAGTGCGCTGATCGCCTTCCTGCTCTTCCTGATCTGGGACTTCGACGACCCGTTCGGACGGAGCGTCTCGGTCACCACCCAGCCGTTCACCGACCTCTTCCCCACGCTCGGTGGCGGCCAGGAGTGACCCGTCCCGGCCGGTCCGCCGGGGCCATGCCCTTCGACAGTCTGCCTTCGATAATCTGATCGGGCCGTCGGGGGCCGGTCCCGTCGGTGCCTCCGAAGGGATCGTGAGCCGTGGCCTACCCGCCGCCGCACCAGCCTGCCCCCCATCCGCCGCGGCGCCCCGAGCGGGCGTGGTGGTGGCTGCCCGAGAAGGAGCGTCGGCGGCGGCAGTTGCAGCGGCGGGAGTGGCTGGCCCACAAGCGGCAGAACCGCAAGAAGAAGGACCGTGACTGGTCGGACGCCTGCGACGCCTGTGACTGCTGTGACCTCGGCGATCCCTGCCTGATCGCGCTGGTCCCGGTGATGACGGTCGCGGGCGTCCGGTTCGCCCTCACCGGCGGCCGCGGCCCGCGCCGCGGTCACGCCGACCCGGCGGCGCCGGCGCCGGGCGGCTTCGCGGCGGGCGTGCTGTACGGCGCGGTGCGGTACTACCGGACCGACATCAGCCCTAAGCGCCCGGCCTGCTGCCCGTACACGCCGACCTGTTCGACGTACGCCGTCCAGGCGCTGCACCGGCACGGCGCGGTGCGCGGTGCCCGGCTGACGGTCGGCCGCCTGCTCCGCTGCCGGCCGGGCGTGGCCCGCCGCGGCAACGGGGTCGACCCGGTGCCGGAGCGCTGACCCCGGACGGCGGACGGCGGAAGCGACCCGGGGGCCGCGCGGATCACAGTGATCCGTGCGGCCCCCGGCCTTGTGTGACGATGCGTCAGTGCAGGCTGCCGTCGAGTGCGTTGAGCAGCGTGCCGGAGGCGTCGTCGTTCTCCAGCGAGAAGGCGAACATCCCGGCCAGGCCCTTGCTCCTGGCGTAGGCCCCGCGCGCCTGGATGGCCTGCGGGGTGTCACCCGTCCAGAAGTTGGTGCCGTCGTAGACCCACGAGGTCTCGGTCACCTGGTCCCAGTGGGTGGTGGCGGCGGTGGCGTTCAGCTCCTTCCAGGCGGCCAGGCCTGCCTCCGCGCTGAGCGGCTTGGCCGGCGTCGGGCCGGTCGCGCTCTGGTACAGGCCGAAGGCGGTGCCGGCCGGGACACCCGTCCAGCCGCGCCAGTAGAACGGGATCCCCAGCACCAGCTTGCTCGCCGGGAACCCGCCCGCGATCCCGTACTCGGGCAGGCCGGTGGTGTACGCGGTGAGCGTGGTGTCCACGTTGTACTTGCGGGTGCCCGGGGTGATCGGCGTGGTCGGGTCGTTCGGGCTGTCGTGCAGCGGGTCCTGGTGGTTGGTCGGCCCCTTGGCGTCCCAGGCGCCGTGCATGTCGTAGGTCATGACGTCGGCGTAGTCCAGGTAGGCGCCGATCCGGTCGGTCTCCAGCTGCGCGATCTTGTCCTGGCCGCTCGGCAGCGCCGCGGTCAGCAGGAACCGCTTGCCCTGGGCGTTGCCGAGGGCGTCCAGCTGGGTGCGGAACTCCTTCAGCAGCAGGGTGAAGTTCTGCTTGTCGGCGGGGGAGTAGTGGTTGCCGGTGTGGCCGCCGGCCGAGCCGGGGTACTCCCAGTCGAGGTCGACGCCGTCGAAGAGGCCGGCCGCCGAGGCCGGGCCCCCGGAGGCGTCACCGGCGATGCCGGTCGGCAGGTTGCCCTTCAGGAACATGTCGAGGCAGGAGGAGACGAAGGCCTTGCGGGAGCTGTCGGTCGCGGCCGCGTCCGAGAAGTACTTGGAGTACGTCCAGCCGCCGATCGAGATGGTGAAGCGCAGGTTGGGGTACTTGGCCTTCAGCTGGCGCAGCTGGTTGAAGTTGCCCTTGAGCGGCTGCTCCCAGGTGTCCGCGGAGCCGTCCACGCTGGCCGCGCCGTTGTAGTCGGCCTGGTAGTCGGCGTAGGCGTCGCCCGCGCCGTCACCGGCGTTGGGGTTGGACTCGTTGGCCGAGTCGGAGGCCTTCACCGCCTGGAAGCACGTGTGCGAGGTCGGGTGGATGTTGGCGAAGGCGTAGGTGATGACGTCCAGCTTGCCGGCGGCGCCGCTGCTGTCGACGTTCTTCGCGTGGTACGCGTTCTCGTAGACGCCCCACTGGTCGAAGTAGGCGGAGCGGAACGGGCCCGCGGCGGGCGCGGCCGCGGTGGTGGTGGCGACCCGTGCGGACTGGGCGGAGCCGTGGCTGCCCGAGTAGGCCTGGACGGTGAAGCCGTAGGCGGTGCTCGGCAGCAGCGAGCTGACGGCCACCGAGGTGCCCATCGAGGTCGCCACCAACTGGCCGCCCGAGTACACCTTGTACGAGACCGGGCCGTCGCCGGTGGTCAGGGTGGACGGCTGCCAGGTGAGCACCACGGCGTTGTGGGTGACCTTGCTGACGGTCACGCCGGTGGGCGTGGTGACCTTGCCGTCCCCAGCCGGGCCGGTGCCCGTCGAGGTGGCGGTGGCCGTCGCGGTCGGGCTGGTCGTCGCCGTGGGGCTGGTCGAGGCGGTGGGGCTGGTGGTCGCGGTCGGGCTGGTCGAGGCCGTCGGGCTGGTGGACGCCGTCGGACTGCCGGACGCGGTGGGGCTGTTGGACGCTGTCGGGCTGGTGCTGCCGGTCGGCCCGGCCGGGCCGGTGAGAGTGAGGTCGTCCGCGCGGTAGGTGCCGGTGCCGTACCAGCCGTGCGTGAACACCGTCACCGAGGTGGTGGTCGCGCCGGTGGTGAAGGTGGTGCTGAGCTGGGTCCAGCCGGTGGCCCCCGGCGTCCAGGCCTGGGAGTTGACACCGGTGCCGGTCGCGCCGAGGTAGACGTAGCTGCCCTGCACCCAGCCGGCCAGGGTGTACTGGGTGTTCGGCTGGACGGCGACGGCCTGCTGGCACTGCGCGGTGTCGGAGGCCGAGGCGGCGCCGCTGAGTGCGTAACTGCCCCCGTGGACCGGGGTGGTGACGACCGACCCGTTGGCGCAGCTCCAGCCTGCCAGGCCGCCGGTCTCGAAGCCGGCGTTGGTCAGCAGGTTGACGGAGGCGGCCGAGGCGGTGTCGAGCGAGAGGGCGAGGGCGGCGCTGCCGGTGGTGAGCGTGGCCGCCAGGGCCAGCGCGGTGGCCCGCCGGCGTGGCGCGGCGGCCCGGCGCTCGGCAGGGCGCGCGGGCGTGACTCTGTCGTGCATGCGGTGTCCTCCGGATGAGTGGGGGTTCCGGCGGTGCGATGGGCCCGGGCGGGCCGCGGGGAGCCGGGCCGAGCGCTGTGGGGGCGCGCGGCCGGGGTGAACAGATGCTTCGGTACCGCGTGGTGACGCGGTGGGACCAATGGTCCGTACGCATCAACGACATCACAGATTGGACTGGACCAATATTCGCCGTCAAGGGCGTCCGCCCACCGGATGGCCGAAAGCCACCGCGCCGGTACGGTGGCGGACAGGGTGGCCCTGCCGGACGGACCCGCCCCGTCGAACGGAGGACGAGCGATGGACAGCCGGGACTGGGACGAGCGCTACGCCGCGAGCGAGCTGGTCTGGGGAGCGGAACCCAACCGCTGGGTGGTCCGTGAGATCACCGGGCTCACCCCCGGGCGGGCCCTGGACCTCGCCGCCGGGGAGGGCCGCAACAGCATCTGGCTGGCCCGCCAGGGCTGGCAGGTCACCGGCCTCGACTTCTCCGCCGTCGCCCTCGAACGCGCCGGACGGCTCACCGCCGGACTGCCCGGGGAGGTCGCCGCCCGGCTCACCTGGCGCCAGGGCGACGCCCGCACCTTCCCGGCTCCGCCCACGGGTTACGACCTCGTCGTGGTCGCCTACCTCCAGCTCCCCGCCGCCGACCGCCGGACCGCCCTGCGCCGGGCCGCCGCCGCGCTCGCCCCCGGCGGCACCCTGCTGGTGGTCGGCCACGACACCACCAACCTCACCGAGGGTGTCGGCGGCCCCCGGGACCCGCGCGTCCTCTTCACCCCGGCCGACATCCTCGCCGACCTCGCCGACGCCGGCCTGCGCACCGTCCGTGCCGAACGCGTCCGCCGCCCGGTCGCCGCGGAGGCCGGCCACCGGCACCCCGCCGAGGACGGCGGGGGCCGGGCCGAGGCGATCGACGCGCTGGTGCGGCTGGAGCGGACCGGCTGACCGGGCGGGCTGCCGCAGCGCCGGGCGCCCTCCCCGGTGGAGGGGAGGGTGTCGATCCCCGGGTATCTCTCTCCGTACTCGGATGATGAGGTGTTGATCGCGGGAGCGGGGTACCTGGTCCCTGGGAGCGAATGCTGCGCGCGGACGGAACGCCGGCCCGGGGAATCTCTACAGTGCTGTAGATTCGAAGCGCGCACGGCGGAGGAACGAGGAGGGCACGATGAGCGTTTCGCTGGCCAAGGGTCAGAAGCTGAGCCTGGAGAAGCCGGGCGGAGGTCAGCTGGGCCTGGTGCGGATGGGCCTCGGCTGGCGCGCCGCGCAGAAGAAGGGCTTCTTCGCCAAGCTGCTGGCCTCGCAGGAGATCGACCTGGACGCCTCGGCGGTGCTGTTCGCCGAGGGCAAGCCGGTGGACGTGGTCTTCTTCCAGCACCTGCAGAGCAACGACGGCTCCGTGCGGCACAGCGGGGACAACCTGACCGGCGGCGCCGGCGACGCCACCGACGACGAGTCGATCACCGTGGACCTCGCCCGGGTGCCGGCCGAGGTCGACCAGATCGTCTTCACCGTCAACTCCTTCACCGGGCAGACCTTCCAGGAGGTCGAGAACGCCTTCTGCCGGCTGGTCGACGAGCAGACCGGCGCCGAGCTCGCCCGCTACACGCTCACCGGCGGCGGCCCGTACACCGCACAGATCATGGCCAAGGTGCAGCGCGCGGCGGGCGGTTGGCAGATGGCCGCGATCGGCCAGCCGGCCAGCGGCCGCACCTTCCAGGACCTGATGCCGGAGCTGGTCAAGCACCTCTGACCCTCAACGGCCGGCCCTGGCCGGCCCCCGGAAGCAGCGGGGCCCGTCCGATCTCCCCCCGGACGGGCCCCGCGCCTGCTCTCCCCACCGCGTCGCCACCGCTGCCGGGTGCTCGACGACGCCCGGTTCCGGTTGGCCGGGTGATCCGAGGGGCCGGGCCGCGGCCGCCGGGGGGCAGAGCGCCGAGGGTCAGTGCGCCGAGGGCGACGGCGCGGCCGAGGGGGAGAGGGCGGCGGAGGGGGTGGCGGTCGCGGTCGTGCTCGCCGACGGGGTTGCGGTCGGGGCCGGGCAGCCGGGAGCGGTGGGCGTGGCCGTCGCGGACGGGGAGGCGGAAGCGGACGGGGAGGCCGTCGCGCTCGGGGTGGCCGTGGCGGTGGCCGTGGGGACGGGGCAGGTGGTCGGCGTCGCGCTCGGCGTGCCGCTGGGGGTGGTGCTGGGGGTGGAGCTCGGGGTCCCGGTGGGCGTAGCCGTCGGCGTGGGAGTCGTGGTGGGCTGCGTGGTGGGCGTGGCGCTCGCGGTCGGGCTTGCCGTCGGACCGGTCGTCGGTGCCGTGGTGGCCGAGGGGGAGGGCTGCGAGGTGGGCGGAGTCGTCGCGGACGGCGTGGTGGACGGCGTTGCCGGGGTCGTGGCCGACGGGACCGGCGCGGTGGGCGCGGTGGTCGCCGTGGGCGAGAGGGGCGACGTCGGCAGGGTCGGCGCGGCGGCCGGGGCCGGGCGGTCCGGGGTGGTGGTCGTGGTGCCCGTGCCGAAGTGGGCCATCCAGTTCTTGACGGTCCGCAGGTACTCGCCCGAGTTGTTGTAGCCGAGGACCGCCCGGTCGAGCTGGGCCGGGTCGGCGAGGTCGCGGCCGCCCGCGCAGAGGTAGCGGCCGGCGGCCTCGGCGGCGTCGAAGATGTTGTTCGGGTCGGCCTGGCCGTCGCCGTTGGCGTCGACGCCCCAGGAGGCCCAGGTGGAGGGGATGAACTGCATCGGGCCGACGGCCCGGTCCCAGACGCGGTCGCCGTCGTGTCGTCCGCCGTCGGTGTCGGGGATCGCGGCGAAGCCCTTGCCGTCGAGCACCGGGCCGAGGATCGGCCGGTACGTCGTCCCGGCGGCGTCCACCGCGCCGCGGCCGGCCTGGCCGGACTCGACCTCGCCGATGGCGGCCAGCAGCTGCCACGGCAGGTGGCAGCCGGGCGAGCGCTGGGCGAGGGCCGCCTCGGCCTTGCGGTAGGCGGCGAAGACGGTCTCCGGCAGGGCGGGCCCGGTGCGGAACGGTCCGGCGGACGGGCCTTCGGGCAGGGCGGTGGGCGGCTGCGGCAGGGGGGTGGTGCCTCCGCCGTCGACGGGGAGGCCGCCGCCGGGGGTGTTGGCGAGCGTCGGCTGTCCGGTGCCCGGGCGTACGGCACCGGGCAGGGTGGTGGAGACGGAGACGGGGGTGAGCGGGTCGATGGCGGACGGCGCCGTGCCGGCCGCCGCGACGGGCGCGAGTCCGAGGCCGCTCACCTGAGAACCGGTCAGCGCCGCCAGCGCGGTGAACGCCGCCGCCGTCCCGGTGACGCGCTTGCCCAGTCGCAGCCGGCGCCCCGTCCGCCCCGTGCCGCCATGTCCAGCGTTGCCCAGCCCTGCCCTCATGCCGTGCCCCTCCCCTGACCGTCCGGACCTTCGGGGAACGGACGGGCTGTCACCATCGTGCCTGCCGGTGCATGACAGTTCGCATTACCGGAATGATTAGTATCACGACGATCTGACGCGGCCAGGGTGAGCGGAGGACGTCCTGGGCCCCACCGTTCGGTGAACGCGCAGGTGGTGAGGGGGTCGGACGGAGGGCGGGCGTCAGAGCTCGATCAGCATCCCGTCCTCGGCGACGGCCGCGCCCGCCGCCGCCAGCGCCCGGGTGAGGGCCTCGGTGCCTGGGGAGCCCGGGTGGGCCAGCGGGTTCGTGTTGTTGAGGTGGGTGTAGAGGTAGCGCGGGCCGGGCCGGCGGGCCAGGTGGGGGAGCGAGTCCCGGACGGCCAGGTGGCCCATGCCGCGGGAGGAGCGCGAACCGCCGGTGTGTCCGGCGAGTTCGTCGTCGGTGCTGAAGGTGCCGTCCAGGATCACCACGTCCGCGCCGGCCACCGCCTGGTCCAGCGCGGGCGTCCACGCGGCGAGCCCGGGCGCGTAGACGGCGCTCGCCCGGCCGTCGGCGTCGGTGAACCGGAACCCGGAGACCCAGTCCGCTCTGCCCTCCCAGCCCTCGCCGGGCAGATCGGCCGTGTAGCGGGGCCGCTTGCCGCCGAGCGCCAGCGGTTCGGCGCGCAGCCCGCCGGCCAGCTCGACCGTGCGGCCCGGGGTGAGGGTCTGCCAGCCGGCCTTGGTGTACGGGGCGAGCAGCGGGCCGGCCGGGAAGGCCGAGTGGAGCGCGTAGCGGACCGGCAGGGTGGCGTGGACGGTCAGTTCGGCGGCCTCCCGCAGGGTCAACAGTCCCAGTGTGTGGTCGAGTTCGCCGCTGGTGAGCAGGACGCCGCGTAGCGGGGTGTCCCGGGTGCCGGGGGCGGGGGCGGGGGCGAGTTCGGGGGTGGCGAGCAGCTGGCCGCGCAGGTCGGGTGAGGCGTTGACCAGGTACCAGGCGGCGCCGTCCGCGCTGATCGCCAGGCAGTCCTGGCTGCGGGCGGCGCCGGTGCGGCGCGCGGTGGTGCAGCCCGCGCAGCCGCAGTTCCACTGGGGCAGTCCGCCGCCGGCGGCGGTGCCGAGGATCCGGATCTTCAGCGCATTCTCCGGGGGACGGGGGCCGGGGTGTCCGCGGGGGCGGGCCCGGTGACCAGGTGATGGTGCGGGGAGAGGTGACAGGCCGGGTCGGTGGCGCCGGCGTCGCCGGTGAACTGGAAGGCCTGGCAGCGGCAGCCGCCGTGGTCCAGCTCGCGCAGCGCGCAGCTGCGGCACGGCTCCGGCATCCAGTCGGTGCCCCGGTAGCGGTTGAACGCGGGCGAGTCGTGCCAGATCGCGGCCAGGCCGTCGGTGACCGCGCTGGGCACCGGCAGGCCGGGCAGCTGGGCCGCGGCCAGGCAGGGCAGCACGTCGCCGTTGGGAGCGACCACCAGCTGGCGCTGCCCCCAGCCGTCCATGCAGGGTTTGACGGTGCCGCCGTGGTGGTCGGCGGCGACGTGCACGATCTCGATCCGGTCGCCGTGCCGCTCGCGGGCGGCGGCCACGTCCAGCTCGGCCTGCCGGACCTGCGCCTCGCTCGGGGCGAGGTGTGCGCGGTTGCGCCAGGCCCAGCCGTAGAACTGGGTGTGCGCCAGCTCGACCCGGTCGGCGCCCAGCGTCACGGCCAGGTCGGCGAGCGCGCCGAGCCGGGCCACATTGCCGCGGTGCAGCACGGCGTTGACGGTCAGCGGCAGGCCGGTGGCGGTCAGCAGCGCCGCGGCGGCGAGCTTGCGCTCGTGCGCGGCGAGGCCGGCCACGGCATCCGCCCGGTGCGGGTCGGAGTCCTGGACGGAGAGTTGGACGTGATCGAGGCCGGCACCGGCGAGTTCGGCGGCGCGGGCGGGGTCCAGTGGCAGGCCGCTGGTGACCAGATTGGTGTAGAGGCCCAACCGGTGGGCGTGGCCGATGATGTCGGCCAGGTCGCGGCGGAGCAGCGGTTCGCCCCCGGTGAGGTGTACCTGGAGCACGCCCAGCCCGCGCGCCTGGTCGAGCAGGCGCAGCCACTGGCCGGTGTCCAACTCGTCACGGTGGATGGTGAGTTCGAGAGGATTGGCGCAGTAGGTGCACTGCAGGGGGCAGCGGTGGGTGAGTTCGGCGACCAGGCCGAGCGGCGCCGGCGAGCGGAGTGGGGCACCGGGCAGGCCGGCGGCCGGCCGGGGGTCGGCCGGGGCGCCGGTGCCGTCCAGGGTGAGCAGCCGGCGCCCGGCGAGGTCGGCGAGCAGGTCGCCGACCTGGCCGGCGTCCACCCCCTCGTACTCGGCGGCGAGTTCGGCGGTGATGCCGTCCGCGCCGCGCCGGCCGTCGCAGTGGCGCAGTACGGCGGCGGCGGTGTCGTTGAGCAGCAGCACGCCCTCGGGATAGAGCAGCGCGCCCCGGCCACGGACCGGGTCGTGCACCAGCCGCACGCCGCGCCGCAGCCCGGGCACCTGGTCGGTCCGGGCGGGGGCGCTCACCGGTCGGCGCCGTAGTCGACGGCGTCCAGCATGGCGCGCAGGACGTCGCACTTGAACGCCAGCGCGTCCAGGGCGGCCTGCTGCTGGGCGGCGGTGACGCAGTGGTCCAGGACCAGTTCGAGCGTGCGGGCGCTGTCCTTGCGGGCGGTGGGGATGCGGTGCTCGAAGTAGGCGTACCCGGCCGGGTCGATCCAGTCGTAGTGGGTGCGCCAGGCGGTGACCCGCTGGGCCATGTGGTCGGGGGAGAACATCTCGGTGAGCGCCGCCGCCACGCCGTCGGTCCACGGCCTGGTCTGGCAGAAGTGCAGGTAGCCGTCGACGGCGAAGCGCACCCCGCGGGCGACGTGCCGCTCGTCGGTGACCTCGGCGCGGTCCAGGCCGACGGCGTCGGCGAGCACCAGCCAGTCGGCCAGCCCGCCCTCGTCCCCGCTCGGCCCGTCCTGGTAGGCCAGCCGCTCGACCCAGGAGCGACGGACCTCCGGCAGTGGGCAGTTGGCGATGATGGCGGCGTTCTTGCGGGTCAGGCAGAGCTGGTAGTACCAGCGGTTGGCGACCCAGCGCCGCAACTCCGGTGGCGTGCAGCCACCGGAGTGCAGGCGCAGGTGGAACGGGTGGGTGTCCCAGTACCGCCCCCGCAGGTCGTACAGCCTGGCCGCGAACCGTTCGCGGGTCAGAGCTCGGGTCACCGAGTGGTCCGTGCGGCGTAGGCGGTGACCTCGGCGCCGGTGCGGTGGCACTCCACCGCGGGGGTGGACCAGGCGGGCTTGGCCGCGGCGGCGGTGGCGCCCGCCGGGCGTTCGGCCGGTACGGCGGGGGCGGGCTGGGGCGTGGTGGTGCACTTCATGGGGATCCTCCTCGGAACGAGGCCGGGTGGGGGTGGGGCGCATCGGGCCCCGTGGGTCAGGACGCTACGAGCCGCCGGGCCCGGCCGCCGGTCCAACCCGCGCGATCCGCCGACAAACGCGCTCGAACGGGTGACGGGCGGGTGTGGGCGGGGACGGGCCCGGGGCGGTTGCTCAGCTGCCGGCGCGGCCGAACGCGATCAGGTGCCCGTCCTTGGTGCCGACGAACACCCGCCCGCCGTCCGTCGCCGGGACGGAGAACCTGCTCACCGTGCCGAGGGCGAAGCTGCGGCGCATCTTGAGCGTGCCGTTGACCGGCACCGGGTCGTAGACCCGCAGTTCGCCGTTCTGGCCGCCCGGACCGGTGCCGGAGTAGATCAGCCAGACCAGCGCCGAGCCGGAGGCCGTCCCGTTGGAGGTCACCACCGGCGAGCCGGACGCGTAGCCGAAGCCCTCGGCGCTCGTCCCGGCGTTGGTCAGCTGCGGGTTGCCGGAGCCGTTCACCGAGTACTTGAGCGCGCGCAGCGAGCCGTAGTTCTCGATCACGTAGACGTAGCCGCCGTCGCCGCCCCAGACGCCCGGGTGGCCCCAGACGCCCTTGTACGGGCCGGTCGTGCCGACCACCGCGTCGGTGCCGTTCGGGCCCTGGCCCATGCCGCCCAGATTGTCGCGGTCCAGCAGGAAGATCCGCCCGTCCTTGCCGACCTGCACCAGCAGGTGCGGGTGCGCGCCGGCGCCGAAACCGGCCGGGAGTGCGGCCGGGCCGCCGGAGCCGAGGTCCAGGTCGTTGTGGTCCAGATCCCGGTTGTTGCTCGGGCTGAAGAAGTCCTTCGGGGCGAGGCTGCCGTCGCTGTTGACACCGAGCCGCACCACCGAGTCGGCGAAGTGGCCCTGCGGACTGCTGCCCGGGCCCTTGGGCGGCGAGGAGCCCGTGCCCGCGCCGTTGCCGGTGGCCACGATGATCCGCCCGGCGCCGTCCGAGACCAGGCCGCCGCCGCTCATCCAGACGCCGCCGTTCTGCGAGTTAGAACCCGACTCGGTGGACCAGAGCGTCAGCTTCCGGCTCGTGGTGTTGACGCCGCCGACATGGCCGACGTACGTGCCGACCCCGCAGTCCGACGCGAAGCCGAAGTACACCGCGCCGTCCAGCAGCAGCAGTCCGGCGCGCTGGGCGGAGGTGGCCGCGTTGAACGGGACGCCGGGGCTGTTGACCGGGTCGCCCTGGACCGGTACCGGCCAGCCGCTGCGCTCGGCGCCCGAGGCGGCGTCCAGGGCGTGCACGGAGAAGTGCGCGCCGCCCTCGTTGGACTTCGTCACCAGGTAGACCGTGCCGGTCGCCTTGTCGTACACGGGCGTCGAGGTGATGCCGGTGCCCGGGGAGAGGCAGGCCGTGGAGGACGGCACGGGGGTGCCGAGGGCGCGCTGCCAGAGGATCTTGCCGTCGGTCGCACCGACGCCGTACACGTGGTTGGTCTCGGTGGCGACCACCACGGTCGAACCGGCCACCAGCGGCTGTGCGTACACCGCGCCGTCGACGGCGGTGGACCAGCGCCGGCCGAAGTCCGAGGCCGAGACCTGCGCGGGGCCCAGGCCCGGTTCGGCCGTGTCCCAGGCGTAGCGCATGTTGTTCACCGAGATGGTCGGATCGTCGGCCCACGCGGGTATCGCGGTGGCCAACGACCCGGCCGCGGCGGCGGGGGCGAGCAGGGCGAGGCCGGCCAGCAGGGAGGCCGCTCTGCGCCGTCCCTTCAGAGCCCGGGGTGGGGACGGGTGGAATCGGCTCATACGATCCGCCTTGGCTGTCGGGGGAGTACGGGGTGCGGCGCCGTGGCGTCATTCTGTGAACGCCCGCGCCGTACCCGCATCCGCCCGCAGCCCCCGCCCGGCCCCGTTCACGCCCCGGAGGGAACGGGCTGCGCCGCCCGGCGTCCCCGGCCGCCTTCGAACGGCCCAGGCCGCCATCGAACGGCCGGGGCCTCCGGGGGCCGCGGCTCAGCCGCTGAGCGACTTGGCGAGCACCAGGGCCAGCGCGCTCTCGGCCAGCGCCTCCGCCGGGGCGTTGACGCCGTCACCCGGGCCGCGGTCCTTCACCACCTCGACGGAGTAGGCCCGGCCGTCGGTGACGAAGTACACCACCGGGTGGGTGCCGTCCTTGCGCTGCGCCAGCACCGCCTCCTGGCCCACCTCCGGCACCGGGGTGAGCTGGTTGTCCGGGTTCGCCTTGACGGAGGCGAGGACGGTCGGCTTCACCTCGCGGATCGACGCGTACGACTGGCGGGAGCCCCAGGTGCAGCCCCAGACCGGGCTGCCGTCGCTCGCCGGGTCGGGGTGGGTCCCGGCGAACGGGCCGCCGGTGCCGACGGCGGCGATCACCTGGGGGGAGTTGAGCAGCGTGCACGCGTCCGCGGGCCGCTTGGCGGCGGCACCCGTCGGCGCCGCGGTGGCGGGGGCCGCCGGGGTGGACGCGGCCGGGGTGGACGCCGGGGCCGAAGCGGTGGGCGCGGCGGCCGGGGTGGATGCGGCGGTGGTGGCGGGCGCGGAGGCCGCGGCCGACCCACCCCCGCCGGAGGAGGAGCACCCGGCCAGCGCCGCACCCGCGAGCGCCAGCGCGGGCAGCCAGAGGTGCCGACGGCCGTACTGGAGCGGTGACTTGAGCTGCATGGGATCCCCCTCCGATGGCGTCCACCGCGGCGGCGGACTGCCTCGGGCAGGATCCTAGTGTCCGGACGGGTCCGGTATTTCCGCTTCCTGCAACGGGAGTTGTACGGATCCGTCACGGCCGGGCAACCGCGGCGGACGTGAACCGGGCGCGACCGGGAGCCGAACGGGCGGTCCGGGGCACGGCGGTGGTGCGCGCACGTGCGGTCGGGCTCCGGGCGGCGCCCGCCGGTGAACGGCCTGACCTGGCCCGATATGCCGGCCACCCCCGTACCAGGGCACGCCCGGAGACGTCACGCCCTACACCATCCGCTCCCCGGACGGGTGATGTTCCGGTGAAAGTGGTCATGCCAGGAACGGCGACCCGGCATCCTTGGGCCCGTGACCAGGCGCACCCTGTGACAGACCAGGTGGACCCCACCCCGGTGGACCCGATCCAGGCAGATCCCGTGACCAGGCGGACGGAGGCCGAGACATTGAGCACGAACCTGCCGGAGACCGTGGCGGACGGGCCGGCCGTCCTGTCGGCCCCGCCCCGGTTGGTCGACGACCTGGCCCGCGACCTCACCCACGCCGCGGCCGCGGTCCGCGCGGTCTCCCGGGCCGGGCGCAGCGGCGGCGACGTCGCGGTCGCCGCCTACACGGCCGTGGTCTGCACCGGCCGTTCGGCGGCCCGGGCGCTGGAGGAGGCCGCCGCCTGGTGTCGCCAGGCGCCCGAGGCGGAGGTGCACTCGCTGGCCTGGGCCCGCGTCCCCGGCCACCGCGACGACGTCTTCGAGTACCGCGTCACCCTCGCCGTCAGCTTCCCCGACCACGAGACCGGCGAGCACACCGGGGACACCCACCACGCCCCGCGGTGACGTCGGGTTAGGATCCCCTTCATGGATTCTGGGGGCACGAACGAAACGCAGGAAGCGGCTGCGGGGGAGCGCGAACTCTCCACCGGCGCGGCCGTGATGGTCACCGTTGTCGCGGCGCTGGGCGCGGCCGGGGTGCTGCTGGCCGTCTTCCACTGGCTGGGCTGGACCGTCCCCGGTCTCGGCTGGCTGCTCGCCAAGGGCGCCGTCAAACTCTGTGCGGGCGGAGCCGTCGGGCTGGTCGCCGCACTCGCCTGGCTCCGCCAACGCCGCTCCGGGCGTGGGTAGTCCGGGGGCCTGTCGGCGAGTCAGGGCACCAGGACCAGCCGTCCGCGCAGGCCGCCCCGGTCGAGCCGCCGGTGCGCGTCGGCGGCCTGCTCCAGCGGGTGGGTGGCAGCCACCCGCAGGGTGAGGCGGCGCCGGGCGGCGAGATCGGACAGCCCGGCGAGCGCGGGGCCGTCGGCGGCGACCCAGACGTTGGTCACCCGGATGCCGCGCAGGCCCAGCGGCGCGCCCCCGGAGACGGTGACGAAGGCGCCCCGGTTGCGGACCGCGCCGAGCGCGACGATCCCCAGCAGCGCCGCGTCCAGCGCGCCGTCCACCCCGCCTGGGACGAGCGCCCGGACAGCGGCGGCCAGGTCGGCGGCGCCGCGCGGGACGAACCACTCCGCGCCCAACTCCCTGACCAGCGCCTCGTCCTCCTCGCCCGCCACCGCCACCACCCGCAGCCCGCGCAGCACCGCCAGCTCGATCGCGAAGCCGCCCACCGCGCCCGCCGCACCGGTCACGAGCAGGGTCGAGCCGGCCGCCAGACCGAGCAGGTCCAGCGCCTGGACGGCGGTCAGCCCGTTCAGCGGCAGCGTCGCCGCCTCGACGGCCGGCACCCCCGCCGGCGCCGGGGCCAGCGCGGAGGCGTCCAACACCAGGTACTCGGCGTAGGCGCCCAGCGGGACGTCCAGCCGGTCGCGCAGGCCGATCACCCGCTCGCCGGGGGCGAACCCGGTCACCCCCGGGCCGACCCGGTCGACCACGCCGGCCACGTCCCAGCCGATCCCGACCACCTCGCGCGGCGCCATCAGCCCCGCCCCCGCCAGGACTCCGGCGCGGGTCACCGCGTCCACCGGGTTGACCCCGGCCGCCTCCACCCGCACCCGCACCTGGCCGGGGCCGGCCTCGGGCACGGGCACGTCCACCAGCTCCAGGGCCTCGGGGCCGGCAAAGGTACGAACGACAACCGCACGCATGGCGCGCTCCTTCACAGGATCGGGGAGTTGCGAACAGTCGCCAAACTATGGAGAGTTACTCTCCAGGGGGAAGTACGCACCCGGAAGTGCGTACCGTACGGGGAGGAGAGCCCATGGCCACCACGACCGCAGCCCAGCGCCGCGCGGCCGAACGGGCCGGCTTCGACGCGTACCTCGCCGAGTGCCCGGCCCGGCAACTGCTCGACCGGATCGGCGACAAGTGGGTCAGCCTGATCGTCAACGCCCTCGCCGACGGCCCGCAGCGCTACAGCGACCTGCGCCGGCGCCTCGCCGGGGTGAGCGAGAAGATGCTCACCCAGACCCTGCGCGCCCTGGAACGCGACGGCCTGCTCACCCGCACCGTCACACCCTCGGTGCCCGCCCGGGTGGACTACGCGCTCACCCCGCTCGGGACGGGGCTGCTGCCGCTGATGCGGTCGATCAAGGCGTGGGCCGAGCAGAACATGCCCGAGGTGCTCGCCGCCCGCGACGCCTACGACGACGCCCGGGCGGGCTGAAAGCGGGATCGATCGTCAGATCGTCCGCGGAGTCCGGAGCCGGAGCCGGGCCCGGAGCCGAAGTTCGGTGGACCGGGCCGTGCGGACAGGAGCCGTGCTCCGGTGCGACGTTGAGGGCGGCGGGCCCCAGCGCGGCCAGGCGGTCCGCGGCCTCGTCGGGGAGGTCGACGAGCGGGTCGTCATAGAACCGTTCGATCCGCGCCGGCATGGCCTTGCCGGCGGCGTACAGCGGGGCCGGCGGGCCGGTGAACTCCCACGGCGGGGCGCCCCAGCCGGCGGTGGGGTCGGCGAAGGCCGGATCGGCGGCCACGTCGTAGGGCGCGGTGTCGGCGGCCGACCGGTCGGGGAAGAAGAGGACGGTCACCGGGTCGCGGCCGCCGAAGCGTCAGGATTCGGTGGCTTGTTGCGGGTGGTCCAGGCGCTGCTGCCAGGTGGTCAGCAAGGCTTCCAGTGTGGCCGCCTCCTCGGGGGTGAGCCGGCCCAGGAGGCGGTGCTCGTTGCGCATGTGGGCGGTGAACGCCTCGTCGATCAGTCGGCGGCCGGCCTCGGTGAGGGCGACGACGCGCGCGCGCCCGTCGGCCTCGCTGCGGCGGCGGGTGACCAGCCCGGCCCGCTCCAGGCGGTCGATCCGCTTGGTCATCGCGCCGGTGGTGACCATGGTGTGGGCGGCGAGCTCGCCGGGGGCCCGTTCGAACGGGGCGCCCGCGCGGCGCAGCGCGGCGAGGACGTCGAACTCGCCCTCGCCGAGGCCGTAGCGCCCGTAGACCAGGGAGAGTTCCTCGGTGAGGCGGGTGGCCAGGCGGTGCAGCCGGCCGATCACGGCCTGCGGGGAGACGTCGAGGTCGGGGCGTTCGCGGCGCCATTCGGCCTGGATGGCGGCGACGTGGTCCGCCGCGCCGGGCGGTGGCCCGGCCGGTTGGTGTTGCTGCTCCATACCGCCATCCTAGCTCAGTAGCTTCCACGGAAGATATCTGGAGTATATTGCTTCCATGGAAGCCAATCTGCGCTGGGTGCTGCTGACCGCCGTCGCGCCGGTGGCCTGGGGCGCCAACTACTACGTCACCCGCGAGTTCCTCCCGGCCGACCGCCCGCTCTGGGGTGCCGCCCTGCGGGCCCTGCCGGCCGGGCTGCTCCTGCTGGCCCTCTGCCGGCGGCGCCCGCGCGGCGCCTGGTGGTGGCGCTCGGCGGTGCTGGGGCTGCTCAACACGGGCCTGTTCTTCGTACTGCTGTACGTCGCCTCCCAGCTGCTCGCCACCAGCCTCGCCTCCACCGTGATGGCGGCCTCCCCGCTGGCGATGATGCTGATCGCCTGGGCCCTGGTGGCCGAACGCCCCGCCCGTACGCACCTGCTCGGCGCGGTGGTCGGCCTGGCCGGGGTCGGCCTGATGCTGCTGACCCGGGCAGGCTCGGTGAGCCTGCCCGGACTGGCCGCCTCGGTGGCGGCGATGCTGGTCTCCTCCTGCGGCTACGTCCTCGCCGGGCGGTGGCGGGACGGCGCCGACGTCCTCGCCTCGACCTCCTGGCAGCTGACCGCCGGCGGTCTCGTCCTGCTCCCGCTGGCGGCGGTCGTCGAGGGGGCGCCGCCGACGCCCGGGCTGCCCGGGCTGCTCGCCTTCGGCTACGTCACCCTGGTGGCCACGGCGCTGGCCTTCGCCGCGTGGTTCGCGGGGCTGCGGCACCTGCCGGCGGGGACGGTCGGTCTGGTCGGGCTGCTCAACCCGCTGACCGGCGTGCTGCTCGGCACGGCGGTGGCGGGGGAGGAGCTGGGGCCGCTGCAGGCGGGCGGCCTGGTGCTGGTGCTGGCCGGCGTGGTGCTCGGGCGCCCGCGGGCGGGTGGCGGCCGCCGTGCCGAGGGGCGGTCGGCTGCCGTGCCGGTGGAGGGGGAGGCCTGTCGCACCGTGCCCTGACGGTGGTTCAGTGTAGGGCCGGGTTCGGGATCGGATTCCGGCCCGGGGATGACCCGGTCGGCCGACCGCCCGGAGCAGGGCTCCGAAAACCCGGTGACCGCGGTCGGCCCCGTTCCCTACACTCGGCTCGCAGAGACGCGCCGCCACCGTTCCGGGGGCGGTGCCACCGTGACGAGTCGAGGGAGGCAGGCCGTGCGCTACCGCACCGCTGTCGTCGTTCCCTCCTCGCGGTACGAGGTGATCCTGGTGTCCTCGTGCGTCCGGTGCCCGCTGCGCGGCCGGCATCGGATGCCTGCGACAGAAGCCTGAACTGACCATCGGACAGCCCCGGTTGACGGGGTGCCCGAATGAGTTCCCGCGTGGCCGTGTGTGCTCCGGCCCCGCGTCGTGGCCGCTGTGTCGCCGCAATCGCGCCGCCCTTTTCCGGAACACCCCGAAAGGCACCGGGCCATGCGCACCGACCTCGCCACCACGACCGTCCAGACCATCGCCACCGTCCGCAACCTCGGCATCCTCGCCCACGTGGACGCGGGCAAGACCACCGTCACCGAGCGGATCCTGTTCCTGACCGGGGAGACCCACAAGCGCGGTGAGGTCCACGACGGCACCACCGTCACCGACTTCGACCCGCAGGAGCGCGACCGCGGCATCACCATCTTCGCGGCGGCGGTCAGCTGCGCCTGGGACGGCCACCGGATCAACCTGATCGACACCCCGGGCCACGTCGACTTCGCCGACGAAGTGGAGCGCTCGCTGCGGGTGCTCGACGGGGCGGTGGCGGTGTTCGACGCCGTCGCGGGCGTCGAACCGCAGAGCGAGTCGGTCTGGCGGCAGGCCGACCGGCACGGGGTGCCCCGGATCGCCTTCGTCAACAAGCTCGACCGTGCCGGCGCCGACCTGGACGCGGCCGTCGCCTCCATCCGCGAGCGGCTGCACCCGGCCCCGCTGGCCGTCCAGCTGCCGATCGGACGGGAGGACGGTTTCACCGGCGTGGTCGACCTGCTGACGATGCGTGCCCTGACCTGGGCGGACCAGCCCGGCCCGGACGCCTACCGGGAGGGGCCGGTGCCCGCGGAGCTGCGGGAGGAGGCCGAGCGGCGCCGCCACGGGCTGGAGGAGGCGGTGGCCGGGCTCCATCCCGGCGCGCTGGAGGAGTTCTGCGACCGCGGGTCGCTGGCCCCCGGCACGCTGGCCGCCGCCCTGCGCGACCTCACCCGCACCGGCGAGGCCGTGGTCGTGCTCTGCGGCTCGGCCTACCGCAACCGGGGCGTCGAGCCCCTGTTGGAGGCCGTGGTGGCGTACCTGCCCTCGCCGCTGGACGTGCCCGCCGTGCGCGGCTCGCTGGTCGGCGGTCCCAAGAGCCGTCCCACGGGCGACCTCAGGACCGGTCCCACGGGCGACCCCACGGGCGGCCCCGACGGCACGGAGCAGGAGCGCGCCGCCGACCCGGCCGGGCCGTTCGCGGCGCTGGTCTTCAAGGTGAACGCGACCTCCACCGGCCGGCTCACCTATCTGCGCGTCTACTCCGGAACACTGCGAAAGGGGGACACGGTGCTGGACGCCGGCACGGGACACACCGAGCGGATCGCCCGGATCCTCCGGGTGCAGGCCGACCGGCACGCCGAGACCGAGTCGGCGGTGGCCGGTGACATCGTCGCGGTGGTCGGTGCGAAGGCCGCCCGCGCGGGCGCCACGCTCTGCGCGCCCGGTGCCCCGGTGGTCCTGGAACCGACCGTCGCGGCCGACCCGGTCGTCACGGTGGCCGTCGAGGCCCGGCGGGCCACCGACACCGACCGGCTCGCCACGGCGCTGGCCCGGCTCGCCGAGGAGGACCCGTCGCTGGTGGTCCGCACCGACCCGGAGACGGGCCAGCGGGTGCTGTCCGGCATGGGCGAGCTGCACCTGGAGGTCGCGGTGGAGAAGATCCGCCGCGCCCACGGGCTGGAGGTCACCGTCGGGCGGCCGCAGGTCGCCTACCGGGAGACCATCGAGGGCGGCGTCACCGGCCTGGTGTACCGGCACGTCAAACAGGACGGCGGCGCCGGCCAGTTCGCCCACATCGTGCTGGACGTGGCGCCGCTGGACGGCGAGGGGGCCGAGGGGTTCGTGTTCCGTTCCACCGTCACCGGCGGTCGGGTGCCCAAGGAGTACGTCCAGGCGGTCGAGGCCGGCTGCCGGGACGCGCTCGCCGAGGGCCCGCTGGGCGGCCACCCCGTCACGGGCGTGCTCGTCACGCTGACCGACGGGGCCACCCACCCCAAGGACTCCTCGGACTTGGCGTTCCGCACCGCCGGGCGGCTCGCCCTGCGCGAGGCGCTGCGGAAGTCGGGCCCGCTGCTCCTGGAGCCGGTCGCCGAGGTGACGGTGAGCGTGCCCGAGGACGCGGTGGGCGGCGTGCTCGGTGACCTGGCCGCCCGTCGCGGAAAGGTCCAGGGCTCGGCGCCGAGGGCCGGCACCGCGGTGGTGTCGGCGACCGTGCCGCTGGCCGAGCTCTTCGGCTACGCGACCAGGTTGCGCAGCCGCACCCAGGGCCGGGGCACCTTCACCACCCGGCCCGCCGGCTACGTCCCGGCGCCGCGGTAGCGGCCGCGGGGGGGGGGGGGGGGGGGGGGGGGGGGGGGGGGGGGGGGGGGGGGGGGGGGGGGTGGGGGGGGGGGGGGGGGGGGGGGGGGGGAGGGGGGTGG
>NZ_JBVJCO010000070.1:0-27882 GCF_055588525.1 Kitasatospora sp. NPDC041988
GAGCTGGCCGTCACCGGCCTGTTCATCGCCATCGGCCACGACCCGCGCACCGAGCTGTTCAAGGGCCAGCTGGACCTCGACGCCGAGGGCTACCTGAAGGTCGAGGCCCCCTCGACCCGGACCAACGTCCCGGGCGTCTTCGGTGCCGGCGACGTCGTGGACCACACCTACCGCCAGGCCATCACCGCCGCCGGCACCGGCGCCTCCGCCGCCCTGGACGCCGAGCGCTACCTGGCCTCACTGGCCGACCCGGAGACCCAGGCCGTCATGGTCGTCTCGGCCGTCTGACCACCACCACCCACCCGAACCAGCCGAACCACTCCAGTCACCCGAACCACCCGACTCGCCCGAGTCACCGACAGATCAAGGACATCTCCCATGGCCGGCACCACCATCACCGCAACCGAGAGCAACTTCGAGGAGCTCGTGTTCCAGAGCGACACGCCCGTTCTGGTCGACTTCTGGGCCACCTGGTGCCCGCCGTGCCGGATGATCGCTCCCACCCTGGAGCAGATCGCCGCCGAGCACGCCGACCGCTTGACGGTCGTGAAGGTCGACATCGACAAGAACCCCGCTCTCGCCGCCCAGTACGGGATCATGTCCATCCCGACCTTGAAGGTCTTCGCCGGTGGCAAGGCCGTCAAGACCATCGTCGGCGCCCTGCCGAAGGACCAGCTCAAGCGGAACCTCGCCGACTTCATCGGCTGACCGTCCCCAAGGCCGGCCCCGGTCGTCGACCCGCTCCGCAGGCCGGTGCGGGCGCCCGGCGCCCACACCGGCCTGAACACCCGCACGGCAGGCAAGAGCCTCAGAGAGGACATGAGGACGAAGATGCGCATCGAGATCTGGGCGGACGTCGTCTGCCCCTGGGCCTACATCGGCAAACGCCGGCTGGAGGCGGCCCTCGCCGATCCGGCGCTGTCCGCCCGCGACATCGAGGTCGTCTGGCGCCCCTACCGGATCGACCCGACCGCCCCGGCCCAGGCCGTCCCGGTGGAACCGGCCCAGCGCGACCCGATGGTCGACGACACCGCAGGCCGGTGCGTGGTGAACCCGCCGGCCATGCAGAGCCCGGCGACCGCCGACGACCGGGTGCCCATCTCCCGCATCGCAGCCGCCGAAGGGCTGGGACCCAACTGGGGCGCGGCCTGGCGATCCAGCAGCCACGACGCCCACCGGCTCCTGGCCCTCGCCCACGAGCACGGCGGCAGCGCACTGCAGGACACCGTGGCCGAGTACCTGATGCGGGCACACTTCGTCGAGGCCCACGACATCAGCACGCGCGACACGCTCAGGATGCTTGCGACCGCCGCCGGATTCGCCGAAGCCGCCGCGCTGCTCGACACCGACGCGGCTCCGGTTCTACGAGCTGCGCGAGAGCATCCAGGGCATCAGCGAGAAGATGCTCGCCCAGACCCTGCGCGTGCTGGTCCAGGACGGCCTGGTCTGGCGGGAGGTCGAGCCGACGACGCCGCCTCAGGTCACCTACGGGCTGACCGAGTTCGGTCGGGACGTCGGCGAGCCGCTGGAGGATCTGTTCGACCGGATTACACGGCGGCTGTCGCCGCGCAACGCGGGATAGCGTGGTAGCGGCCGACTGGGGAAGCGCACCAACGTGACCGAGTACCCCACGACCCGAGGCGCGGACTGTCCCTGCTGACGCGTAGCGACCGGAGCGATCCTCAGCAGACTCGGCAGTCGGCCGGGCCGGCAGCCCTTCCACGGCCCTGGGTGCGTTCTCCGAGAGTGCGTTGGTGGGCGAACTCCTGAGCGTCCCCCCGCAGGATCGCGGACGGCTACGATTGGCGCATGGCGCATGGCGCATGGATCAGGGGCAGTTGGAGCCCTACCTGTCGGCCCTGGTCGATCCCGCGATGGCCGCGCGCCGGTCGTCACGACGTTCGACTTCCAGGAGCGCCAGGGCCAGTGCGGCGAGGGCTGCGCTGGCCGTAGGCCTGTCCAGGGTCTTACCGCGCCAGCCCCCCGTTCGGCGCGATCGGGCAGCCCGCAGCAAGCCGGTGCAGGGTGTCCGGCTCTCGCTGGTCGTCGTGAGCCCCCAGCCCGCGGATTGGTATGCGACGTCGATTTACTCGTCCGGGTGATCCAGGCAGCTGGCGGCCGCAGCTATGGCCCCTTGACCCGTGTCGGACGAGACCGGGTGACGCCACCCGTTCGGTCCGATGGCAAGGCGAGCCAGCTTGGGTAGGTATGGCCTGTTCGTGCCACTACGACCGAGGAAAGTTGGGCACACCATGGAGAAGGACCAGCTGGCTCACCTGGAGCAGCGCATTCACCACCTGATTACGGTGACCAAGTCCGTGACCAACGACGGTCACGAGGAGCTGCTCAAGATCATCCACCGGCCGGGTTGGACGACGCCGGCCGAGATGGCTCTCGTGACCAACGCCGTTGATCACCTGATCAAGCAGACAGAAGCCCTGAACGAGGCCCGCATGGGGCTCATCGAGGGGGCTCGTTCCATCGGCTGAAGGCCGATCCGCGAGTCGCTCACCATGAGTGCCGGCCGGAACCGCCGCTGCTGGTCGGGACGTGGGCTCCTCGGCCCGGCCGCCGCAGCCGGCCGCGCGCCTTCTCGATGCCGCCGCCCGGGGCGTGCAGCCGGCGCCGCTGCTCCGCGGTGGCGATGCGGAACTGGAACAGGGAGGCGAGCACCGGCCGAGTGGTCTCCACCTCCCGGTGCTCGCCGTCCGGCTCCGTGCCCGGCCTCGCCCTGTTCCTGCCCGTCGTCATGCCCGGCAGCGCGGCGGTAGGTCGCGGAGGGGGCGGTGGGCCAGCGGTCGAGGTCGGCCTGTCGGCAGGTATCCACGGCGAGGTCGTGTGCACTGAGCCACTGCAGGAAGGCCACGGCCGCGTGGGTGCGCTGATGCGGATTCGAGGTTCGCGATCACGCTGTGAATGACAGCGAGTGGGTCCCGGCCGTCGGCGTCGTGACACTTCACGCAGCGGGGCCTGGCCCCCGCCCCGGCGGGGTCAGTGCCTGTGTCTGAACCTCTGGCTGCCAGGCAACGACACCGACGCCCCGAACGTCGGTCACCATCGCATGTGCCGCGTGTCGCCGTGGTGGCCGAGGAAAGGCCGTGCCCGCAGTCGGATCAGGCCACTACGCTGCCTGGATGACCCGTTCGTCGCCCTCGCCGCTGACCCTCGAAGCCGCCGGGGACCTCCAGCGTCTTCTCCGTGCCGAGATCGGGCCGGGTCTGAGCGAGCAGGAGCTCGATGACGTCGAGGCCCGGTTCGGCTTCCGGTTCGCGGCCGACCATCGGGTCTTTCTGTCCGCCGGCCTCCCGCACGGGTCCCGGAGCTGGCCGGACTGGCGGCACGGTGACCCCGAGGACCTGCAGGTGTGGCTCTCCTGGCCGGTCGAGGGCGTGCTGTTCGACGTCGAGCACAACGGATTCTGGCACCCGGTGTGGGGGCCGAGGCCCGAAGAGACGCGTGCCGCACTACGGATCGCAGGGACCGAACTGGCGACCGTCCCGCAGCTGGTGCCGGTCTAGCAGTGACCAGATGCCCTCGACCGAAGCCTAGTGCTGCTCCGCGGAAGTGCGTGGAGGGGTGTTGGGCTTGGCGGCGTATTCGTCGGTGAGGATGGTGCAGGTGCACCAGTCGCCCGTGCACGGGGTGCCGGCCTCTGCCCCGTAAGGGCCGAGGCCGGTCATGAGGCGGAGGACCTCCGCGCGGTCCTGCGCGGTGAGAACGGGGAAGGTTGACCGGGACAGCAATCGCCAGGCGACCGGGTCGTCGTCTATGTCACCGATGACCTGTGCGTCGATGAACAGGGTATAGAGCGGATGCTCAGGAAAGTCGTTGAGCCGCAGGACCAGCCAACGTCCTTCGACCCGGGCCGCGTAGGGGAAGACAGCCGTGTCCGTGTCGTGCCATGTGACCCCTGCGGGCAGCGCGGGGGGCTTCATGACCGAAGCACCGGGATCGATGGGTCGGGCAGGAGTGGCCCGGTGGGGTCGCCGAGGTACAGAACGCAGGCGCAGTCCAGTGCTTCCTCAGGAGATCCAGCCGGTGAGCCGCTGGGCAGGATGTTGTCTTCGTAGCCGTCACGGCTGGCGACGTAGAGCGCGAAGCCCCAGGTATGCAGGACGCCGGTGAAACGCAGGCGGCACAGCGGCAGCGACACCTCACCGGGCAGGCTACCTGCGACGTAGGCGAATCCTGCCCGGTAGTGGACCGTCACCCCGGTCAACTGCGGCCGGTGGGCGCGGGCGTGGTCGTTCAGACGTTGACGCAGTGAGACCTGCATCGATGGCGGCGGGTTCTTCGGCACGGCTCCATCCTGCGGGCTTCTGCCATCCTGCGCCGTGATCACCGTCTCGGTCGGTGGACGAGGTGGGTCCGATGACGGGGGCGAAGGCGGTTGTGGTGGAGCTCACCGAGCCGGTGCGGGCGCGGCTGGAGATGCTGGCGGCATCGGCGACCGCGCAGGTCCGGCAGGTGCTGCGAGCGCGGATCGTGCTCGCGGCGGCGGACGGGCTGGCTAATCCTGCAACCGCATCTGCGTGACGGATGTCGTGTGGGGCTCGTTGGTGTATCTGTGTGCCGATGAGCTGACGGTTGAGCAGGTCGAGTCGTGGTTCGAGGGGATAGCCGGGTTCCATGCCCGCATCGCGCATCGTTTTGGCAGGTCGGAGCCCCGCGATCGGGCGCTGGACTACCTGGCCGGGCTGCTGGCTCCGTTGGAGCGGAAGAACGGCTGGACGCTGGCCGAGCAGGTCGGGCAGCTCCGTCCGGACGGGGTCCAGCGCCTGCTGAACCTTTCCGACTGGGATGAGGACGCGGTCCGCGACGACGTGCGCGATTTCGTGGTGGAGACCATCGGCGCTAGGGACGGGATCCTGATCGGCGACGACACCGGCTTCCTGAAGAAGGGCACCCAGTCGGCCGGTGTCCAACGCCAATACAGCGGTACCGCCGGCCGCACCGAGAACTGCCAGATCGGCACGTTCTTGGCCTACGCCTCCTCCAAGGGGCGCGCGTTGATCGGCCGCGAGCTCTATCTGCCCGTGTCCTGGACCGATGACCGGGAACGCTGCCGAACCGCCGGCATCGGGGACGAGGTGCCGTTCGCGACGAAGAACGAGCACTTCAAATGGATGTTGCAGCGCGCGATCGACGCCCGCGTCCCGTTCGCCTGGGTGACCGCGGACGAGGCTTACGGCCAGGCCAAGCACCTCAGGTCCTGGCTGGAGGAACGCCGCATCGCGCACGTGCTCGCCACCAAGGTCAACGACACCGTGATCACCGCGGGCTGGGCCGAGGTCCGGGTGGACAAGCTGATCGCGACACTGCCGCGGCAGGCCTGGAAGCGCATCTCCGGAGGCCAGGGCTCCCACGGCGAGCGGATCTACGACTGGGCCCGAGTAGCGATCCAGCCCGTATGGGAGAACGGCTTCGGACAGTGGGTCCTCGCACGCCGCTCCGTCAGCGACCCGAGCAAGATCGCCCACTACGTCTGCTACGGCCCCGTCGGCACCCGGCTGAAGGACCTGGTCAAGGTGGCCGCCGCGCGGTGGGCGATCGAGGAGTCGTTCCAGGCGGCGAAGATGGAGTGCGGCCTGGACCACTACCAGGTCCGCCTCTACCGCGCCTGGTAGCGGCACATCACCCTGGCCACGGCCGCTCTCGCCTACCTGACCGCCCTTCGTGCCCGTGAGGCCGCAAAAGGGGCGACGCTGACGACGAACACGAACTCATACCCCTGAGCGTGCCGGAGATCCGCCGGCTCATGGGCCACCTCGTCGGGCCCCGACACCGGACCAACGAGCACCATCTGCGCTGGTCACGCTTCCGACGACGAAGCCAGGCCCGAGCCCGCCGATCCCACTACAAACGCCGAGGCCACTACACCGGCGGCACCGCCCTCTGACACACCAAGGCGATCCAGGCGGGGCCCGCACCGAACGGTGTGGCCCCCGCCGCGGCCTGTACGGGCCGGGCTGCAGTGATCCCGCGCCAGCGACGCCCCGACAGGCAGGCACACCGACGGCAGTAGTGGCGCTCGTCCGTCAGCAGTACGTCCGGGCCTTCTTGACTGCGGGTTCGGCCTGCTGGGGGTCGGAGGTCACGGAGAGCAGCTGCTGCGCCTCCCGCAGGGCATCGGCGAGCGGCTGGAACTTGGCGTCCGCCAGGGCAGCCGCCCTGGCCAGTTCCTCGGCGCCGACGAGGCGCGCCACCACGATGTCGAAGGCCTGCCCGCCATCGGTGCCCGGCAGCTGTTCCGGCAGCCGACTCACGGCCGCGCACGCCAACTCGGCGTCGGTGCCCTGGGCCTTACCGGACGCCGCCCCTGACTGGCAGGCCGTCAGGGCCAGCAGTAGACAGACTGCGGCCACAGCCCTTGCCGGACGCCTCATCAGTTCCCCTGTTCGAAGACTTCCGCCATCGTCGGGGCTTCGCCCAGGGGAGATAAGTCCAATCCCGGCCAGTTTGCACGAAGCGGCAGCCTGCCACTCCACGTGACGTCGCTCTCGCCCGCGCCATACCTGACGAGCTCTACCTCAACCGCCTCGGCACGTTCTGGCTGTACAGCGGCCACCCCGGGTGCAGATCCCCCAGATGCGGTTGCAGTACTAACGGTGCCATCGCGCGGGAACTGGAAATCTCGGTGAACACGGTGCGCAAGTGGCGGGGCCGGTTCGCCGCCGGCGGCCCGGATGGCCTGGACGACGCGAAGCGGTCGGGGCGGCCCAGGACGTACGGGTGCGAGGTGCGCATGGCGGTGGTGGCCGCCGCCACCAGCGCGCCACCGCACCCGGAGTCGACGTGGTCTCACTGCGCGATCGCCGCGCGGGTGGCGGGCACGGTGCCCGCGGCGATCTCCGCGTCCCAGGTCGGGCGGATCCTGGCGGACCTAGACCTCAAGCCGCACCGGGTACGTGGCTGGCTCACCCGCCGCGACACCCCCGACTTCTGGGACCGGGCCGCGGACATCTGCCGGCTGTATCGCACCCCGCCCGCCGGAGCGGTGGTGCTGTCGGTCGATGAGAAGACCGCGATCGCCGCCCGCTCGCGCAAGCACCCCACCAGTGCGGTCGGCCCCGGCACCCCCGTCCGCCAGGAGTTCGAATACCACCGGCACGGCACCGCCTCGATCGTGGCCGCTCTCGACGTGACCACCGGCGAGGTACTCACCGAACCCATCGCCCGCAATGACGCGGCCACCTTCACCGCTTTCCTCGACCGTCTCGACACGGTGATCGACCCGGGCAGGCAGATCCACGAGGTGCTGGACAACGGCTCATCCCACACCGCCAAGCACACCAAGGCATGGCTCGCCGCCCACCCGCGCTGGCACGTGCACTGGACCCCGCCACACGCCTCCTGGCTCAACCAGATCGAGCTGTTCTTCTCCGCCCTGGCCCGCCGGGTCCTCCGACACGGGAACGTGGAAGCCGCGGACGTCGGATTTTCTCGCGACGACTTCGACGTCGATTCCGAGGTCGGCGTCGTGCTCAATCATGGCGTTCTTGAAGCCGGTGTCGACCCAGCTCTTGGAGATGCTCGGGTAGGTCTTCTTGGCCTGGTTGAGGAGATGGATGCCCAGGGCGTTCTCTGACAGGCTGGCGGCGGTGACGGTTACGGCGAGGAGCAGGCCGATGGTGTCGGTGATGATGCCGCGCTTGCGGCCGACGATCTTCTTCGCGGCGTCCGTTCCCTGGCTGGTCAAGGGCACGTTGGTGGAGGTCTTCACGCTCTGGGTGTCGATCACCGAGGCGGTCGGCTCGGGCTTGCGCCCTTCCTTCACGCGGGCCAGGCCGGTCAGGTCATAGTTGAGTTCCGCGAACACTCCCTCGTCGCGCCAGGCCGCATAGTAGGCATAGACGGTGCCATGGTTCGGGAAGTCGTGGGGAAGGTACTTCCAGGGGATTCCGGCGCGGTTGATGTAGAGGATCGCATTGAAGACGTCGCGCAGTTCGACCTGTGCCGGCTTGCTGGTGGGCCGGCGGTCGAGCCGGGCTTTCCTCCAGGCCGTCAGTTTCGGCTCGATCAAGGCCCATCGGGCGTCGGACAGGTCGCTGGGGTACGGCTTCCGCTGGCTCACGGCACAGCGTCGGCATGAACGCGGCGGAGGATCCGGTTCCGCTGTGATTCGGGTGGTTCTATGACTTCTTCAAACCAGACGGACTTCGGAGCTCAGAAGCGGATGACATGGACCTGGGATCGCCCCACCCCTCCGATGGCATACTTCGCCTATCGGCCAGATCAGGGCAGATCAGGACGGTAGCAAATGTCGTATAGCGGATTACCGCTATCAAAATGCCCACTGAGAGGGCGATCTGTGAGTTTATGGCCGTTTCAGCCAGCAGATTGCGTCAGCCGGGCAGGGCACCTTGGCTCATGGTTCACCCACCGATTTGGAAGGGCAGTCCGCGATCGTTGCCCAGCGACCGTCGTATGGCGTTGACGAGTCGTATCTGTGCCTGGGCCGGTTCTTGTTTGGCCGAGTGGAACTCCTCCGGGCTCAACGGATTCCTCAGTGGATCGGTCCGCCTCGCTACTTGCTCCAGGAAGCCATCGACGGCGTGACCGAACTCGTCAATTGCTGTCGCCACATCGTTGGGGGCTACAAGGCTCACGCGCACCAGGACCGCACTCCAGTCTCCCCAGTCGTAATCCCAGCCTCGACGGTCGGCATGCGCCCGCCCAATCTCCATCGTGAACTTGGCGTAGTGGCTGAACAGCTCCTGGTAGGCGGCCAATTGTTGGTCGCGGAGCCACTGCCGGTCCTGCGCACGCCGCGTGACGATGCCACCGACCACGACGCCGATCGTGGCGGAGAGAGCCCCGGCCGCAGTTGTCACCAGCGTATCGAGCACTGCACCCCCGCCGTTCCGCGTTAGCGACTCAACCTTCGATGGCGACCGTAGCGGTGATCAGCGTTCTGCGGCAACGATATGGGTTTTTAGCAGGGTGTTCCGTGATGGGTCATCAGTTTCAGTTCGAGCTGATGACGGGTGCCGCCGACGTCGGCTGGGGCAGGGTGAAAAGGCCGGGTTCAGGTTCAGGTTCGGGTTCGGGTTCGGTGAGCAGGGCTCGAGGCTCGCGACGGCCTGGCGCACGCCGTCGGGCGGCAGCTCGGCCGGGGTCCAGCCGATCTTCTTCTCGGTGTCGGAGAAACGCTTCTTCAGAAGCCCATCCGCGAACAGCTCCCACTCCTCAGGCGTGCCGCTCCACTCGACGCGCACCCGCTGCCAGGAGATCGCGGTCCCCGTCAGCCCGAGGGCGAACCAGGCCAGCCCGAAGGCAGCGCCGTCGGCGTCCAGCCAGATCACCAGGGCGAACGCCCCGATCGCGAGCAGCACCCGCAGTGGCAGATAGACGAACTGCAGGACGAATGGTGCCGCCAGCCCGTCCCGCGGCCGCCGCGGGCCCGCGGTCGACGTCGAAGTTCGGCAGCCGGGCCGGGAGGTCGGACCCTGGCCAACCGTGGTGTCGGGACTGCCGGAAGGCGTGGTCGCAGGCATCAGATCCGTCCCCCTCGGTCCTGTGGCGCCCGTCGCCCGTATCACCCTTCCCGCGCTGGGCAGGCTCCGACACCGTTCGGCGCCGACGGCTTCTGCGTTCCCGAGTTCGAGGAGGACGCTCGTATGCCGCCAGGAGATCCCTCCGGGAGGTGAGATCATGTGCCCGGGGTGCGGGTGCGGGTGCGGAGCTGGTGGTGGAGGTCGTCGAGGTGGCCCGCGCCGCGACCGCTGCGGTTGTTGATGCCGCGGCGGATCACCGGCCGACTCATGATGATCGCCAGTGTCAGCCTCGCTCAGCAGTCCTGGCTGTGGTCCTGGGCGAACGAGTCACTACCGCCGGCGGCCGGCGCGCCGTCCCGCGCCTGGTGCGCTGGCTGTGGGGGGCCGAATACATGGACACCTTCGCGCCACGGTGCAGAACCGTGCTGTGGGACGTGCGGGGTTCGCGGGCTGTGTGAGACATCCCTCTCCCGTCGTCGTGGCGCTGGTGGCTTGGGGAGGTTGACCATGTAGTGATGACTTCCTCGCCCCGCCCGCCGCACGTCGTTGGCCGACCGGATCCGACAGGCGGGACTACCGCGCTCGGTGGAGAGTCGGCTCCCGCCCGCGGGTACCTGCTGGACAACGCGCGCGCCGAGGCGGGTGAGCGATTCGTTTGGCTGGCCGAGCTGTTCGACGGTGTGACGCGCGGGCACTTCGATCGACTGGGGGTCAGGGCCGGCTCGCGCTGCTGGGAAGTGGGGGCCGGTGGCCCCGGTATCCCAGAGGCGCTCGCGGCGGCCGTCGGTCCGACCGGGCACGTGCTGGCCACGGACATCGACCCGTCGTGGCTGAAGGCAGGCGACGGGTACGAGGTGCGCCGGCACGACGTCGCCGCTGATCCGCCCCCGGAACCGGGGACGTTCGATCTGGTGCACACCCGGCTCGTGCTGGTCCATGTACCCGACCGGGCTCGCGCGTTGGCCACGATGGCGGCAGCGCTACGGCCCGGCGGCTGGCTGCTGGTCGAGGACGCCGACACCGTTCTGCAGCCACTGGCATGCCTGGACGACAGCGGCCCCGCGCAACGGCGGGCCAACCGGCTGCGTGACGCGGTCCGGGAGCTGCTGGCGCGCCGCGGCGCGGACCTGCGCTACGGCCGGACACTGCCGCGGGCATTGCGTGAGGCCGGGTTGGTGGATGTCGCCGCGGCGGGCTCTTTCCCGGTCGGTGGGCTGGCCTGCGACCGGCTGGAGGCGGCGACCATCCGGCACGTGCGCGGCGAGCTGCTCGCGGCCGGCCTGGCCGACGACGCCGAGATCGACGCGCACCTGGCCGCCATCCACGCGGGCGAACTCGACCTGACGCTCGCGCCGCTGGTCTCGGCCTGGGGACGCCGCCCAGCCGAGCACTCTCCGGCACTCGGCTAGGACTTGTCCGCCCGATCATGTGACTATCACGTGGCTTGCTCGTTGTTCCGGGCATGGGGCCAGGGCTGATGCGTTCTCAGGCTGTGAGATGAAGTAGCTCGCACGCGTGGGCAGGGTGTGACCGGTAGTGGTCACGCGGCCCGAACCGTACGCGGACGTATCAGCCAGCGCGTACGGAGCAGGGCCAGAGCGCCCGGGTAGGTCGCTCACCCGTTGGCTGTGGCCGTGCCGGTCATCGTCCCCAGCCGTTCGGGGGATACGTGGGCCGCATCCGGCGCGCTTCCCACCCGCTGGGGTATCCCTTGGTGGAACGAAAGGGAAAGATGATGCCGCTCTATCTATCGAGGTTCAGCTACACACCGGAGACTTGGGCGAGGCTGATCGTCCACCCCGAGGACCGCGCAAAGGCCGCTCAGGCGTACATCGAGTCCGTCGGCGGGAAGCTCCACGGCTTCTGGTACGCCTTCGGCACACACGACGGCTACAACCTGTGGGATGCCCCCGACAACGTGTCCATGGCCGCGGTTGCGCTGGCGATTAGTGCAGGCGGCGCGCTTAGCTCGTTCGAGACGACAGTTCTCCTGGCCGTCGATGAAACCATGGATGCCCTGCGCAAAGCCGAACGAGTCCAGTACCGGGCGCCGGGCGCGTAGCGGTCCAGCGCCAGGGCTGATGCGTTGTCAGCAGGTGGTCTTGAGGAGTGCGGTGGCATGGTCGGGGCGTGACCGGTAGTGGTCGGCTGCGGCGGCGATGTTGGTCCAGCCGGCATGGCGCATCAGGCCGATGGCGAGGTTGCGCAGGGTGGCCATGGCGCGGGGCGCGCTGCCGGTGCGGACCTTGGAGACGTCTTCGGCGAAGGTCACGTCTCGCACGTGGTGCAGGGCTTCTACGGACCAGTGGCCCTGGACGAGTTCGGCCAGGCGGGCGGGGTCGGCCTGGCCGGGGGTGAGGCTGGTGACGGCGTAGACCGTCTTCGTCTGGACCTTGCCGGTCTTGGTGTTGACGCGGCGTCGCTTGATCTCGATGGCCTGGACGGCGTGCGGGAACAGCAGTCCGGCTTCGACGGTGCACGCCTTCAGCCGCCGGGCCTCGCGTCGTCCGTGGCCGGCGGTGTGGGTGCGGTCCAGCAGCGGCATCTGCTGCCAGGGCAGGCGGCGCAGTTGCCGGCGCAGCTTCTTCTGGTTGCCCTTGACGACCAGGAGGTAGTGCCCGCCGGCGGCGATGATCTTCTTCGCGGTCTTGCGCTGGGTGTGCATCGCGTCGGCGGTGACGACCACGCCGTGCAGGTCGAAGCGGGCCAGCAGCGGGGCCAGGGCCGGTATCTCGTTGCTTTTGGCCGCCACTTGGCGCTGGGCGATGACGGTCTGGCTGCCGTGCAGGGCGGCGGCCAGCAGGTGGACAGCTGTCCTACTGTCGGTGCGCGAGCCGCGCACCGCCTTGCCGTCCACGGCCAGGCCGACCAGGGCTTCGTCCTCCTCGACGGGATCGGCGGCATGGCGGGCGAGCCAGGCGCCGACGGCGTCGTCCAGCGCATCGCCGTCGATGCGGGCAAGCAGTCGGCCGAGCGTGGAGGCGTCGGGCACCGCGCGGGTGAGGCCGAGCCCGGTGCGGACCTCCGGGTCGGCGTCGGCTGCGTACCGGGCGATCTGCGCGAGGGAACGGGCTCCGCCGAGCACCGCCGTCAAGCACAGGGCCAGCAGCACGCCGATGCGGTAGCGGCGCCCGCGCACCCGGCGGGGATCGGGCACGGCGGCCAGCACCTGGGACAGTGAGGCCAGCTTGTGCGGTTCGACAGACGGGCAGGGGGCGTTGCCGTCCTCGCAGTGGCGCGCGAGGACGGTGATCAGGGAGGATGGCACGCGGACGCGACTCCAGGACGATCTTCGGTCTCAGAAGCCTTGATCATCTGGCGTCGCGTCTCTTGCTTCCACTCCGGCAAACCGCCCATCAGGCACCAGAGCCGACGAACCGGCCTATCCCGCCAGCTGAGAACGCATCAGCCCTGGGCATGGGGCGGGGAGATCTGACAGATGCCGAGTGGGAACGGCTGCGGCCGTTCCTGCCGGTCAGCAACAAACGTTGTGGCCGATGGCGGGATCATCGGCAGGTGATCGACGGGATTCTGCACCGGGTGCGGACCGGCGTGCAGTGGCGCGACCTTCCCGAGCGGTTCGGCCCGTGGAAGACCGTCTACGAGCGACGTGCGCCGTGAGGCGCTTTGTTGTATCCCCGGAGTATCCGGGATGAACTCGGAGGAGGTTCTTGGGTCACCTGACTTACCTGGCGGTGAAAGCCAAAGGGGACCGTAGCATGTCAGGAAAGCGGCAGCCGATCCGAAGGTGCACGACGACGGAGCGCCGCAAGACCCGCGCAATATGGTCAAAGCTTGATTGCTTAAAGCCTAATTTCCAGGGGCACAAGTAGAAACCCATCGGAACAGCACCTGAAACCGATGCTCCCATTCTGCCTGGCTATGTGACGTTTGGCCGGTCACCTCCGGAACGGGAGACGCCTCCCAATGAGGGCGGCTAAGGAAATGAGTGGGCGACCTAAGTTGCGCTAGATACGTACAGCAAAGACGTACCGCGGGATCGCCTACGGGACGAGAGTCCTAGGGTGACGGAGTGCCCGTAGTAGTCGCAGGAGTGACGACCTGCCGGGGAGGCCGGGAAAGCCGGACCGCAGGGCGAAGGGGCACAGGTGATTACGACGTCCAGGAGAGGGAGGTATGCGTAATGCAGAGTGCTGGAACAGTACTGGACGTCATTCGAGATCGCGGCAAGCGAGGTTTGCCGCTGGAGAGGATCTACAGGCAACTGTTCAACAGGGATCTCTTCCTTGTGGCGTACGGGCGCATCTACCGGAACAACGGTGCGATGACACCTGGGGTCACAGGGGAGACGGTCGACGGAATGTCGATGGTGAAGATCGACGCGATCATCGAGAGGCTCCGCTCGGAGTCCTACCGGTGGACGCCGGTCAAGCGGGTCTACATCGAAAAGAAGGGAGATTCGAAGAAGAAGCGCCCGCTTGGCTTGCCGACGTGGTCGGACAAGCTCGTCGCCGAAGTGGTCCGCCTCTTGCTGGAGGCGTACTACGACGTCCAGTTTTCCGACCGATCCCACGGCTTTCGCACTGGTCGCGGATGCCACACGGCATTGCAGGAGGTGGTGAAAAGCTGGACCGGAACACGCTGGTTCATCGAGGGTGATATCTCTGATTGCTTCGGCAGTTTGGATCACGAGGTCATGCTCACGATCCTCAGGGAGAAGATCCGCGACGGCCGATTTGTGCAGCTTATTCGTTGCATGCTTCGTGCTGGGTATCTGGAGGACTGGCAGTGGAACGCCACACTCAGCGGCGCTCCACAGGGCGGGGTCGTCTCGCCCATGCTGTCCAACATCTACTTCGACCGGCTGGACCGGTTCGTTGAGCAGGAGCTACTGCCGGACTACAACCTAGGAAGGCAGAGGCGGCATCATCCTGAATACCATCGGCTGGATGCTCGGATGTGGCGGGCGGTGGCGCGCGGCGACAAGGACGCAGCACGAGACCTGCGTCTCAAACGGCGGTCGCTACCGAGTCTGGACCCGCACGATCCGGGATTCCGCCGACTGCGGTATGTCAGGTATGCCGACGATTGGCTACTCGGGTTTGCTGGGCCGAGGAACGAAGCCGAAGAGATCAAGTCACGGATCAGAGAGTTCCTTCATGCTGACCTGAAGCTGAGCCTCTCTGAACCAAAGACTCTCATCACGCACGCCTCCAGCCAGGCGGCGCGCTTCCTCGGCTACGAGGTCAAAGCACAGCGATGCGACACGAAACTCACCGGCCCTCGCCGTTCAGCCAACGGCATCATTGGGCTGTTCGTGCCGCAGGATTTAGTCCGGCAGCGGTGCGCGCCGTACATGCGAAACGGGAAACCCTACCAGCGCGGAGTGCTACTCCATGACAGCGACTTCTCAATCGTTGCTGGATACCAAGCTGAGTACCGGGGTCTGGTTCAGTACTACTTGCTGGCGCAGGATGTTTCACGCCTATCGCGTCTTCGCTGGGCGATGGAGACATCCATGCTCAAGACACTCGCCTCCAAGCATCGAACCTCCGCAACGCGGATGGCTCGGAAATATAAAGCGGTTGTCGCCACTCCGGACGGTCCGCGAACATGCTTCGAGGTAAGAGTCTCACGAGGCGCTGACAAGAAGCCACTGGTTGCCCGCTTCGGGGGTATCCCCTTGAAGCGGCATCGCATAGCGGAAGTCACCGACAAGGAGCCGTTGCCTATGACGCATTTCGGAAGGAATGAACTCGTCAAACGGCTCTTGGCCGACACGTGCGAGATTTGCGGGTCAGCGGAAAGGGTGGAGGTCCACCATGTCCGCAAGCTCGCAGACCTGAACAAACCTGGTCGGCCTACCCGTCCGGTGTGGGCGATGATTATGGCGTCGCGTAGGCGAAAGACCCTGGTGGTCTGCCAAGCGTGTCATAACGGAATCCACGCAGGACGGGCTTCTTCGTCCGCTCGAAGAGCGTCACTGGAGAGCGGTGTGCTGGGAAACTAGCCCGCACCGTTCGGGAAGGGGCCGTCGGAAAAGGACTCGCACCACGAGCACCTCGCCGGCGGCCTACTTCACACCGGCTGTGGTCGGCCGACGGAACCTGGGAACGGCTGCTCCAGCAGGTCCAGGTCGAAGCCGACGCGGTCGGTGGGATCGACTGGGACGTCTCGGTGGACTCGACGATCGTGCGGGCCCACCAGCATGCGGCCGGTGCCCGCGCCGGTGTGCCGCCGGCTCTGGCCTCAAAGGGGGCTGGGCCGGGGGAACACCAGGACGAGACGCCGTGGCAGAGCCTCGTCGCCCGCCTGGTGGAGGTGGTGCTGGAGGCGAGGGCCTCGGCCGCTCGCGCGGCGGGTTCACCAGCAAGGTCCACCTGACCGCGGACGGTCGGTGCCGGCCGCTGTCCCTGGTCGTCACGCCGGGACAGCGGGCGGACTGCACGCAGTTCGAGCCCGTCCTGGAGAAGATCCGCGTCCCGCGGACCGGCCCGGGCAGGCCCCGCAAGAAGCCCGACAGCGTGGCCGCCGACAAGGCCTACAGCAACGGGCCCTGCCGCGCCTACCTGCGCAGGACCTACATCGCCGTGGTCACCGTCGAGAACGGGCGCATCACCTCCTACCGCGACTACTGGAACCCCCTCGCCGTGTCCCAGCCCGGCGCCGACTTCGTGGGAGCGAACCGATGAACGCCCTCAGCGCCACCCTGGTCATCGGGGCCACCGGCACCACCGGCCGCCGTGTCGCGGCAGGACTGATCGCCGAGGGCCGCCGCGTCAAGGCCGCCGGCCGGAGCGCCACCCCCGTGGAGGGCGCCCAGGCCGTCCGCTTCGACTGGCACGAGCCCGCGACCTGGAGCGAGGCTCTCGACGGTGTCGACCGCGTCTACCTCATCCCGCCCATCGGCTCCTCGGAGCCGGCCGCGGTCATGCTGCCGTTCCTCCGCCAGGCCCGCGCGGCCGGGGTGCGCCGTGCGGTGCTGCTCAGCTCGTCGGCGATCCCGGCCGGCGGTCCGGCGGTGGGCCAGGTCCATCAGGCCCTGCTCGGCCTGTTCGACCAGTGGGCGGTGCTGCGGCCCTCCTGGTTCATGCAGAACCTCACCGGCTCCACCCCTCATGCGCGCAGCATCCGCGAGGACGGCGCCATCCTGACTGCCACGGGGGAGGGCCGCGTCGGGTTCATCGACGCCGAGGACATCGCCGCCGTCGCCGTACACGCCCTGACCGACGACCAGGCTCCCAACACCGACTTGATCCTGACCGGCCCGCAGGCGCTCAGCTACGCCGACGTCGCCGCGACCATCACCGAGGTCACAGGCAGGCCCGTCGTCCACCGGCACCTGACATTCGAGCAACTTCGCGACCGCTGGGCGGCCGAGATACCGCTGGAGTTCGCCATCATGCTGGCCGGCATGGACCGCGCCATCGCCGAGGGCGCAGAAGACCACACCTCCGACACCGTCCAGCGCCTCACCGGCCGCCCCCCGGGCACCTTCCGCACCTTCGTTGAACGGGAGGTGTCGTAGGGCAGTTGCGAACGACTGGCCGGATGACGTGACTGACCTGCTCACGCAACGCAGGCCGGGCGACTGCCGCCGCCTCCAGGCGCGGGAAGCACGGCCTGGTGCGAGCTGCCAGTCGTGCGAACCTCCCCGCATATCATTCCCGGGGGCCGTGACTGGCCGAAGACCAAGGAGGAACCGTGGTCCAGCGGACAGAGCACGCAGACGCCCTGCGCAACCGAGAGGCCGTCCTGGCTGCCGCCGACGCCCTCTTCGCCGCCAGCAGCAGCCCCCACGGCGTCTCGATGGACGACATCGCGGCGGCCGCGGGTGTGGGCAAGGGCACCCTCTTCCGCCGCTTCGGTGACCGCGCCGGCCTGATCGGCGCCGTGATCGCCTCCCGCCTCGAACCCCTGCGGCAAGCCGTGCGGGAAGCACAGGACGCGGCCGCGTCCTCACCGCGGCAGCGGGTGGTGGACCTCCTCGACGCCGCACTGCGCTTCAAGATCGAGAACCGCAACCTGATGTCGGCGGCAGAGGACGCGGGGCTCAGCAGCCCCTACCAGGCCGCGCACTACGCCTGGTGGCACGAGACGCTTCGAGCGGCACTGGATCAGGTGTCCGGCGTCCGTGCCGCGGACTTCACGGCCCACGCCCTGCTGGCCGCCATCCGCGCCGACCTCGTCGCGCATCTGATCGACGATCAGAAGATGACGCCCGAAGCCCTGCGCTCCTCACTCGCGGCCCACATCGACAACGTCCTCGGCAGCAGCTCCGATCCGCCCGGCACGCGCACGGAGGCATGAGAGACCGATCCCAGTCCACGGGAGCGTCCGGCGGCGCACGGACCGCCGGGCACGCCCTCCCCGCACAGATGTCGCCGAACCCTGCGGCCCAGGCGGGCGCCTGGCCACGGCCCGAAGACCTCGCCGACAGGGTGCCGGCGGCGAGGTCTTCGGGGGATTCGTCCATGTCGAAGCCACCGGACGTTGAGGGCGGGGCGGGCGGGGGCTCAGAGCTGGGTGTCGCCGTGGTCGCCGAAGTCGGGAATGTCGGCGGACAGCAGGTGCTCGGCGCCACCTTCGAGGATCCTGGCCGTCTCGGTGGAGCGGGGGAGCATGGTCTTCTCGTAGGTGCGGATGGCGTCGTCGACGGTGGCGGAGTCGGCGAGGGCGATGGCGAGTTCGCCGGCGTCGAGCATGGCGAGGTTGACGCCGACGCCGAGCGGGGGCATGAGGTGGGCGGCGTCGCCGAGCAGGGTCACCGTCGGGTTGTGCTCCCAGGTGTGCGGGACGGGGAGGGCGAAGATCGGGCGGTCGACGTAGGGGCCGTCGTTGTCGGTGATCATCCGGCGCATGCGGGGTGACCAGTGTTTGTACTCGTCGAGGAGCTGGGCGCGGACGGCATCGGTGTCGTCGGCGGTCAGGCCGCTCTGGCTGATCCAGTCGACCGGGACCCGCTGGATGATGTAGACGCGGATGTGGTCTCCGCTGTTGCGCTGGGCGAACAGGCCGCGGTTGCCGTCGGCGGCATGGGCGCCGCCCTGGCCGACCAGTTCGGCGATCTCGGGGTGGCGGTTCTCGACGTCGGAGAACCGGGCCTCCAGGAAGCTCACCCCGGTGTACTGGGGGACGGCGGGGGACAGGGCCGGGCGTACCCGGGAGAAGGCGCCGTCGGCGCCGATGACCAGATCGGTCTCGATGGTCGTGCCGTCGGCGAAGTGCAGCCGCCGAGGCCCGTCGGCGGGCCCGCTGATCGTGTCGAGGGCTTGTCCCCAACGCACGGTTCCCGGTTGCAGGGAGTCGAGCAGCAGGTCGCGCAGCTGGCCGCGGTCGATTTCCGGCTTGAAGAACTCGTCGGCCTCCGGGACCTTGTGCGACGTCATCGTGCCGACCGGGTCCAGCTGGCGCATTTCCTGCCCTTCGGGGCGGGCCAGCTCGAAGAACTCGTCGAGCAGGCCGGCTTCGCGCAGGGCGATCTGGCCGTTGTCGGCGTGCAGGTCCAGGGTGCCGCCCTGGTTGCGGGCGTCGGGGCCGGGGTCGCGGTCGTGGACGGTGACCGCGATGCCACGCCGCTGAAGGATGCGGGCGCAGGTCAGTCCGCCCGGTCCGGCGCCGATGATGCTGATCCTGGCGCGGGTAGGAGCTACGGAATTCATGGGTTCCCTTCGTGGATGCCGGATCACAGCGGCAGCCCTGCAGCGCGGGCCGGTCGGGCATCGCCAAGTATTTTGTAACAGCTCCAAAAATGCAACCGTTCCAACTTTGCTCAGTACCGGGTAGGGTCGAGGCATGGCAGAGACGATCGACCATGAAGGAACAGGCGGGCGGCGCGAACGCAAGAAGGCCGCCACCCGCCAGGCGATCGCCGACACGGCTCTGCGGCTGTTCCTGGAACGCGGCTACGAGCAGGTGGGCGTTCGCGAGATCGCCGACGGCGCCGACGTGTCGGTGTCGACCCTGTTCAACTACTTCCCCCAGGGCAAAGAAGCCCTGGTCTTCGACGAGGACGCCCGCAACGAGGCCGCCCTGGTCCGCGCGGTCACCGACCGGCCGCCGGGCCAGACGATCCCCCACGCTCTGCGCGCCCACCTCACCGGCTTCGTCGACTCGGCCCACACCCGAGACCCCCGCTTCGCCGACTTCCAGCGGCTCATCCACGAGACCCCGGCCCTGCGCGAGTACTCCCGCGCGATGTGGCTGCGCCACGAACACGCCCTGGCCCGTGCTCTCGCCGACCAGGCCGGCCGGCCGCACGGCGACCTCATCTGCGCCGCCTACGCCCGGTTCACCCTGGAGATCCTCGCGTTCGCCGGCGCCCACCCCGATCCCGCCGCCGCCGTCGACCAGGCCTGTCTCCTGCTCGACCAGGGCTGGACGGGCACGGTCGCCCAACATGACCCCGAATCCGGCAGACCGGCCAGCGCCCCATCCCCCATCGCATAGAGCCGCGAACGGCCGCACGCCGATTTCGAGGACGACCTACGGGCGTCTCACACTCAGCCCCAGCCGGATCGGCGACATCGCCCGCGCAGTCCTGTCCTCAACAGCCACGACCACAGCCGTGCGCGCCTGCCGGCCGCACCTGCTCGAGCTTGTCGGTGTCGGCCCAGAGGGTGCTGCTGTCCTCCTCATCGCTGCTGGCGACAACCCCGACCGGCTCACCGGCGAGGCGGCCTTCGCCGCCCTGTGCGGAGTCAGTCCGGTCGAGCAGTCCTCCGGCAAGACCCAGCGTCGGCGTCTGAACCGAGGTGGCAACCGACAGGCCAACGCCGCCTTCTACCGGATCGTGATGACCCGAATCTGCTGGGATGACCGAACCCAGGCTTACCCGCAGCGACGCACCGCCCAAGGCCTCTCGAATCGCCCGCGAGCTCTACCGGCATTCAGTCGACAACAGCGCTCGCCAGGCTCACATCCGGAGCGTGACACAACACAGGGCCTTCGACACCACGCACAAGTCTCCGACGATTCAACGCCGGCTGGCCCCCATTCCCGGTTCCATTTCCTGGCAGAGGACACCGGGTCGGCGCCTCTGCGAGCGGACCTCTTTTTCTCAGCTCAGCTGCTCGGCCAGCCCGAGGATGATTCCGCTCGGTCCGCGGAGATAGCAGAGCAGGTAGCTGTCCTCGTAGCGCGTCACTTCGCCAACGAGTTCGGCGCCGTGCGGCCCGAGGCGGGCGAGGGTGTCCTCGATGTCGTCGACGGCGAACATGACGCGGTGCAGGCCCAGCGTGTTCGCCGGGGTGATCTCCGGCTTGGGGGTGATCGCCTTCGGGCTGTGGTACTTCGCCAGTTCGAGCCGGCCCGGGGCGTCGGGGATCCGCATCATCGCAATCTCACATCGCATGTCGTCGAGCCCCACGACTCTTCCCGCCCAGCTTCCTTCGATCGGCATCCTGCCTTCCAGCTCCATGCCGAGCTCGGTGAAGAAAGCGACGGCGGCGTCGAGGTCGTCGACGACGATGCCGACGTTGTCCAGGCGCTGAATCGTCATGTCCCCGAGGATAGGGGCCGCGTCCGACGCCGTCGGCTCAACCAGCCGTCTCGCCGGTCACCACTCCTTCTGACATCGCGGGCGGACTCGAGGACGGCGGCGAGCCCGGTGTCTTCCAGCACACGTGCGAGGGCGGAACCGGCAGTTGCCACCACCGCGCGGCCGTGGCCGGCACATCGGTCACGGCCGCGCCCGTTGAAGGGTGCCCGCGCCGACGGTGGTCCTTGCGGGCGACTTCGCCGGTGGAGCCCGGCTCCACCAGCCGGCCCCCGTGCCGTGGCGGACGCCCGGGCCCAGGTGGCCCCAGGGTGAGGAGCGCCTGTTCAGTCGATGACGGCGGTGGCTTCGACCTCGACCAGGTGCTCGGGTACGTCCAGTGTCGCGACACCCAGCAGCGTGGCCGGCGGGACCGGCGTGACCCCCAGTTTCGCGGCCGCCCGGGTGACGCCTTCCAGCAGCAGGGGCATCTTGTCGGGGGTCCAGTCGACGACGTAGACGGCCAGTTTCGCCACGTCGTCGAAGGAACCACCGACCTCGGCCAGGGCGGTGCCGATGTTCAGGTAGCACTGCTCGACCTGAGCGGCGAGGTCACCTTCGCCGACCGTGGCCTGATCGGCATCCCAGGCGACCTGCCCGGCCACGAGGACCAGCTTCGAACCGGTTGCGATCGAGACCTGCCGGTAGGCGTCGATTTTGGGCAGTCCGTCGGGGTTTACCAGGGTGATGGCCAGGTGGGCTCTACCCCCGAACAGTGGACACTTCTGAGAAGCGGATCTTGGGGTCCGTGGAGAGGATGTCCTCATGGGTACTGCGGGGACTCGGGGGAGTTCAGATGGGACGCGGTCGCGCTGGTGGAGTCCAGCGGGCGGCGTATCCCGTCGGTGGCGCGCGAGCTGGGCGTCAACCCGGAGTCGCTGCGCCAGTGGGTCCAGCGCTCCCGGGCGGCTGCCGGCGCGTCTGGTGCGGGCGGTGAGGGTCCGATGACGGCGGCGGAGCGCGAGGAGCTGCGTCGGCTGCGTAAGCAGGTGCGTGAGCTGGAGCTGGAGAAGGAGATCCTGCGAAAGGCGACCGCGTATTCTGCCTCGCGCCCCCGGGAGCGGTCAGCCGTTGAGCCAGTCCTGGTAATGGGTCGGTGCCAGGCGGGCGCCGGGGCCCGGGGTGAGGACGTCTCCGTGGACGGCGGCGAACAGGCCGGCCTGGTCGTCGACGACGACGGGGCGCCGGTCGCCCCGCGCGGCCAGCGTCATGCGGCCGATCTCGTCGAGCGTGAACGTGTCGGGGCCCGCGATCTCGAGAATCCCGCCGAGCGGCGTGCCGGTGGCCACGTCTGCGAGGACATCGACGATGTCGCGGCTGGCGATCGGCTGAAGCAACGTCGTGGGCAGTCGCACCGCCGTCTCGTCCGAGGTCCACGACATGGTCGGCTCCATGAACTCGAAGAACTGCGTGGCGCGCACGATCGAGTAGGGCGTCGGACCGCCGCGCAGCAACTCCTCCTGGAGCGCCTTGCCGCGGTAGTAGTCCAGTTCGGCGACCTGGTCCACGCCGACGATGGACAGAACCACCTGGTGGCGTACGCCGGCCCGCTCGCCTGCGGCGAGGAGGTTGCCCACCGTGGTCCGGAAGAACTCGATCGACTGCTCGTCGAACGTGGGGGAGTTGGTCACGTTCACGACTGCCTCCGCGCCGGCGAGCGCCGTGTCGAGTCCGGCCCCGGTGAGCAGATCGACGCCGGACGACAGCGACGCGGCGGTCACCTCGTGGCCTCGTGCGGTCAGCTCGGTGGCGAGCTGCGAGCCGATGAGTCCGGTGCCGATGACGGTGATCTTCATGGTGCGCCTTCCTTCGTGAGTCGAGCCCCCGCAAACTCGGACATCTGATATCCGAGATAATACTCGGATATCCTATGTCCGAGTCAAGTGGAGGTGGCATGAAACTGTCCGGTGGCGTGGAGTGGGCATTGCACTGCTGCGTGGTGCTGACCGCGGCCGGCGATCCGGTGCCGGCGGCTCGGCTGGCTTCGCTGCACGACGTGTCGCCGAGCTATCTGGCCAAGCAGATGCAGGCGCTGTCCCGCGCGGGCCTGGTGCACTCGATCCAGGGCAAGACCGGCGGCTACGTCCTCACCAGGAAGCCCGAGGAGGTCAGTCTGCTGGACGTGGTGCAGGCCGTCGACGGGGCGAGTCCCGCGTTCGTCTGCACCGAGATACGTCAGCGCGGACCGCTGGGGACGCCGCCGGAGCAGTGTACGAAGCGATGCCCCATCGCCCGGGCGATGGGAGCCGCCGACGCGGCGTGGCGCGCGTCGCTGGCCAGCGTCACGATCGCCGACCTCGCCGCATCGGTGGAGGGCGACAGTGGCCCCGAGGCCCTGCCGAGGATCGGCGCCTGGCTGAACGCGGACCCGGACGACCGGCCTCACTGATCGTTTTCAGCATGAGTCGAGCCGCACGTCCTGCACTCAGTGGATGGCGGCGTCGGATCGGCGCTGTATGAGACTCATGGAGAAGGCGAGCAGGGAGTGGTCCTCGGCGATGCGGGAGTGCGGCTGCGGGCCCGACGGGTGGTCCCGGCTGTCTGCCGCGACCTTGTGATGATCACTCTAGTGCGGCAGTAGACCACCAAAATGGTGCATTGTCAGGCCAAAATGGTGGGTCAATTGGCGTTCGGGGAGATCGCATTCTTCGCCCGCTCGCCCGACTGGCTCCTCGGGGCCGGACCTCTCGGGTTCCCGGTGGCCGGCGCCTGGTTGAGGGCGACGAACGGGCGCATCCGACGTACGTGGCGGTCGCCGGCCCCTGGTGTGACCGGCGCTGCGTCGCTTTCGGTCGTCGACTGGTCGGCCGACGGCGAGAGCCAGGCCCGGACGTGTGCCCGGCCGCGGTGCCACCCGGGTACCGAAGGCCCTCACCGGCCGCCTCAGCCGCAAGTGCCGGCGTCTCCAGGCGAGCTTGGGGTTCGGGGAAGAGGTCGATCGGTTCGGTGGGCACGGGTTGTTGGCCGGGGCCGGGCCGGGGCCTGCGCTCCGCTGGGCGGGCGCCTGGGCCGGGTGGCTGGCTCGCCTCCGTCAGCACTGTCGTCCGTCCGGTATCGGGTGGTAGGCCGAGCGTCCCGTAGAGGGCCGTCAGGTGCTCGCGGGTGGTCCGGGCGTGCCGGGCGGCCTGGGCGAGTTGCTCGCCGTCCATCGACTCCCAACCGGGGGGTAACACCAGCGATCTAACCGGCCGACCGCCTCGCCTCGGCCGAGGCGAGGCGGTCGGGTTGCGGGGCACGACCCTGCCGTCGGGGCCGGAAATCGGCGGGCCACCCGCGCTGCACCACGAGGTGTGGTTCGGCATGATCGACCCGCCGCGTGACTTCAGCGTCTGGGACACGGCCGACCATCCGGGGTCAGCAAAAGGTCAGCAAGTCACCCGGGAGTCGTCAACCATGGCCACCACCAACCTCGTCCGCGGCATGGGCAGCTTCTTCAAGGAGTGCGGGCACCCCGAGAGCCGATGGCCGAGGTGCCCGCACGAGTACAAGATCAGGTACCGCAACGCCGCCGGGAAGCAGACCGAGGAGTCCGGTTTCGCCACCCAGGAGAAGGCCAAAGCCCGGCTCGCCGAGGTCTGCCAGGCGCGGAAGAACAACCCGCAGAGCCGGCGCAAGGCGGAGCGCATCCAGAAGTACGGCTCAATGCGGTTCGAGCCGCACGTGACCCAGTGGAGGGCCGGCCAGCGGGACCTCAGCGCCGGCTCACTGCGCCCCCTCGACTCTCGGCTGGAGCACCATCTCTATCCGGCGTTCCGGAGCCGCCGGATGGGTACCTTCGACCACAAGGTCGTCGAGGCGTTCATCCAGACCATGGAGCGGAACGGCGTGGCCCTGGCGACCCAGGCCAACGTCTTCGACAAGCTGAAGTCCATCCTCCTGGACGCACACCGACTGGGGCTCTACGACGAGAACCCGCTGGAGGGGTCAAGCCCCCGCAGTACAACCCCAAGCGCGCCGTCATCCCCTCTCCGGCGCAACTCCGTGACGTCCGGGGCGCTGGTGACGATGTGTTCCGTCTTGCGGCCGACCTGATGAGCGGCTGCGGCATGCGCAACGGCGAGGTGCTGGCGGTCAACATCAACAACATCGTCGCCGACGACGTGTACCGGATCACCGAGCAGGTCAACCAGACCACGAAGGACTTCGGACCCCTGAAGCACCGCAAGGTCGGCGACTACCGCGACGTTCCCCTCTCCGCTCACGTCAAGCACTCCATCGAGTGGTACGCGGACAAGTACGGCACGGTGGGCGGCTACCTGCTTCGTCATCCGCAGGATCTGGGCAAGCCGATGGCGCACTACTACCTGGAGTACCGGTGGCGGCGGATCAAGAAGGCCGGGATCGTCGGGATCCCCGATGGCATGGTCCTTTACGGCCTCCGCCACTTCTTCGCGTCCAACTGCCTCGCTCACAACCTCCCGATCACGGACGTCGCGGAGTGGATGGGCCACCGCAGCCTCGACATCACGTTCAAGATCTACCGTCACCTCATGCCTGGCTCCATCGGCCGGGCCGCCCAGATCCTCGACCTTGGTGTCAATTCCTGAAGGACAGCGAAGGTCTCCGCACACCCCTGGCAGAGCCTCCCTGCGGCTCCGCCAGGGCGCGCGGACAACCCTGTTCATCGGCCCCGGGTTCGAGCGGCCGCCGTTTCATCCCGAGCGGGTAGTCGATGTGCAGAGCGCCGCCGGCGGTCTTGTGGTTGAAGTTCCAGCTCGACTGCGGTGGGTCGCGCCCGCAGTGAGCCTTCTCGCCAGATCACACCAGCAGGAGACCGCCACACCGTTCCGCGCCGTCCTTCATCGCGATCAGGTTGGCCTGCACGTAGGAGATGTTGTTCCTGGAGTGCCAATCGGTCGGGTAGTAGGTGACCAGCCGTGAGCTCTGGAACCGGGCCTGGATCTCCGGCACGAAGGCGCGGTACTGGTTGTCGGTGTAGTACCAGAACGAGTTCTCGTTGTAGTAGGCGACATGTGTCGGGTCCTGGTACGCGCCCCGGCCGTCCGAGCTGGGCGTCAGGCTGAGGAGCATGCCGCCCGGTGCCAGCAGGCGGTACAGCTCGTTGATCAGTGGGACCTTCGCAGGCACGTGCTCCAGGAAGTCCACCGCGCGGAGCAGGCCGACCGAGTCGTCCGGGAGGTCCAGTTTCCCGGGCAGGGTCGCGACGATGTCGACGCCTTCCCCGGGGTACTGGTCCACTCCCAGGTAACCGGGCGGCTTGCGATGGGCGGCGCCGAGGTCGAGCGCGAGCAGTCCGCGCCGCTTGGTCCAGGCGAGCGCGTTGGCCTCGACGTACTTGTCGTACAGGGCGACGGTCTCGCGCTGGATGTGCGCGTTGATCTCCGTGTCGCGCTGGGTGTTGTCGGCATGCATCCGCTGGAGGTAGAGGCAGCGGGGGATCCGGTGGAAGTCGCCCGCCTGGAACAGACGGCACATCAGGTCCTGGTCGTCCAGCACCACGCGCGTGGCGTCGTACCCGCCGACCTGGTGGTAGACGTCCCTGCGGAACGCGCGCACATGGTTGGGGGCGTACCAGATGTACGAGACATTGTGCGGCGTCGGTGCCATGGAGACGGCCTGCAGAAGCCGTCGGCCGTCGACGTCCACCTCCTCGTACTGCCAGCCGTTCACCTCGTTGAACCGCGTGTCGTCCCGGCCTCCGTCCTCGGTGACCTGAGCGGTGTGGCTGTAGACGAAGACGACGCCGGGGTTCTCGTCGAAGGCCCGCGCCAGTTCCGCCAGGCAGTCCTTCGTCAGCAGGTCGTCATGGTCGAGCTCCACGAGGACTTCTCCTCGAGCCAGTTCGCAAGCGCGCCGCTTGGCCGCGCCAACCCCCCGGATGTCGTCCGCGATCTCCACCCGGACACGGTCGTCGGGGTGTTCCGGCCGCCATCGCGCGCCGCTGTTGAGGAGCACGATCCACTCCCAGTCGGAGTGCGTCTGCGCCTGCAGGGTGGCGAGGCAGTCGTCCAGGAAGCGCGGCCGGTGGCTGGGGGTGAACACGGAGAACTTCGGCGTGCAGGGAGAAGTCATCTGCTGGTACCTGCCTGAGGGACTGTCGGTTGCGGTGTCGGTGCTGCGCTCGCGGCATCTCGGAAGCGTTCCGGCACGAGCGGTTGGAGCGACGGGTCGGCGTGGACGGCGCGCCCGAAGGCGTCCTTGGCCTCGCTGTCGCTGCCCTTCTTCGCCAGGGCCTGCCCAAGGTGCAGGTAGGCCGTGGACGCCTTCGGGTCGGCACTCACGATGTGCTGCAGGATCGCGATCGCCTGGTCGGTGTCGTTCGATCCGAGCAGGAGCGCCTTGTTGTAGAGGGCCGACTCGAAATCCGGATCGATCTTCAGAGAATTGTCGTAATCCGAGAGGGCCTCGGCCGTCCTGTTGTCGTCCTGGGCGATGACGCCGAGGTTGTACCAGGCGAGTTTGTTGGCAGGATCCAGCTTCAGAACCTGCCTGAAGCTTTTCGTCGCCCCAAGGAAATCGTGGCTTTCCCCTTGCCTGATACCTGCTTGAAGCACCGCCCCCGCCTCGGAGGCGTTTGCGGCCGTGGACACCGTGGACACCGTGGGCGCCGGCGCGGGTCTGGCCGTGGGGTGCTCTCTGGACAGCTCGACCCAACCGGCCGCCATATTGGCGACTACGACCGTCACGGCGAGGCCCGTCCACAACCGCACTCGTTTCTTCACTGCGCTTACCTCTTGGATCTGGTGAGAGCGAAGGAGACGGCCACCAACAGGAGGCGAGAACGTAGAGCCAACCGGACGCTATCGCTCAAGGAGCGGGCTCTGTGGCACCGGCGCGGGGGGGGGGGGGGGGGGGGGGGGGGGGGGGGGGGGGGGGGGGGGGGGGGGGGGGGGGGGGGGGGAGAGGAAAGGACAGAAGCATCACAAC
>NZ_JBVJCO010000071.1:0-9292 GCF_055588525.1 Kitasatospora sp. NPDC041988
CCCCCCCCCCCCCCCCCCCCCCCCCCCCCCCCCCCCCCCCCCCCCCCCCCCCCCCCCCCCCCCCCCCCCCCCCCCCCCCCCCCCCCCCCCCCCGCGCCCGGTGACGGCCGCGCACTGGCTGGAGGGCGCCGCGCCCGACCGCACCGGCCGGGCCGGCGCCGTCGTGGTCCGCGGCACCGTGCACTGGCTGACCCACCGGGAGGGTCCCGCCCGGGTGCTGGACGAGACGCCCGGCGTGCGCGGCCGGCTGGCCCGGGTGGTGCCGGGCGAGGACGGCGGGCAGGGCGTGCTCTGGGTGACCGACGCCGAGGGCGACGACGCGCTGGAGTACGCGCCGGCCGTGCTGGGCGCCGAGCGCCGCCGGCTGGCCGCCGGGCAGCTCGGCCGGGTCCGCGGCCTGGTGGTCTCGCCGGACGGCAAGCAGGCGGCGGTCGGCTCGCACGACGGCCGGGTGCTGCTGGTCGCGCTCGCCGACGGTGTCGTGCACGAGCTGGCCCTCAGCACGGACGGCGAGGTCAGCGGGCTGGCGTTCAGCCCGGACTCCGCCTGGCTGGCCTGGTCGCAGCCGACGCCCGGCCTGGGCGCCTTCTCGCTGCGGCAGATCGCGCTGGCCAACCTGGCTACCCGGACGGTCGGCGAGGTCACCCCGCCGCGGTTCTTCGACAGCTCGCCGGCGTTCACCGCCGACGGCAAGCACCTGGCGTTCCTCTCGGTGCGCAACTTCGACCCGGTCTACGACTCGCACGTCTTCGACCTGTCGTTCCCCAATGGCTGCCGCCCGTACCTGGTCACGCTGGCCGCCGACACGCCGTCCCCGTTCGGGCCGCAGCGGGCCGGGCGCCCGGTCGGCGGCGAGGAGGACGAGCCGAGGGGCAAGAAGGCGGACGGCGAGGAGGGCGCCGCCGACGCGCCGGCGGCCACCCGGGTCGACCTGGACGGCATCGCCGACCGGATCATCCCGTTCCCGGTCGAGGGCGGGCGGTTCGGCACGCTGAAGGCGGCCAAGGACGGCGTGCTCTGGACGAGGGTCCCGCTGATCGGCGAACTCGGCGACGAGGCGGCCTCCCTGGAGGACGAGCGGCCGCGCCCGGCGCTGGAGCGGTTCGACTTCCGCAAGCGCCGCGCCGAGCAACTGGTCGACGGCCTGGACGGGTTCGCGGTCAGCGGCGACGGCACCCGGCTGGCCGTCCTGGACGAGGGCGAGCTGCGGATCGTCCCCGCCGACCACAAGGCGGTCGGTGAGGACGACGAGATCGACGTCGACCTCGCCCGGCTGCGGGTCACCGTCGACCCGGCGGCCGAGTGGCGGCAGATGTACGACGAGAACGGCCGCCTGATGCGCGACAACTTCTGGCGCCCGGACTTCGCCGGTGTCGACTGGGCCGGCGTGCTGGCGCGCTACCGGCCGCTGGTGGACCGGCTCGGCTCCAAGGACGACCTGGTGGACCTCCTCTGGGAGGTGCACGGCGAGCTGGGCACCTCGCACGCCTACGTCATCGCGCACGGCGTCCACACCGAGGCGGCGCGCCGGCAGGGGAAGCTCGGCGCCGACCTGGTCAAGGACGGCGGCGTCTGGCGGATCGCCCGGATCCTGCCCGGCGAGTCCTCCGACCCGCGGGCCCGCTCGCCACTGGCCGCGCCGGGCGCCGCCGTCCGCCCGGGCGACGCGATCCTCGCCGTCAACGGCCGCCCGGTCGACCCGGTCACCGGCCCGGCGCCGCTGCTGGCCGGCACCGCCGGGCAGCCGGTCGAGCTGACCGTGGCCGGCAAGGACGGTACCGACCAGCGCCACCCGGTGGTCGTCCCGCTCGCCGACGACGAGCCGCTGCGCTACCACGACTGGGTGGCCGGGCGCCGGGCCGCCGTCCGCGAGCTGTCCGGCGGCCGGCTCGGCTACCTGCACATCCCCGACATGCAGGTGGCCGGCTGGGCGCAGATCCACCGCGACCTGCGGACGGAGATGGCCAAGGAGGGTGTGATCGTCGACATCCGGGAGAACCGCGGCGGCCACACCTCGCAGCTGGTGATCGAGAAACTGGCCCGGCGGATCGTCGGCTGGGACGTCGCCCGGGACATCGCCAGCCCGGTGCCGTACCCCGGCGACGCCCCGCGCGGCCCGGTGGTGGCGCTGGCCGACGAGTACTCCGGCTCGGACGGCGACATCGTCAACGCCGCGATCCAGGCGCTGAAGATCGGCCCGGTGGTCGGGACCCGGACGTGGGGCGGGGTGATCGGCATCGACAGCCGGTACAGCCTGGTCGACGGCACCCTGGTGACCCAGCCCAAGTACGCCTTCTGGTTGGAGGGCTACGGCTGGGGCGTGGAGAACCACGGCGTCGACCCGGACGTCGAGGTGCCGATCGCGCCGCACCAGTACGCGGCGGGGGAGGATCCGCAGCTCGCCGAGGGCGTCCGGATCGCCCTGGCCGCGCTGGCCGAGAACCCGGCCAGGACGGCGCCGCCGCTGCCCTGGGCGTAGCGGCCGGAGGCCGTGCGCGGTGACGCGGGGTGGGAGGCCGGCCCGGACGGCCTCCCACGCCGGGGCTGGGTAGGATGCGGGGCTGTTCTTGATCAAGTCCGATCGTCGGCTGATCGACAGCTCACGGGGGAGCACATGGCACAGGGCCATCCGCAGCCGCAGTACGGCGGGCAACAGCCGTACGGGCAGCAGCAGTACGGGCAGCAGCCGGGCTACGGGCAAGCGCCGTACGGCCAGCCGCAGCCGTACGGCCAGCCGTCGCCGTACGGCCATCAGCAGCAGTACGGCGGGCAACAGCAGTACGGACAGCAGCCGCCGTACGGCCAGCCGCAGGCCTACGCGCCGCCGCAGGCCCACGGCCAGAACCCCTACGGCGGGCAGCCGTCCCCGCCGCAGCAGCCCTACGGCGGGCGGCCCCAGGGTCAGCACGCCCACGCCGGGCGGGTGCCCCGGCCGAAGGAGGCGAGCGGCTTCCGGCGCTACCCCGCCATCGTCATCGACTGCCTGCTCGCGGTCGTCCTTGGCTTCGTCGCGGCCAAGGCCGCCGGCGGTCCGAAGACGGTCCACGGCGGTGCCTACCTCGGCGCCCTGCTCGGTGTCGGCTTCGGGGTCTCCTACGTCAACCAGGTGCTGCTCGCCCGAATCGCCGGATTCAGCGTGGGCAAGGGGATCATGGCCCTCCGGGTGATCCGCAAGAAGGACGTCAGCCGGCCGCACACCTGGCGGCTCACCAAGCGCTGGATGATCGGCTTCGTCATCCTCGCGGTCTCGCTGCTCGCCGAGGACTTCGAGGACGAGGGAGAGGTCTTCGCGGTCCGCGTGGTCCGCTGGAAGCACCTGCGCGAGTACCAGCAGGCGACCGGGCGGCTCGGCTAGCATGCCGCCGTACGCCCCGACCGACACCGTGCGACCCGACACCGCGCGACCCGACACCGCGCCACACCGCGAGGAGACCCCGATGGCCGGCGAGCCGCAGCCCGACTGCCTGTTCTGCAAGATCGTGGCCGGCGAGATCCCGGCCACCGTGGTGCGCAAGACCGAGCGCATCCTCGCCTTCCGGGACATCGCCCCGAAGGCCCCGACCCATGTCCTGGTCATCCCGCACGTCCACTACCCGAACGCCGCCGAACTGGCCGCCGCCGAGCCGGAGATCGCCGGCGAGCTGCTGGCCGAGGCCGGCCGGGTCGCCGAGGACGAGGGCATCGCGGACTACCGGCTGATCTTCAACACCGGTGCCGGTGCGGGCCAGACCGTCTTCCACGCCCACGTCCACGTGCTCGGCGGGATCCCGATGACCGAGCGCATGGTCTGACCGGCGTGTCCCAGCGCGAACTCGTCGTCCTCGGCACCGCCAGCCAGGTACCGACCCGGCACCGCAACCACAACGGTTACCTGCTGCGCTGGGACGGCGAGGGCCTGCTGTTCGACCCCGGCGAGGGCACCCAGCGGCAGATGCTGCACGCCGGGGTCTCCGCCACCCAGATCACCCGGATCGCCGTCACGCACTTCCACGGCGACCACAGCCTGGGGCTCGCCGGGGTGATCCAGCGGATCAACCTGGACCGCGTCCCGCAGCCGGTGGACGTCTACTTCCCGGCGTCCGGCGAGGTCTACTTCGAGCGGCTGCGGTACGCCACCGTCTACCACGAGACGGCCGTGCTGCGGCCCCGCCCGATCGAGGAGCCCGGCCCGCTGCCCGTCCCCGGCGCCCGCTTCGCGCTGGACGCCGTCCGGCTCTCGCACCCGGTCGAGTCCTTCGGCTACCGGCTCACCGAGCCGGACGGCCGCCGGCTGGTGCCCGGGCGGCTCGCCGCCCTCGGCATCGCCGGGCCGGACGTCGGCCGGCTCCAGCACCGGGGCGCGATCGAGGTGGACGGCCTGCGCGTCACCCTGGACCAGGTCAGCGAGCCCCGGCTCGGCCAGAAGTTCGCCTTCGTGATGGACACCCGGCTCTGCGAGGGCGTCCACGAACTCGCCGAGGGCGCCGACCTGCTGGTCATCGAGTCGACCTTCACCGACGCCGACGTCCGGCTCGCCGAGGACCACGGCCACCTGACCGCCGGCCAGGCCGCCAAGGTCGCCGCCGAGGCCGGCGCGCAGACCCTGGTGCTGACCCACTTCTCGCAGCGCTACCCGGACCTCGGCCAGCACCTCGCCGACGCCCGCAAGCACTTCGACGGCACCATCGTGCTCGCCGAGGACCTCGCCAGGGTGCCCGTCCCGCCCCGGCGCCGGCCGTGACCGGACGGGGCGGAGCCGTGGGCAGCCCGTGAACGGCGCGGAAAAACCGCTCGCGCGGCTCCGCGATCTGCCGGAGCATCGTCGGGTGCGGCCCCGCCGCCCGCCGCAGCGATCACGCGCGCGGCGTACCCTGGTGCCCCGGAGAGACCGAGCGGCCCACGAGACACGGATGGGATGAGGCAGGCCCAGCGCCGACCTATGAGTGACACATCGCAGACCCGTACGAACGGACAGTCGCGCCCCGAACCGGCCGACGACGGCCGCACCAGCGCCCGGATCGTCATCCCCGAGAAGCACCCGATGGTCACCCTGCTCGGCACCGCGGACTCGCTGCTTCGGGTGATCGAGCGGGGCTTCCCCGCCGCCGACATCCACGTCCGCGGCAACGAGGTGACCGCCACCGGAGAGCGCGCCGAGGTCGCCCTCGTCCAGCAGCTCTTCAACGAGATGATGCTGGTGCTGCGCACCGGCCAACCCCTGACGGAGGACTCCGTGGAGCGCTCCATCGCCATGCTCCGGAGCGCCGTGGACGACCCGGACAGCCCGGCTCCGTCCCAGGTGTTCACCGCGAACATCCTGTCCAACCGGGGCCGCACCATCCGCCCCAAGACCCTCAACCAGCAGCGCTACGTCGACGCGATCGACAAGCACACGATCGTCTTCGGCCTCGGCCCGGCCGGTACCGGCAAGACCTACCTCGCGATGGCCAAGGCCGTCCAGGCCCTCCAGGCCAAGGAGGTCAACCGGATCATCCTGACCCGCCCGGCCGTCGAGGCGGGGGAGCGGCTGGGCTTCCTGCCCGGCACCCTCTACGAGAAGATCGACCCGTACCTGCGCCCGCTCTACGACGCGCTGCACGACATGATGGACCCGGACTCCATCCCGCGCCTGATGGCGGCCGGCACCATCGAGGTCGCCCCGCTCGCCTACATGCGCGGTCGCACCCTCAACGACGCCTTCATCATCCTCGACGAGGCCCAGAACACCTCGCCCGAGCAGATGAAGATGTTCCTCACCCGCCTCGGGTTCAACTCCCGGGTGGTCGTCACCGGCGACACCAGCCAGATCGACCTCCCGGGCGGCACCCGCAGCGGTCTCAAGGTCGTCCAGGAGATCCTGGCCGGCGTGCCCGACATCCACTTCTCCGTCCTCACCAGCACCGACGTGGTCCGCCACAAGCTGGTCGGCCGGATCGTGGACGCGTACGAGCGCTGGGACGCCCTCCAGGAGGCCGAGGAGGGCGCACCACGGCCCGCCCGCAAGCCCAGCCAGCGGCGCCCCGGCAAGCCGGCCGCACCGCGCGCACCCCGTCAGTCCCATCGCACCGAAAGCTGAGTAACCAGCCCGTCATGTCGATCGACATCGCCAACGAGTCCGGTTGGGACGCCGATGAGGAAGCCATCCTCGACGTCGCCCGCTACGCACTGGACAAGATGCGGATCCACCCGCAGTCCGAACTGTCCGTGATCCTGGTGGACGGTGCGGCGATGGAGGAGCTGCACATCCAGTGGATGGACCTCCCGGGCCCCACCGACGTGATGTCCTTCCCCATGGACGAGCTGCGTCCGGGCAAGGAGGGCGAGGAGCTGCCGCAGGGCCTGCTCGGCGACATCGTGCTCTGCCCCGAGGTCGCCGAGCAGCAGGGCAAGGCGGCCCCCTCCCAGCACTCGATGGACGAGGAGCTGCAGCTGCTCACCGTCCACGGTGTGCTGCACGTGCTCGGCTACGACCACGAGGAGCCGGACGAGGAGGAGGAGATGTTCGGCCTCCAGAAGGCGATCCTCGACGGCTGGCGGGCCGGCCGCGGCCTCGGCGGCATCTCGCCGGCCCCCACCACCCACTGAGCGCGGAGCCCGACCCCTGTGAGTGGTGAGAGTACGAGCTTCATCCTGGGTGCCGTGCTGCTGGTCGTCCTCGGCTGGCTGGCCGCGTGCGCCGAGGCGGGCATCTCCCGGGTCTCCCGGTTCCGTGCGGAGGAGGCGGTCCGGTCCGGGCGGCGCGGCTCGGCCCGGCTGCTGACCCTGGCCTCCGACCCGATCCGCTACCTCAACCTGGCCACCCTGATCCGGGTGGCCAGCGAGATGGCGGCGGCCGTCCTGGTCACCGTGGTCTGCGTGCGGAACCTGGAGACCACCTGGCAGGCCGTGCTGCTGGCGTTCGGCGTGATGGTGCTGGTCTCCTTCGTGGCGGTCGGCGTCTCGCCGCGCACGATCGGTCGCCAGCACCCGCTGACCACCGCCACCGCGGCCTCCTTCGTGCTGCTGCCGCTCGCCGGCGTGCTCGGCCCGATCCCGCGGCTGCTGATCCTGCTCGGCAACGCGCTGACCCCCGGCAAGGGCTACCGCGAGGGGCCGTTCGCCTCCGAGGCGGAGCTGCGCGCCCTGGTCGACCTCGCCGAGAAGAACGACGTGATCGAGGACGAGGAGCGCCGCATGGTGCACTCCGTCTTCGAGCTGGGCGACACCATCGTCCGCGAGGTGATGGTGCCGCGCACCGACCTGGTGATGATCGAGCGGCACAAGACCGTCCGTCAGGCGCTCACCCTGGCGCTGCGTTCCGGCTTCTCGCGCATCCCGGTGGTCGGCGACAACGAGGACGACGTGGTCGGCATCATCTACCTCAAGGACCTCGTCCGCCGCACCCACATCAACCGGGAGGCCGAGTCCGAGGAGGTCGGGAACGTGATGCGGCCGGCCGTCTTCGTTCCGGACTCCAAGCCGGCCGGCGACCTGCTGCGCGAGATGCAGCAGCGCCGCTCGCACGTCGCGATCGTGATCGACGAGTACGGCGGCACCGCCGGGCTGGTCACCATCGAGGACGTCCTGGAGGAGATCGTCGGGGAGATCACCGACGAGTACGACCGGGAGATCGCGCCGGTCGAGGACCTCGGCGACGGCTCGTACCGGATCACCGCCCGGCTGCTGGTCGAGGACCTCGGCGAGCTGTTCGGCATCGAGCTGGAGGACGAGGACGTCGAGACCGTCGGCGGCCTGCTCGCCAAGCACCTCGGCCGGGTGCCGATCCCCGGGTCGTCCTGCGAGATCCCGCTGCCGGAGGATGCGGCCACCGACCTGACCGCGATCCGCCTGACCGCGGAGAGCTCGGCCGGGCGCCGCAACCGGATCGGCTCGATGGTGGCCCTCCCGGTGCGCCGGGCGTCCGGGACCGCCGCGGAGACCGGCGAGTAGGCCGGCGAGTAGCGTCCGGGCCCCGGCCGATCGACCATGGGTACATGAGTCATCTACTGCGTGCGGAGTACGGCCCGCAGGGTCGGTCGGCCGGGGCGAAGTCCTGGCACGTCGTCCGGGCCGCCGAACCCGCGGCGGCCCTCTGCGGCCGCACGATGGACACCGACGCCGAGACCCGGGCGGAGGAGGAGTGGGGCACCGGGCTGCGCTGCTGCCAGCAGTGCGGCTCGCTGTACATGCACGAGGTGCCCCACATGCAGGGGAGCCACCCCTACAGCTGACCGGCCCGGACGTGCGCCGCTCCGCGGGCGGAGTAGCGTGGGTGAAGGCCGTCTGACGTCCCATGGTGGAGGTCACCATGAAGCTGCAAGACGAACTGCCCGTCGACCACAAGCTCCTCATGGTCTGGCGGATCGGAGCGGGGCTCGGCGGGGTCTTCCTGATGGTGTTCGGGATCCTCGGGCTGCTGGACCACCCGGGTTTCCTGTCCACCCACGGCGACCACATCGCCGGTCTCTCGACCAACGGGGCGCTGGCCATCCTCTCCATCGTGGTGGGCGGCATCCTGGTCATCGGGGCCGTCATCGGTGGGAACTTCGCCTCCAACCTGAACATGGTGGTCGGCGGGCTCTTCGTGCTCTCCGGCTTCTACGGCCTGGCGGTGCTCGGCCGGCCGGACGCCAACATCCTCAACTTCCGGATGTCCAACGTGATCTTCGCGTTCATCTTCGGCGTGGTGGTGACGACCTTCGGCATGTACGGCCGGGTCAGCAGCCACCTGCCGCACGACAACCCGTACTGGCGACAGCGATCGGCGGACGAGGAGCCGCTGCCGTCCGGTCCCAAGACCTTCGTCAAGGTGATGCGGCCCGGGCCGCCGAACCCGATCGGCCACTGAGCCCGACCCGACCCGCGGCCCGACCCCGGGCCTATGCTCGGCGGCATGAGTGACATCGTCGAGCTCGACCCCGAAGACAAGAAGATCATCACCCTGGCCCGCTCCGCCCGCGCCCGCAACGGCGTCCCGGAGGGGGCCGCGGTGCGTGACGAGACCGGGCGCACCTATGTGGCCGGGACGGTCGCGCTGGAGTCGCTGCGGCTCAGCGCGCTGCAGACGGCGGTGGCGATGGCGGTGGCCAGCGGCGCGAAGTCGCTGGAGGCGGCGGCCGTGGTGAGCGAGGCCGGCGAGCCGGCCGAGGCCGACCTGGCCGCGGTGCGGGACCTCGGCGGGGCCGGGACGCCGGTGCTGCTGGCCGGGCCGGACGGGGCGCTGAAGGTGGCGGCCGAGGCCTGCTGAGCGGCACGGTGTCCGGAGCGCCCGGGGTGGAAAACCCCGGCGCTCCTCCGTCTGTGATCGGCAGATAATCTCCCCGGGGGTGGGTTT
>NZ_JBVJCO010000071.1:9302-26783 GCF_055588525.1 Kitasatospora sp. NPDC041988
ACTTTCCGCCTATCATAAACCCCCCCCCCCGTCCCCTCCCCCCCCCCCCCCCCCCCCCCCCCCCCCCCCCCCCCCCCCCCCCCCCCCCCCCCCCCCCCCCCCTCCGCCGTCTGCGATCGGCAGATAATCTCACCGGGAGTGGGTTGCGGTGAGGGGGCTGGGGAGATGGGGCCGTTCGCGTTCTTCGCGGGGCTGCTGCTGGGCGTGATGGGGATGGGCAAGTGGCAGGAGACCGGCTCGCCGTTCTGGCTCTGGGGCTCGGTGGCCTTCCTGCTGCTGGTGCTGATCATGGGATTGGCCTCGCTTGGCGGTGGCGACAAGAGCTGATCGGACGCCGTTCGGACGGCCGCGTCCGTCGGGCTCCCGGTGATCAGGGAGAATGGAGCGCATGAGTGCCCCTTCCTCCTCGTACCGCTCCGGCTTCGCGTGCTTCGTCGGCCGGCCCAACGCGGGCAAGTCGACCCTGACCAACGCCCTGGTGGGGACGAAGGTCGCGATCACCTCCGACCGTCCGCAGACCACCCGGCACACCGTGCGCGGCATCGTGCACCGCCCGGACGCCCAGCTCGTCCTGGTCGACACCCCCGGTCTGCACAAGCCGCGCACCCTGCTCGGCGAGCGTCTCAACGACCTGGTCCGCTCCACCTGGGCCGAGGTCGACGTGATCGGCTTCTGCCTGCCCGCCGACCAGAAGCTCGGCCCCGGCGACAAGTTCATCGCCAAGGAACTCGCCGAGATCAAGAAGACCCCCAAGGTGGCCATCGTCACCAAGACCGACCTGGTCGACTCCAAGCGGCTGGCCGAGCAGCTGATCGCCATCCACCAGCTCGGCGTCGAGCTGGGCATCGAGTGGGCCGAGATCATCCCGGTCTCGGCCGTCGGCGACAAGCAGGTGGCCCTGGTCGCCGAGCTGATCACCAAGCTGCTCCCGGAGGGCATGCCGCTCTACCCGGACGGCGACCTCACCGACGAGCCCGAGCAGATCATGGTCGCCGAGCTGATCCGCGAGGCGGCGCTGGAGGGCGTCCGGGACGAGCTGCCGCACTCGCTGGCCGTGGTGGTCGAGGAGATGATCCCGCGCGAGGGCCGCCCGGCGGACCGTCCGCTGCTGGACATCCACGCCAACGTCTACATCGAGCGGCAGAGCCAGAAGGCGATCGTGATCGGCGCCAAGGGCTCCCGCCTCAAGCACGTCGGAACCACCGCCCGCAAGCACATCGAGGCCCTGCTCGGCACGCCGGTCTACCTGGACCTGCACGTCAAGGTGGCCAAGGACTGGCAGCGGGACCCGAAGCAGCTGCGCAAGCTGGGCTTCTGACCCGCCCGGACCACGGCACAGGGCCCGCCCGGACGTCTCCGGGCGGGCCTTCGCCGTCCGCACTCCGTCGGCGTCCGGGCGGGCCCGCGTGCCGCGCGAGGGCCGGCCGAAGGCCTACGCACCCTCGCGCAGCACCAGTGAGACCAGCTCCCGCTGCGAGTCGGTGAGCTTGGGGTCGGCGCAGTGCACCGTCCGGCCGTCGACCGTGATCTCGTAGTGGAAGCCGTCGGGCACCCCGTAGGAGGGCGACCGCAGCCCGCCCGCGACGGCCTCGCGGGCGAGCGCGTGCACGTGCGGGGCGTCCGTCCGCTCGGTGGTGTCGAGCTCCGCGTGGAGGGCGCGCCCCGCAAGGCCGCCGGTCCGGGTCACCTGGATACGCATGGTGTCCATGGTGCTACGCACGGATGGTTGTTTGCCGGGCTTTTTCCGGACCTTGACCTTTGCGGGTCTCAAGCCCGGCTCAACTCCGCCTCAACGGCTCAGGCGGTGCTGATGCCGACCTTCGCCCAGGCCGCCGTCACCGTGTCGGCCACCGAGGGCTCCGGGTAGCGGGCCTTGGCCGCCGCCACGGTGGCCCGGGCGAAGGCGGTGAAGCCGGCGTCGGAGGGCAGCCGCCGGCCGGTCAGCGTGTCGTACCAGATCCGCCCGGCCCGCTCCCAGGCCGGGCCGCCGAGTGCGGTGGCCAGCAGGTAGAACGCGTGGTTGGGGATGCCGGAGTTGATGTGCACGCCGCCGTTGTCCTGGGCGGTGCGCACGTAGTCGCGCAGGTGGGCCGGCTGCGGGTCCTTGCCGAGCCGGGGGTCGTCGTACGCGGTGCCGGGCGCCTTCATCGAGCGCAGCGCCACGCCCTGCACGCCGGGGGCGAGCAGCCCGGCGCCGATCAGCCAGTCCGCGTCGGCGGCGTCCTGGTGGAGCGCGTACTGCTTGACCAGCGAGCCGAAGACGTCGGAGACGGACTCGTTGAGCGCGCCGGACTGCCCGCTGTACTCCAGGCCCGCGGTGAACTGGGTGACGCCGTGGGTGAGTTCGTGGCCGATGACGTCGATGCAGGCGGTGAAGTCGCCGAACACCTCGCCGTCGCCGTCCCCGAAGACCATCCGGTGGCCGTCCCAGAAGGCGTTGTCGTAGTGCAGGCCGTAGTGCACGGTGGCGTCCAGGCGCAGGCCCTGGTCGTCGATCGAGCGGCGCCCGTACGCGTCGGCGAAGAGCTCGAAGGTGGCGCCGAGGCCGTCGTAGGCGTGGTTGACGGACTCGTCCTGGACGGGGCTCTGGCCCTCCCGGCGGACGGTTCGGCCGGGCAGCCGTTCGGTATGGCCGGCGTCCCCGATCACCCGGTCCAGGCGGCCGGCGGCGGGTGGGGCGGGGACGGCGGTGAGGCGGGCCGTGCGGTGCACGGCGTCCAGGGCGAGGGAGCGGGCGGCGGGCTCGTGACCGTCCTCGGCGAGGCGGTCCAGGACATAGGGCGGAACGATCGCGCAGAGCGCCGGTTCAGCGGTCATGTGGCCAAGAGTGAGGCAAGCGTGACGTGTTGTCACCGGCGCGGACGGAAGTCGCCTCCGTCTCAAGGGGTGGAATGTCCGCCCTGCTCGCTTCGGGGGCGCGTGGTCCTCGGTTACGCTGGACGACATCATGCGCAATGGGCTGCTTCTTCTTAGCTGCCGCGTCGAGGGCCTGTAGTCCATCAGGGCCGGCTCCCTCGCCGCGGGGACTGTGCTGTGCGCGTAGCAATTCTGCGGCCCACCGAGGGGTCGCGAGCGGCAGCAGGCCGGTCAGTCGGGTGTCCACCTCACCCCGACACGCCCCGCATCACAGGAAGCCGAGAGTCACCTCCATGACCCAGCAGAGCTCCGCCGCGTCCATCCCCGCCGGCCGCGCGTTCGTCGACCGTCCGACCCCGATCACCGCCGCGAGCGTGCGCCAGCAGCCCGCGGGCATGCGGCACGGGCGCTACCTGCCGTTCGGCACCGTCGACCTGGCGGACCGCACCTGGCCCTCGAAGGTGATCACCAAGGCGCCGCGCTGGCTCTCCACCGACCTGCGGGACGGCAACCAGGCGCTGATCGACCCGATGTCCCCGGCCCGCAAGCGCAAGATGTTCGACCTGCTGGTGAAGATGGGCTACAAGGAGATCGAGGTCGGCTTCCCCTCCTCCGGCGCCACCGACCACGCCTTCGTACGGTCGCTGATCGAGGAGGGGGCGATCCCGGAGGACGTCACCATCTCGGTGCTGACGCAGGCCCGCGAGGAGCTGATCGAGAAGACCGTCGAGTCGCTGGTCGGCGCCCCGCGCGCCACCGTCCACCTGTACAACGCGACCGCCCCGCTGTTCCGCCGGGTGGTGTTCCGCAACGACCAGGCGGCCACCAAGGCGATCGCCACCGACGGCACCCGGCTGGTGATGGAGTACGCGGAGAAGCTGCTGGGCGACGACACCGTCTTCGGCTACCAGTACTCGCCGGAGATCTTCGTCGACACCGAGCTGGACTTCGCGCTGGAGGTCTGCGAGGCGGTGATGGACGTCTGGCAGCCGGGCGAGGGCCGCGAGATCATCCTGAACCTGCCGGCCACCATCGAGCGGGCCACCCCGAACGTCCAGGCCGACCAGTTCGAGTGGATGTCCCGCAACCTGTCGCGCCGCGAGTACGTCTGCCTGTCGGTGCACCCGCACAACGACCGCGGCACCGCCGTCGCCTCCGCCGAGCTGGCCTACATGGCCGGCGCCGACCGGATCGAGGGCTGCCTGTTCGGCCAGGGCGAGCGGACCGGCAACGTCGACCTGGTCACCCTGGGCATGAACCTGTTCTCGCAGGGCGTCGACCCGCAGATCGACTTCTCCGACATCGACGAGGTCCGCCGCACCGCCGAGTACTGCAACCAGATGGAGGTGCACCCGCGCCACCCGTACGCCGGCGACCTGGTGTACACCTCCTTCTCCGGTTCGCACCAGGACGCGATCAAGAAGGGCTTCGACGCCCTGGAGGCCGACGCCAAGGCGGCCGGCGTACCGGTGGACGAGCACACCTGGGGCGTGCCGTACCTGCCGATCGACCCGAAGGACGTCGGCCGGACGTACGAGGCGGTCATCCGGGTCAACAGCCAGTCCGGCAAGGGCGGTGTCGCGTACGTCCTGAAGAACGACCACAAGCTGGACCTGCCGCGCCGGATGCAGATCGAGTTCTCCCGGATCATCCAGGCCAAGACCGACGCCGAGGGCGGCGAGGTCACCCCGGCCGCGATCTGGGCGGTCTTCCAGGACGAGTACCTGCCGACCACCGACAACCCGTGGGGCCGGATCTCGCTGGCCGGCTCGCGCAGCCTGACCACCGAGGACGGCCGGGACGCGCTGACCGCCGAGGCCGTGGTCGACGGCGTGCCGGTCACCCTGGCCGGTACCGGCAACGGCCCGGTCTCCGCGTTCGCCGACGCGCTGGCCCAGATCGGCGTGGACGTCCGCGTGCTGGACTACGCCGAGCACGCGCTGAGCGAGGGCGGCGACGCCCAGGCGGCCGCGTACGTCGAGTGCGCCGTGGACGGCAAGGTGCTGTGGGGCGTCGGCATCGACGGCAACACCGTGCTGGCCTCGCTGAAGGCGATGATCAGTGCCGTCAACCGCGTGCAGCGCGGGTAGTTCGTACGAGTGGTATTCGCCGGGCCGTCCTTCGGGGCGGCCCGGCGGCGTTTCCGGCGGCCCCGGGCGGAGGAGGGCGTACGCACTGTGGCCTGCGCCACATTTTTTCGGTCCCCGGGCCGTTCGAGGTACTGACACGTGCCGGTAACCATGGCAACATCGACGCACCGGAAAGCCGGGTCGGTGGGACGGCCTCGGTGTCCGGTCGCGTGACCTGCCCATTGTTGTGCAGGCCGCCTGCCATGTCTGGGGAGTGGCGCCGTGACAGGGTTGTGGGGTGTTCGCCCGCGGTGGCGGACCGACGTTCTCGGCGACTTCTTCTGCCCGGGCTGTGGCGGGGACCGCAACTACCGCCGGCAGCACGGCCGGCGGTGGCTGCGGTTGCTCGGCACCCCGGTCCTGCCGCTCGGCCCGGTCCTCGGCAGTGTGCAGTGCACCACCTGCCACGGCCGGTACGGGATGGAGAGCCTGGAACACCCCACCTGCGTCCGCCTCGGCGCGATGCTGCGCGACGCCCAGTACACCGTGGCGCTGGTCCTGCTGGCGGCCGGCGGCACCGCCCGACGGGCGGCCCGCGAGGCGGCCTGCACGGCCGTCCGGGAGGCCGGCTTCGAGGACTGCGGCGAGGCCCAGGTGCTGGCGGCGCTGGCCGCGCTCTCCGGTCTCGGCGGGGAGCTCTACGACGCCCACGACATGGGGGCACCTCCCGGCCGGAGGCTGGGGGACGCCGGCGGCCTGGCCGCGGAGCTGCACGCGGTGCTCGAACCGCTCGCCCCGCACCTCGCCCATCAGGGGCGGGAGCGGCTGCTGCTCCAGGGAGCGGCGATCGCCCTCGCCGACGGCCGCTACCTGCCGCAGGAGCGCGAGGCGCTGGCCGAGGTCGGGCGCTGTCTGGACCTGCCGCAGGCCACCGTCGGGGCACTGCTGGAGGCGGCGACCCGCACCTCGCACTAGGCCCCGCCTCCACCCTCCGGTTCATCCCCCTGCCTTCCTCCCAGACCCCCACAAACCGGGCCCGATCCGCCCCGGCCTTCGGCCGGGAGGTGCCCCCACCCCCGGGCCCGCCGTGACCCGCACCCTCCGGGCACCTCCCCCACGGGCCCCGGTGCGGGCCACACGGCTGCCGCCGTTCCTGCGCGACAATGGTGGGATGTCCACACTGTTCGATGCCCGACCGCCCGTCGCCGGCCGCGAGGTGGGCGCATGAGTCTGTTCAGGGACGACGGCGTGGTGCTCCGGGCGCAGAAGCTCGGCGAGGCCGACCGGATCATCACCCTGCTCACCCGCCAGCACGGCAAGGTGCGGGCGGTGGCGCGTGGGGTGCGCAAGACCAAGTCCAAGTTCGGCGCCCGGCTGGAGCCGTTCTCGCACGTGGACGTGCAGTTCTTCAGCCGCGGGAGCGACCTGATCGGCCGCGGCCTGCCGCTCTGCACCCAGGTGGAGACGATCGCCCCGTACGGCGGCTCCATCGTCACCGACTACGGCCGCTACACCGCCGGGACGGCCATGCTGGAGACGGCGGAACGGTTCGCCGAGAACGAGGGCGAGCCGGCCGTGCAGCAGTACCTGCTGCTGGTCGGCGGCCTGCGCACGCTGGCCGCCGGGCTGCACGAGTCGCACCTGGTGCTGGACGCCTTCCTGCTCCGCTCGCTCGCCGTGAACGGGTACGGCGCGAGCTTCACCGACTGCGCCAAGTGCGGGCTGGAGGGCCCGAACCGGTTCTTCTCGCTCCAGGCGGGCGGCGTGCTCTGCGGGGACTGCCGAGTGCCCGGATGTGCCGTACCCTCCCCTGAGACACTGGTACTGCTCGGGGCGCTGCTGTCAGGGGACTGGCAGACGGCCGACACCTGCGAGCCGAGGTACTGGCGGGAGGGCAGCGGCCTGGTCGCGGCCTATCTGCAGTGGCACCTGGAGCGGGGCATCCGCTCGATGAGATACGTGGAGAAGTGAGCACATGGCAGCGCGACGGCTCTTCGGCGGCGGCAAGCAGCGGGAGTACCTCCCCCCGACCCCGCATCCCAGTGGCGCCAAGCCGCCGAAGATCCCCGGTGAGCTGGTCCCCGACCACGTCGCGATCGTGATGGACGGCAACGGCCGCTGGGCCAAGGAGCGCGGGCTGCCGCGCACCGAGGGCCACAAGGTCGGCGAGTCCGTGGTGCTGGACGTCCTCAAGGGCGCGATCGAGCTCGGCGTGAAGAACATCTCGCTGTACGCGTTCTCCACCGAGAACTGGAAGCGCTCGCCCGACGAGGTGAAGTTCCTGATGAACTTCAACCGGGACGTCATCCGCCGCCGCCGGGACGAGATGGACGCGATGGGCGTGCGGATCCGCTGGGCCGGCCGGATGCCCAAGCTCTGGAAGAGCGTCGTCCAGGAGCTCCAGGTCGCCGAGGAGCAGACCAAGGAGAACGACGCCGTCACGCTCTACATGTGCGTCAACTACGGCGGCCGGGCCGAGATCGCGGACGCCATGGCGGCCATCGCGGCCGATGTCGCGGCCGGGAAGCTGGACCCGAAGAAGGTCAACGAGAAGACCATCGCGAAGTACCTGTACCACCCGGACATGCCGGACGTGGACCTCTTCCTGCGCCCGAGCGGCGAGCAGCGGACGTCCAACTTCCTGCTCTGGCAGTCCGCGTACGCCGAGTTCGTGTTCCAGGACGTGCTCTGGCCGGACTTCGACCGCCGGGACCTCTGGCGGGCCTGCGAGCAGTACGCGATGCGCGACCGGCGCTTCGGCGGGGCGATCCCGAACGAGGTGGCCCCGGAGCTGCCCGCGCAGCGCTGAGCGCACGCCTGTGCACGCGTGACTCCGGGCACCCGCGTATGGGCACCCGCGTCCGGGCGCACGCCGAAGGGCCCGTGGGACGAGGAGTCCCACGGGCCCTTCGGCGTGCGGTGATCAGGCCTTCTTGGCGCACTCCGCGCAGGTGCCGAAGATCTCCAGCGTGTGCGCGATGTCGCTGAAGCCGTGCTCGGCGGCGACCGAGTTGGCCCAGCGTTCGACGGCCGGACCCTCCACCTCGACGGTGGCGCCGCAGTGCCGGCAGACCAGGTGGTGGTGGTGCCCGCTGCTGCAGCGGCGGTAGACCGCCTCTCCGTCGGCGGTGCGCAGCACGTCCACCTCGCCCGCGTCGGCGAGCGACTGCAGGGTGCGGTAGACCGTGGTCAGGCCCACCGAGTCACCCCGGTGCTTGAGCATGTCGTGGAGCTCCTGCGCGCTGCGGAAGTCCTCGATCTCGTCCAGGGCCGCCGAGACGGCGGCACGTTGCCGAGTCGAGCGGGCGCGCGGCGACGGGCCTGCGGTGGTCACCGTGGGTCCTCCTGGGGGTGTGGGCGTCTCGCACCTCATTGTGCCAGCCCCGCCCTCCGCTCCGGAGTGGTCACGTCGGTCGGGCCCTGCCCGGGCAGTTGGACGTCGCAGACCTGCGGTCCGGAGTCGGCCGCCGTCCGGTGCCGGCGGCGGGCCAGCGGGGCGGCGATCGCGCTGAAGACCGCGAACACGGCGATGGCGAGCAGCACGATGGCCGGGCCGGAGGGGACGTCCAGATGGTAGGAGCCGGTGACGCCGGCCAGCGCGACCACCACGCCGAGCGCGATCGAGGCGGCCTGGGTGGCGGCGAAGGAACGGGTGAGCTGCTGGGCGGCCACCACCGGGACCACCATCAGCGCGCTGACCAGCAGCAGGCCGACCACCCGCATGGCGACGGTGACGGTGACCGCGGCCATCACCGCGAGCAGCAGGTTGAGGAAGCGCACCGGCAGGCCGGTGACCCTGGCGAAGTCCTCGTCCTGGCAGATCGCGAAGAGCTGGCGGCGCAGGCCGACGGTGACGGCGATCACCACGGCGCCGAGGGCCGCGATGGTGGCGAGGTCGGCGGGGGCGACGGTCAGAATGGAGCCCCACAGGTAGGACTCCAGGGAGCCGGCGCCGGCCTGGGCGGACTTGGAGACCAGCAGCTTGCCGCAGGCCATGCCGCCGTAGAAGAGCATCGCGAGGGCGATGTCGCCGCGCTGGTTGCCGCGCGAGCGGACCAGCTCCATGGTGACGGCGCCGAGCACGCAGACCAGCACGGCCATCCAGACCGGGCTGGTGTCGAAGATGAAGCCGAGGCCGACGCCGGTCATCGCGACGTGGCCCATGCCGTCACCCATCAGCGCCTGGCGCCGCTGGACCAGGTAGATGCCGACGGCGGGCGCGGTGATGCCGACCAGGACGGCGGCGAGCAGCGCCCGCTGCATGAAGTCGTAACTGAGCATCTCGGTCATGCCAGCAGTCCCTGGGTCTGGTGGAGGTCCGCGTGCGGGTGGACGTGGTCGTGGCCGGGGAGTGCGTGCAGCCCGGTGTTGGGGACGGGCGGGCCGTCGTGGGCGACGCAGCCGTCGCGGAGCACCACCGCGCGGTCGATCAGCGGCTCCAGCGGCCCGAGTTCGTGCAGCACCAGCAGCACGGCGGCGCCGCGCGCGACCTCGGAGCGCAGGGTGTCGGCGAGTACCTGCTGGCTGGCGGCGTCCACGCCGGCCATCGGCTCGTCCATGATCAGCAGGTCGGGGGAGCCGACCAGGGCGCGGGCGATCAGCACCCGCTGCTGCTGGCCGCCGGAGAGGTCGGCTACGCCGTCCCCGGCCCGTTCCAGCATGCCGACGGCGGCGAGCGCGCGGTCCACCGCCTCGCGGTCCTTGCGGCGGAACGGCAGTAGCCCGTGCTGCGGCAGCCGCCCGGTGGAGACCACCTCGCGGACGGTGGCCGGGACGCCGGAAGCGGCGGTGGTGCGCTGCGGGACGTACCCGATCCGGTGCCAGGCGCGGAACTTGGCGAACGGCGTGCCGAACAGCTCCAGGCCGCCCTGGTCCAGCGGGACGGCGCCGATCACGGCCTTGACGGTGGTGGACTTGCCGGAGCCGTTGGCGCCGAGCAGCGCGACGACCTCACCGGGCTTCACGGTGAGGTCGACGCCGCGCAGCACCGGCCGGCCGCCGCGCGAGGCGACGGCGTTGCAGAGGCAGACGGCCGGGGGTGTCGGGTGGGTCATGGGGTGCTGTCGTCCCGTCAGCTGGTGGTCGCGGGGGTGGTCGCGGCAGGGGCGGCCGGGGTGGTGGCGTCGGCGGCCGCGGGGGTGCTCGCCGGGGTGGTCGCGCCGAGGGCGGCCCGGAGGTTGGCGAGGTTCTGCTTCATCACCGTCAGGTAGTCGTCCTTGGCGGGGTCCTTGACGCCCTCCAGCGGGTCCAGGACGGCGGTCTTGAGGCCGAGGTCCTTGGCGACGGTCTCGGCGAGCTTGGGGCTGACCAGGGTCTCGAAGAAGACCGTGGTGACGCCGTTGTCCTTGGCGGCCTTCTGGACCTCGGCGAGGCGGGCCGGGGTGGGCTCGGACTCCGGGTCGACGCCGTTGATGGCGACCTGGGTGAGGCCGTAGTGCTCGGCGAGGTAGCCGAAGGCGGCGTGGCTGGTGACGAAGGTCCTGCTCCTGGCGTCCTTCAGGCCGTCCCGGAACTCCTGGTCCAGGGTGGTGAGCCTGCCGACCAGGTCGTCGGTGTTCTTCTGGTAGTCGGCCGCGTGCGCCGGGTCGGCCTTGGCGAACTCGGCGCCGACGTTCTTGGCGACCGCCGCGTACCGGGTCGGGTCGAGCCAGATGTGCGGGTCGCCGGCGGCCTCGGCGTGGTCGTGGCCGTCGCCCTCGGAGTGGCCCTCGTCGAGGTGGTGGTCGACGAGCGGGCTGGCGGCGGTGGCGTCGATGACGTGCTTGGCGTCGGAGCCGGCGACGGCCTTGTCCACGGTGGGCTGGAGGCCCTTGAGGTAGACGACGGCGCCGGCCTTCTTGATGCTCCCGACCTGCTTGGCGGTGAGCTCCAGGTCGTGCGGCTCGACGCCGGCCGCGGTGAGGTCGGTGACCTTGACGTGCTCGCCGCCGATCTGCGAGGCGAGGTACTCCATCGGGTAGAAGGAGGCGACGACGTCCAGCTTGCCGCCGCTGCCCTGGGCGTTGCTGTCCCCGCCGCAGGCGGTGAGCAGGAGGGTGCCGGCGAGGACGGTGCTGGTCAGGGCTATGGCGGTGCGGACGGGTCGTCGGATCATCATGACAACCATTCTCAGGTTAGATGGAAATGATTGTCAAATCACTCGGACGGGTGAACAGGGGGTGGCGATGAGTGGGAGAGGACGGGGGATTCCGATGGGCGGGGGAGGGAGGGCGATACCGATTTGAACCTCGTACCCGTATGGCCGGTAACCTGAGGTATTCGGGTACGCGCAACCAGCCGTGCCCTGACCGTGCCGTCGTACTGAAGAGAGCACTGTGGCCGCCGACAAGATCGACACGATCGTCAGCCTGAGCAAGCGCCGTGGCTTCGTCTACCCCTGCAGCGAGATCTACGGCGGCACTCGTGCCGCCTGGGACTACGGACCGCTGGGTGTCGAGCTGAAGGAAAACATCAAGCGCCAGTGGTGGCGCGCGATGGTCCAGGCCCGCGAGGACGTCGTCGGCCTCGACTCGTCGGTGATCCTGGCCCGCGAGGTCTGGGAGGCCTCCGGCCACGTCGCCACCTTCAACGACCCGCTGACCGAGTGCCTCTCCTGCCACAAGCGCCACCGGGCCGACCACCTGGAGGAGAAGTACGAGGCCAAGCACGGCTTCCCGCCGCCGAACGGCCTCAAGGACATCAACTGCCCCGACTGCGGCACCAAGGGCTCCTTCACCGAGCCCCGTGAGTTCTCGGGCATGCTGAAGACCCACCTCGGCGTCACCGAGGAGGCCGGTGGCCTGGCGTACCTGCGCCCGGAGACGGCGCAGGGCATCTTCACCAACTTCAAGGCCGTCCAGACGACCTCGCGCAAGAAGCCGCCGTTCGGCATCGCCCAGACCGGCAAGAGCTTCCGCAACGAGATCACCCCCGGCAACTTCATCTTCCGCACCCGCGAGTTCGAGCAGATGGAGATGGAGTTCTTCGTCAAGCCGGGCGAGGACGAGCAGTGGCACGACTACTGGCTCCAGCAGCGCTGGGACTGGTACGTCGACCTCGGCCTGCGGACCGAGAACATGCGCTTCTTCGAGCACCCGAAGGAGAAGCTCTCCCACTACGCCAAGCGCACGGTGGACATCGAGTACCGCTTCAACTTCGGCGGCCAGGAGTTCTCCGAGCTCGAAGGCGTCGCCAACCGCACCGACTACGACCTCACGGTGCACAGCGAGGCCTCCGGCCAGGACCTCAAGTACTTCGACCAGGAGTCCGGCGAGCGGTACTTCCCGTACGTCATCGAGCCGGCGGCGGGCCTCAACCGCGCCATGCTGGCCTTCCTGATCGACGCCTACTTCGAGGACGAGGCGCCCAACGCCAAGGGCGTCATGGAGAAGCGCGTCGGCATGCGGCTCGACCCGCGCCTGGCCCCGGTCAAGGTCGCCGTCCTGCCGCTCTCGCGCAACGCCGACCTCTCGCCGAAGGCCCGCGGCCTCGCCGCCGACCTGCGCACCGCGTGGAACGTCGAGTTCGACGACGCCGGCGCGATCGGCAAGCGCTACCGCCGCCAGGACGAGATCGGCACGCCGTTCTGCGTCACCGTCGACTTCGACACCCTCGAGGACAACGCGGTGACCGTGCGCGACCGCGACACCATGTCGCAGGAGCGGGTCTCGCTGGACCAGGTGAAGTCGTACCTGGCCGCGCGGCTGATCGGCTGCTGACGTCAGCCTGCCGGGGAGCCCCCGTTCGCCTTCGGGCGGGCGGGGGCTCCCTGCTGTCTGTCCACTGCCTTGCTGCGCTACTGCCTGCCGCCTCCTACTGCCTGCCGTCTACCGGCGTCCCCAGCGGGAGCGGGCCGGGGCGGTCGTGGTCGGCAGACCGGCCGTACGGAGGGCCGCGAGGGTGGTGCGGTGGCGGCCCTCGTCCTCGGTCAGGGCGGCCAGCAGCGCGCCGTACAGCTCCCGGTGCGCCTCCAGGGCGGCGGCGAGTGCGGCCAGCTCGGCCGGCGGGCGCAGCGCCGCCAGCTCGTGCAGCAGCACGGCGGGCAGCGGCGCGGGGAGGCTGGTGGCCAGTGCGGTGAGATCGGCGGTGGGCCGGCCCGCGGCCTGGCGCAGCAGCGTCCGGGCGTCGCCGGAGCGGCCGCCCCGCTCCAGCGCGGTGGCGAGTGCGGCCAGCTCGGCGGCCGGGGCGGAACCCCACTCCCAGAGCAGGGTGGCGCTGTCCGCGTGCTGCCCGGCCCGCTCCAGCGCCGCCAGCAGCGCGGGCAGGGCGGCGGCCGGGTAGCTCCAGAGGGCGTGGAACAGCTCGGCGGCCTCCGCGGCCAGACCCGCCTGCCGCAGTTCGGCGAGGGTGCCGGCGGCCTGCGCGGGGGTGCTCTGCGCCGCGTCGCGGGCCAGCCGGACGGACGTGCCGGGCGGGCCGCTCCTGGCGAGCAGGCCCGCCAGGTGGGCGGTGTCGGGCGGCAGGAGGCGGGCGGCCGCCTCGTTCAGCAGGGCGGCGCTCTCGTGGGCGGCGCCTTGGCGGTGCAGGGTGGTGACCCGGTCGGCGAGGGCGGCGAGTTCGGCTGGTGAGCGGCGCCGGGGAGCAGGTGGGGCCTGAGTGGCCTGAGTGGCCGGTGGGGGCGCGGCTGTGGTTTCCGCAGGTTCGGGCTGGGGCCGGGGCTTGGGTTTGCCGAAGCGGGCCCCGGTGGCGGGGGGCGCCGGGGGAGCTGGTTGTGGCGTTGCGAGGGCGGGCGCCTCCTCGAACGCGCCGTCCGCGAAGCGGGCTCCGGTGGGTTGGCGGGGGATCGGGGCGGCCTGCCGCGGGGCCGGCTGGCGCAGGCGGTCCTCCAGCGCCGTGAGCTGCTCGCTCAGTTCGATGCAGCGCGCACCGAGGCCCTCGCGCAGCGTCCGCGCCTGGGCCAGCTGCCGCAACAGCTCCCCGTCCGGCCGCTGCCGCTCCGGTACGGCCCGCACGGCCTCCCTGAGCCGGCGTTCCCGCTGGTTGGCGTACTGCTTGGCCCGTAGTAATTCGTCCAGCTCCGTACGGAGTTCGAGCGCGTCCTGCTCGCTCTCACCGCTGTGCTGGGCTGTGGGCTGTGCTGTGTTCCGTATCCGCATGATCGCCGCAATCTGTCCATCTCGACCCTGACTGCGGGTCATCCTGGCGTCGGTATACGGCGACTGCGTTACGGCAGTGCGTCCAATGGTTTGCGACTGGTGTCCAGGAGTGAGCAAACGGTGACGGTGGCGAGCAGTGCGGCGGTCGCGGCGCGGAGGAGAGCGGCCTCGTAGTACGCGGCCACGGACCAGTGGACGGTCGTCCAGCCTGCGGCGATGCCTGCCACGGCGGGCAGTGCCAGCCGGACCGCGACCCGGGCGGTGGCCGCGAGGAGCACCACGGCACCGGCTGCTGCGGCCAGTCGGGGTGTGCCGAAACTCCCGTCGTAGCGGATCGCGAGTGCGGGGGCGAGAAAGAGCACAAGCCCGGCGCGCAGGGAATCCGCGAGCGCCGTCGTTTTCGGGCCGGCGGGGCGGGTCGATCGGGGTGCGAAGCGGGTGGCCGCGAGGAGGGTGGCCGCGGCGAGGGCGGTGGGGAGGCGGTCGCCGAGCCGGGCGAGGTTGTAGAGCAGTGCGGTGTCGTAGAGGGTGAGCATCAGGGCGCCGTACGCCCAGAGTTCGAGGGCGAAGAGCGCCAAGTGGCGCACGGTTGTCGGCCGTTCCTCGGCAGCCGGCTCTCGCGCGGCCAGCTTGGCCAGTGCGATCGGGGTGACGACCGCCGAGAGAGTGCGGAGGACGATGTCGTCGGTGGTGTACGGGTTGCGCAGGTCCCACTCGACGGCGCAGAACGCGACCGTGTACGACGCGGCGGCGAGCGGGACGAGCGGTGAGCGGAACACGCTTCGGTACAGCGCGGCGTCCAGCCGGCGCAGCACGGCGGCGAACGTGAGGAGCACGAGCGGCAGTTCGAGGAACGCCTGGACGCGCAGGACGGACGGTGCGAGCAGCGTCGGCGCGGGCATGTGGGCGGCGAGCCAGTCGATGACAGGGTTGCCCCGGGGCAGGGCGAACCAGCCGGGCGGCAGGTGGTTCGCTATGAACGACGGGTCCCCGCCGTGGACCCGTCGGACGTAGACGGCGAACGCGAGCTGGTTGAGGAGGATCAGCGCCACGACGGCAGCGAGTGCGGCGTCCGGCCCGGGGCCTCCGCGTCCGGGCTGCTCCTTTTGTCTCAATGCTCTTGGTGCAACGGCGAGTGCGGCGCCCACCGACACGACCACGGTGCCGTCCAGCACGGGTGCGATCAGGCTCATGCGGCCAGCCGGGTGCGGGCCTCCATCAGGGCGAAGCCCAGCAGGTTCTCCCCACGCCAGTCGGCCGGCCGCTGCGCCCGGTCGTCGTCGGCGGCGAGCCCGATCCCCCAGAGCCGGTCCACCGGGCTGGCCTCGACCAGGACGCGCTTCTCGGTGCCGAGGAGGTACTCGCGCAGGGCCTCGTCCTGCCCGAACTTGGCGACGTTGCCTTGGACGACGAGCTCGAACCGCCCGGCCGCCCAGGTGGGTTCGTCGAAGCCCTTGACCAGCCGGCCCAGCTTCTTCGTCTCGGCGGGCGTGCGCGCGGCGAGAATGCGCGGCACGATCGCCTCGTCCCCGAACATCCGGGCCTTCCCGGCCATCATCCAGTGCTCGGCGCTGGCGTACGTCACCCCGTCGACGGTGAAGGAGGACGGCCACCACTGGCTGAGCGACCCCTGCCCGATCGACCCGTCCCGCTGCGGCCGGTGCCCCCAGAACATCAGCCACTTCGGCTGCGCGCCGGATGCGATCGTGGCCACCAGCTCGGCCCGGTTGCGGGCGTCGAGCGGGTCCCCCGTGTACTTGCTGCTCATATCGTCATCCTGACACAAAGGGTCGCGGGGGCGCCAATGTTTTGATCCCGCTTGCGGCGGGGAGCGTGCGGTCGGAATCATCGCCACATGTTCGAGCTTCTCCCAGGGGTGGGCCTCCGGCTCCCGGGCCGTGCGGGCACGCTCCGCCTCGGCGCGGACGAGCGCACTGCCCAATGGGCCGTCGCCACCGTCGCGGACGTCCGCGCGGGGTGGGTCTGCGGCGCCGGCTGGTCCTTCACCGCACGCCACCAAGGGCTGGAGCTCGACGCCTTCGGTGACGTCGTGGACCGCTACGGTCAGTATCAGGACACCCGTGGCCTGGCCGGCATCAGCCTCACCAGAGAGCCACGTGCCCTGACCCCTCCGGTTGTCCTGCACGGCATCGACCTCTTCGGCTACCCGCGCAGCGAAGTCCTGGACGCCCTCGGTGGAGACCTTCCGCCGACCGTCCGTCTCCGCGGGGACGACCAGTACCTCAACGCCGTCTGGCTCGACGCGGAACGCGTACCGGCCGGCTGACGGTTCCCTATGGCCGGAGACATCAGCGTTTGGCGGGCTGGAAGCCGTCACATGAGGCCGACTCAGGCCGCCTGACGGCCGACCGAGCCGGGGGTGAATCCTTTGGCGATGCCCGTGCCTCCTATACATGTCTCCGACGAACGTCGGGGGCGGACTCTGGAGGTTGTCGTGATCATCGGTATCGCCGTCGCCGTCACCGTGGTGCTCCTGTGCACCTGCAGTGTGGTCGTGTTGCGCAAGCGGGGGCGGGGCCGTGGCTGACTCCGCCGCCTGGCCGGGTGAGCAGTTGGTCCTCGCCGCGCAGCGCGGTGACGTCGACTCGATCACCGCCCTGGTGTCGGGCGCGCACCCGCACGTGCGGCGGTTCGCCCGGTCGTTGTGCGCCTCGCCGGAGGACGCCGAGGACGCGGCGCAGGAGGCGTTGATCATCCTGTACCGCAAGATCGGGATGCTGCGCGCCTCCGGTGCGCTGGCGTCGTGGATGTTCCGCATCGTGCGCAACGAGTGCCTGCGCCGCGCGCGCACGCTGGTGCGCGAGCACCCGCCGGTGGGGGACGAGGCCGAGCTGTCGGCCGAGGACGAGGCGTTGCAACGTCTGGAGGCCGGGCGGGTGGCGGCGGCGATCGCGGCCCTCCCGGCGGACCAGCGCCGCGTCCTGGTGATGCGGGACGTGCAGGGCCTCAGCGGGCGGACGGTCGCCGATGCGCTGGGCCTGAGCGGCGCCGCGATGAAGTCGCGGCTGCACCGCGCCCGCGCGACGGTCCGGCAGACGCTGCGGGACACACCCGATCCGACTGCCGGAGGAAGAGATGACTGACCGCCCCGACTTCTCGAGTGCCTCGCTGCCCCGGCACCTGGCGCGTGGCGTGATGGGATTCGGCGCGCTGGTCGGCTCGTTCGCGCTGGTTCCGGTGGCCGGGCCGGTTGCCCTCCTGCTCCTGCCGGTGGGCGTGCTCGCCCTGCGCGGGTGCCCGATGTGCTGGGCGGTCGGGCTGGCGCAGACCGTCTCGCGGGGCCGTCTGAAGCGCTCCTGCACGTCCGACGGCCAGTGCCGGCTGACCGTCGGAGGGCCTGCCCGAAACGGCAACACGCCCGGCTGAAACGGCATCGGGGGGGGGGGGGGGGGGGGGGGGGGGGGGGGGGGGGGGGGGGGGGGGGGGGGGGGGGGGGGGGGGGGGGGGGGGGGGGGGGGGGG
>NZ_JBVJCO010000072.1:0-5108 GCF_055588525.1 Kitasatospora sp. NPDC041988
GAACTCCTCGGGCTGCCCACCGACGAGCCCTCGATCAACGTCACCCGCTCCCGCCTGGGACGACTCGTCCGCCAGGGAGTCCTCGAGCAACCCGAACGCGGCCGCTACCAGAAACGGACTTAACGTCCTCTCAGAGCTCGGTAGCGCCTGCCGAAGGGAAGATCACGGTCACGAACGTGCCTGGCGTACACGCGGAAGCTCATGCGCTGATCATCTCGCAGTCGCCTTCCAGGCTCTCAAGCAGGAACCACGTACGACTCCCGATTAGAGCAAGTGCGTGCAATCCTGGGCCCTGAGTGAATCGTCGACGGCATGCCGCTGATGCTCTGAACTGTGGAAATGTCGCCTCAGGTCGTCGCAGCTACAGATACCAGGCGATCCACATCCAGGCTGGCCGCGTCGGTGACGGTCACCCCGTCGTAGATCGAGTACCAGACGCCGCCGGTCAGCGAGCAGTCCGGGCCGACCCCAGTCCATGCCGACCTCCGAACCCGCCTCGCCGGAGCCGGCTGACCTCCCGTTGCCCAACCGGGCACCCGCCCGTTGGACCGCCCCGACCAGGGCGTGCGGCTGCGCCTGCTCCACACTGCCCGGCACCTGCACCCCCACGGCCCGGGTACCGCACGGTGAAGCCCCCGGGCGGCCGGGCCCGTAGACAGCCCGGCCGCCCGCCTCTTGCGTCAGAAGGGGCCCGGTTGTCGGTCCCCGGAGGTAGGGTGCCCGCCACCGTCTTGAGCGAGGAGCACCCGTTGGCCGAGAGCCTGAGCGCTGCGGAGCGGCAGCAACTGATCACCAAGTGGATCTCGCCGTCCACCGACGCCGAGGCGCCCAGCGGCGGGGGCTGCTGGTGGCGGAGTGCTTCGGTCCGACGTTCCAGGGCGAGGGTCCGAGTGTGGGGCAGCAAGCGCTGTTCGTACGACTGTCGCGCTGCAACCTCCGCTGCCTGCTGTGCGACACCCCGGAGACGTGGGACTGGTCGCGGTTCGATCCGCGCGAGGTTTCCACCCGGCACAGCGTTGAGGACCTTGCCGCATGGGTGATGGCGCGCTCGCCCCGTCTGGTCGTGGTCACCGGTGGCGAGCCGCTGCTCCAGCAGCGCGAGCTCGTTGGCCTGGCGACGATGGCCCGGTCGTACCTGTACGAGGGCGGACCGCTCCGGCTGCTGCGGCCTTTTCGTCCCGGAAGCTGCCGCCCGAACAGAGTTCCCGGATGGCGGTGCCAGATCGCCTGGCGGAGGTTCTCCAGCCGAACGGCCGGTCGATCTTCGGATCGACCGGCCGCTTCAGTTCCTCGGCTCCTCTACTGCTTCCGGGAGGCTGCCGAAGGCGAGCACCACTGCTCGAGCCGCCTGCCGAACCTCCAAGGCGCCGTCACCGCACCGGCCCGGCCACAGCCGCTGCCCGCACTGACCGGTGGGCCGGTGGCGCGGCCGGCCCACCGAGCGGGGCGTGCTACCGGCGGGTCTCCGCCTGCGCGCGGAACTGGCGGGCATTTTCCGCGGCCTTGGCGAGGTTGAGCCCGGTCATGCCGTCGGCCTCGCTGACGGTCACGTAGGTGTTTCCGTCCAACCATGCACAACTGGTCGCGTTGAACAGGTTGTTGCCGAACGGGTCCGTCGACTCGGTCTTCGTGATGGTGACCTTGCACTTCATGACGCCGCCCAGCGGTCCCGGGTCCACGTCCTTGACCTCGCCATGGGTCACCTTCATGCCCGGCACCTCCGCCGAGCCATCGTTCATTTCGGCCAGCGCATCCGCGCGGTCCTTCTCGGAGAACGGGACGTCGCTCTCGACCGCGACGACGATCGCGTGGTTCTCCCCGAACTGACCGCTCTTGTACGCCGTCACGACGACGTGCTGGTGCGGATCGTCCCGCACCATGGCCTCGGCCTGCTGCCGCAGCACCGCAGTCTCGGGGGCGTTGTCGTCGCGCTTCATCCCGAGGAAGGTGTTGGGCAGACGGATGCGGCCCATCGTCTGGTTCCCCGCGTCCTGCGCCGGCTTGCTCGAACCCGCCCCGGCATCCGCCCCACCTGCCCCGGTACCCGCCCCAGCGCCGCCCGCCGCCGGTGCGGCCGCGTCTCCGGCCGGAGCCGCAGCAGCACCCGCCGGGGCCGTGGCGGGCGGCGTGGCGGGTGGCGTGGTGTCCCCCGACCTCGTCACGGCGAACGCCGTGCCGGCCAGGACGATCGCACCGACGACCCCCAGCGCGACCCACATCCCGGTGCGGGAGGACCGGGCCGGCGCCGGCTGGTTCCACCCCACCTGCGGCGGTCCGTACGCGGGCGGAGGCGGACCGTAGGCGGGCGGGATCGAGGGCGGCGGCGGGACGTTCCCGCCCGGCGGCTGTGCGGGTAACCCGGATTGCTGCTCGTGCATCTGCGAACTCCCGGACGTCGAGTGATGATGTGGTGGACGATCTGTGGGCCTGGAATGAATATGCCCAACCACGGGTGCCCGCACAAAGCCCGGACGATCACTGTTTCCGATCTGTAGCACGCAGCACGCAGCACGCAGCACGCAGGACGCACCGCACCTCACGGTTCGGACTCCCGCTCGTGTGAAGGTGCCGAGGTCTGCGGCGAGCCGCGCGCACGTCGGTCAGCTCTGGGGCCAGTACCGGGCGGCGTGGGCGAGGGCGGGGCCGTCCAGCTCGGCGACCAGGCGCTCGAAGAGGCGGACGGCGGCGGGGCCGCTCCAGTCCTCGGTCAGGACCTCGGACGGAAGTCCGGGTCGCGGAACGGGAGCTTACGCCAGCGGTCGATCACCGAGAGGTAGGCGACGAAGGGGTCCTGGCCGTCGAGGCGGTCGCTGTGCGCCTCGTACTCCGCGATGAACTCCCGGTAGCGCCGGTCGATCCCGGCAAGGTCCCAGCCGTTGCGGACGGTGGTCACGAGCTGCTGACCCCCGACGTAGTCGCCGACGAAGACGGCGCACTGGTCGGTGAGGTCCAGCTCGGCCATGACGCGACGGGCGGCCGGGAGCATCCGTGCGGGCACGATCCACGCCGCCGAGCCGATGTTGCCGAAGCCGAGCGAGCTCAGGTGTGCGGTCAGCCGGTGCCGCACCGCGCGGGCGGACTCCGGCACGGAGAAGTTGACCAGGCACCAGCCGCGCCGAGATGGATGGGCGGCTGTACACCGTTGCGCGCCGGAACATGCAGACCGTGTCGCGCGTGCCGACGGTGGAGCGCGTCGTCTGCGCCGACTGCCCTTCCTGCGGGCTGCACCGCCCAGTCGTACGGAAACTACGCCACCGGGACCTGTACGAACATGGATCCGAGGCAGACCTGGCAGGTTCGTGGCGCGTGCCAGGGCTGGGACGCCAACGGCCAGACCTGGGCCCCGGGCATGAGCAGCGGGTGGGTTACGGGCAACGGCACTGGCAAGGTCGGCTGCGGTATGTCGTGGGTGTCTATCGCGACGATAGCGCTCGGCCCGATCGTCGGATAGGGAAACGAGTGCGCGGGTGTGCGTGACGACAACACGGCCGGCGCCCACGGCAGGCGACCGGGCATGGGGATCAGAGGTGCCGACCGCCTGCCGGACTGGTTGGGCTGGTGGCGCGGTACCGGACCAAGCCCTACTAGTGGACCCGGGCACGGTCCTGCCGGCAGCGAAGCGGCGTGCCCTGCCACCGGTGACGGTCGTCCTCGGCCGCAGCGACGACGCACGTTTCACCGCTGTCGTGCTGGCCGCCCACCGGCTCCGGGTGGGCCGTATCACCGTCCACCCCACCGTGGGCACCGTCCGCACTACGGTCCTCCTCTACAACCACCTCACCGCGCTGGGCAGATCGGTGGCCGACGTGCAAGCGCAGGGCCTTGTGAAGGAAAGGGATACGGTGCGCGCGGTGCGCGTGTGGATGTGGGACGAGGGCATCCGCCACGTCATCGTCCTGCGCGCCCACCCGCGCATCGACCTGCTGTACCTGCTGGACCTGCACGCCGCCACTGGCGCCGCCCTCACGCTTGTCTGGCATGCCCCCACCCTCAGAGGCGACCTGGCACTCCTGCTGAACAGCATCGGCCACCGCGTCGTCGACACCCCACCGCGGCCCGTGATGCCTTCAACGAACCGATCGCCCGCCATGCCGCGCTCCGTGCGCGCGCGATACGCGTCCTCGCACGTGTGACCGTCTGGCTCGTGACGGTCCTTTCCGGAGCTGCGGGTCTGTGGACGGCCTCCTTGTGGGCCGGCGGCTTCGCTCTGCCGGGCCCCGCCCACCTCCGTGTCCCCGCGTTCCTGCTGTGCTCCGCCGTGTTGGCCGTCGGCGCCGTCCTGCTCGTCCTGCCCCTGGGCTTCGCGACCCTCATCGGCGCCGAGAGACTGTGGGCCAAGGTGAGGGAGGACGAGCCGTTCAGGCGCGCCCGGCCACTGCGGCGGCGCCTCGCCGCGGGCGTGCTCGTCGCCTTGGCGGCCGCGCTCCTGCTCGCCGCTGCCGGCGCCGCCCTGCTCTGGGTACCCAGCACCGTTCTCCACCTTGCCGCGTGGCTCGCCCGCCGCGCGGGCCTGCCAGTGTCCGCTCCGGCCGGCTGGTCCGCAGTTCCCGTCGCGTGGTCGGCAGCCGCCGGCGTGGGGTTCTCCTGGATCATGCTGCGCCTGTTCAGCTGGAGCGATGAGTCCGGGTACCTGCAGCACTTGCGCCAGCAGACCATGGAGCTCGACATGGGCTTCCACAACGCGACCGGGTGGGGTATCACCGTCGGGCCGTACACGTACTGGCGGAGGAAGACCAACAGCGTCGTCATCAGCCTCCCGGGCTACGGCGGGTACGGCGGGTACGGCGGCTACGGCGGGTACGGCGGGTACAGCGCCTTCGTACCCGGCCCGGGCCCGAACGCCTCCCAGATGGCCGCGGCCTACCTGGCCGCGGAACAGCAGCGCCGAAGGCCACCCTTCCGTCCTGCGGCCCTCGACCGGTTCCAGCAGGAACCCTGACAGCAGATGCGGGAGGCACCGCACCCACCGCATCCGGCCTCCCACCGTTCGTCCTGGGGGGGGGGGGGGGGGGGGGGGGGTGGGGGCGGGGGGGGGGGGGGAGGGGGGGGGAGAAGGAGGGGGGGGGGGAGGGGGAGGAGAAGAGAACGCTGCGCCGGAGGAGGTGAAT
>NZ_JBVJCO010000072.1:5118-25170 GCF_055588525.1 Kitasatospora sp. NPDC041988
CCCCTCCCAAAAACCCCCCCAAAGAGCACCCCAAACACCCCCCCCCCCCCCCCCCCCCCCCCCCCCCCCCCCCCTCCGCCCCCCCCCCCCCCCCCCCCCCCCCCCCCCGGGCGCTCAGGAACTGGAGACCATCGCGTCGAAGAACGGGAACGCCACCGCGAACGCCGCTCCGCCCGCGAGGAACGCCTGCGGCAGGGACGCGCCGGTGCAGTACGTCAGACCGCCGGCCGCCCCCGCCGCCAGCACCGCCAGCAGGAAGACCAGCGCGGTACGCACGGACAGTGCTCTTCATGGCAGAAGCCCCTCACTCGAAGCCGTACCCGGGGCTGTGGAGCACCGGGCACGCCGCGCCCGGCCGACGAGGTGCCGGCCTTCCTGACGCACCTCCAGACTTCCGTGCCATAGCGGTGTAGCGGCACCCTGATACACCGCTCACCTGCGAAAACTTCCCTCGGAAGACCCGCTCCGTCCCGCGCTGTAGCCATCCCTCGTCGGACGGATCTGCCGGACTTGAGGCCCGGCCGGCACCGCCGGTCCACCCCGACCCGGACGGCCAAGTCGGCGCGGTGCTCCCCGTGCTGCTGATGGGCCCGCACCTGTAGCACCGGCTGGGAGCATCACCCACTCGCTCCGGCACCGAACGTCGGACCGGCGGGCGTCGGGTACAGCAGCTCGGCGGAGTCGAAGGCGGCGCGCACCATGTTCACGGCCCATTTCGGGGGCAGGGCGGAGCCGGTCAGCTCGCCGTGGGCGAGCTTGTTGCGCAGCTCCCGGCCGGCGCCGAGCCGGTCGGCGAGGTCGGCCGTGATGACGCCGGTGGCCGCGGCCCGCTCGATGAGCTGCTGCACCGTCTTCTTCTTGGCGCCCAGATGCTCGGCGAGGGCGCGCTCCAGCGCGAACAGCGAGTACGTGACGGCGACGGTGCTGAACTCGTACCGGTAGTTAGGAGTGCCGGATCAGCTCGCGCGACGTCTCCAGCACGCTCACCACGTAGGCGGGTGCGTGCTCGGGCACGACCAGGTCGGCGACCAGATCGTGCATGTCCGAGTAGTGGGCCACGAAGTTGTGGGCGCGTGGGTCGGGCACCGGCCAGGGCAGCGGGCCGGGAAGCGGCGGGAGCACATCCATCCGCGCAGTCTCGTCCTGTGGCCGCACACGGCGCCACCGGTTTGGCGCGCAGCCGCCCGCGATCCTCTGAGTGGCATGTTCGCGGCCGAAATCTTGCAGGTCAAAGCCCTGGCCACCACCGACGGTGCGGGTCTAGCATTCCCGCCACGGCGGCCCCACCACAGCACCCCTGGGCCGCCGGGCAGAGCAGCCGCGCCAACCCCGGTCGTGGCTGGCCTCCCACCGGCCGGGGTCCCGCGGAACGCCCCCCTCGTCCCCCGGGGCCCCGGCCGCCTGCCCCGTCCTGGCCTGTCAGGAGTTCGGGCGGCTACGGAGCGTCGAGATGTCGGCGGCGGGAGCGTGCGGCTTGCTGCATCTCGGCCTTCGACGCCCTGCACTCCCAGACCGGCCACGCCCGCTTCCTGGTGGAAGAGAAGAAGGCCCACTACATCGCTGTGATCAAGGGGAACCAGCCACTGCTGCACCAGCAACTCAGGCAGTTGCCCTGGCGGGAGATTCCGCTGCTGGACAAGACCCGGGCCACGCAGCATGGCCGTGACTAGATCCGCCGGGTCAAGACCTGCACGGTCACCCGCGGCCTCGGCTTCCCCCACGCCGCCCAGGCCGTGCAGATCGTGCGCCGCCGGCCAGACGATCACCACCGGGAAGGTCACCCTGGAACGCGTCTACGCTGTCACCGACCTGGCTGCGGAGCAGGCCGATGCTCCTGAGATCGCGCGCCACGTCCGCGAGCACTGGGGAATCGAGAACAAGATCCACCACGTACGCGACACCACCTTCGCCGAGGACGCCTCACGTGTGCGGACCGGCACAGCACCCCGGGCCATGGCAGCCCTGCGCAACCTGGCCATCGGCGCCCTCCGCCCCACCAACTGCGACAACATCGCCGCCGGCCTGCGCAAACACAGCCGAGACGCCACCCGACCACTGGCCACCCTCGGCATCACATGATCAAACCGGACGGACTGCCAGAACGACGCCGCCCTGCCGCAGCGGCCGCTGGGGCGCGTTCATGGCCTTCCACAACGGCATGGTCTTTCTCCGCCCCTTCGGTGGCGGCGTCGAGTGGGAGACCGACCCGCGCTGGCTCTCGCAGCACAAGCCGCCGAGGCCCTCCGCCATCTCCTGAGCCAGCCAACTCCCCACCCGAGGAACCGTCATGAGCATCCTGGGCAGGATGACGGCCCGACGCGCCGCCGGGCGCGCCGCCGACGCCGCGATGAAGGTCCACGAAAGAGGGGAACCCCAGCCGACGCACGGCTGGGGTTCCTCCAGGCGGTGAGTGCCGGTCAGCAGGTGGAGTTGCCCACGCCGTAGACCGCTCGTCTACGAGTCGGCGGACCGCACCACGTCGCGATCACCGTGGATCGGGCGGGTCAGCGCTGCAGGGTGAGGACGCCCGGCCGGTACGGCAGCTTCTCGTAGGGGGTGGTGTCCCCCGGCGCGCTGGGGGACCTGCCCTGGTAGAGCAACTGCAGGTTGCAGGGGTCGATGGTCATGGTCTGGTCGGGGTTGTTGCGGACCAGGTCGCCGTGGCTGATGTCGTTGGTCCAGGTGGCGCCACTGTTGGCCTTGCCCGCGAAGGGGTTGCTCTCGGTGGCGGCCTGCGGGGTCCAGGAGCCGTTGAGGCTGGTGGCGGTGAACGAGCGGAAGTAGCGCTGCTCGTTCGCGCCCCGGGCCTCGACGATCATCAGGTACTGGTTCTGGTCCTGGACCTTGTAGACCTGCGGCGCCTCGAACAGGTTCTTCTCCGTGTCGCTCATGACCGTCGTGTACGACGAGCCGAAGCTGCTCGGGAAGTTTCCGATCGGCATGCTCGCCCGGTAGATCTTGCCGTTGTCACCGGCGAAGAACAGGTACATGTTCTGGCCGTCGGCGATCAGGGTCGGGTCGATCGGGACGCCGCCCTCGCCGGCGGGGAAGCGGGCGGTGAACAGGTTCTGCGGCGCGGACCAGCCGTTGGGGTTGGTGGGGTCGCTGGACGTGCGGTAGGTGAAGGTCCAGTTGGTGCCCCACCCCAGTGAGGCCAGTACCCAGATGTTCTTGGGCGCGAAGTAGAACAGCTGGGGTGCCACCGCGCCCTGGTTCATCTTGGTCTGGGTGGCCGTCGCCATGTCCGACCAGTTCGTGAAGGGGCTGAAGCCCATCGAGCCCCAGTTTCCGTCGGAGTACGTCGCGTAGACCAGGTGCTTGCCGTTGTACGTCGTGGTGGTGAAGTCCTTCAGCGCGGCCCACCCGTTCGCCGGCTGCGCCAGCGCACCGGTCGAGCTCCATCGGTAGGTCGACGGAAGGGTGCACGCGCCGCCCGTCGGCGCGGGCGTCGTCGGGGTGGACGACCCGGACGACCTGAAGTTCCAGTGCTGGTTGGCAGCGCCCCAGGAGTCCCAGATCTGGACGGTGGTGCCGTTGGCGGTCTGGTTGCCGGGGGTCTCCAGGGCTCGGCCGCTGGCGACGTTGGTGAGGGTGTAGGAGCCGTCCTTGTTCCGGGCGGCCTTCCAGTGCTGGTTGGCGCCGCCGTTGGAGTCCCAGACCTGCATCTTCGTGCCGTTGCCGGTCTGGTTGCCGGGCTCGTCCAGGACCCGGCCGCTGGCGACGTTGGTGAGGGTGTAGGAGCTGTCGCCGTTCTTGGTGGCCCGCCACTGCTGGTTGGTGGCGCCGCTGGCGTCCCACACCTGGAGCGGGGTGCCGTTGCCGTTCTGTCCGGCGGGCTCGTCGAGGACACGTCCGGCGGCGCCCACGCCGGAGAGCGTGTAGACGGTGCCGGAGTTGATGCCGCCGCCCGGGGTGCCGCCGCCGCCGGCGCCGGCCAGGGGGGTGAGGACGGCGTTGTAGGCGGGCTTCTTGTTGCCGTTGTTGTCGAACAGCAGCGCGTTCTCGCCGGTGCGCCAGGAGTCGCTGTCGCGGATGCCCCACACGGTGATGCCGGTGCAGCGGGCGACGGCGAGGCAGTCCTGGACGGTGTTGGTGTAGGCGGTGGCGGACGCCTGGGCGATGTCGAGCTCGGTGATCTGGACGTCCACGCCGAGCGCGGCGAAGCCGGACAGGGTGGTCTGGAAGCTGGCCGGGGGGCCGCCGGCGCCGAAGTGGCTCTGGAAGCCGACGCAGTCGATGGGCACGCCGCGGGACTTGAAGTCCTTGACCATGTTGAAGACGCCCTGGGTCTTGGCGTCGGACCAGTTCTCGATGTTGTAGTCGTTGTAGCAGAGCTTGGCCGAGGGGTCGACGTTGCGGGCGGTGCGGAAGGCCTCCTCGATGAAGCCGTTGCCCAGCACCTTCTGGAACACGGAGTCGCGGTGCTGACCGCTGCCGCCGTCGGCGAACGCCTCGTTGACCACGTCCCAGGCGTAGATCTTGCCCTTGTAGTGGGTCATCTCCTGGGTGATGTGGTTGTTCATCACACCGCGCAGGGTGTTGGCGTCGTTGATGGACTTGACCCAGTCGGGCAGTTGGGAGTGCCAGACCAGGGTGTGGCCGCGCATCTTCTGGCCGTGCGCGGAGGCGTGGTTGACGATCGAGTCGGCGGGGCCGAAGTTGAACGACCCGCGGGAGGGCTCGATGGCGTCCCACTTCATCTCGTTCTCCGGGGTGACCATCTTGAATTCCCGGTCGAGAATGGTGGAGTACGTCGAGTCCCCGAGCCTGCCCGCGGCTACTGCCGTACCGAAGTAGCGGCCGCTGACGGCCGCTGCGTCGGCGAGCACGGTCGGCGTGCCGGCGTTCGACGTGAACGCGGCCTGGGCGACCAGCGGTACGGCTGCACCTACGGCGGCGAGCACCACGGCGGCGGCGATCATGCGGCGGGTTGTCGGCCGGCGGCGATGAGAGCGGTTCTGATCTGGCAACAGCTTGTCCCTCTGGCGTAGTGGGCCTTGATCTTGGCCACGGTTACCTGCCAGTTGCCGCCACGCACACAAAGGTTGCCGTGATCGGGAGGACTTTTTTTGTCGAGCCGGAGATCGGCGCGGCCCTCATCCCGTCGGGGCGAAGCCGCCCCGGACCGCGAGGGCGCCCGCGGCGGTCCCGGCGGCGGCGCGGTAGGTGTCGTCCTTGATGTTCCGTCAGATACGGCGGGGCCGCAGGCGGTTGAGCCTGCGGCCCCGCACGGGTGGTGGGGTCAGGAAGGGTCGCCGTACTGGAGACCGCGTCCGTTGGTGCCGATGTAGACGCGACCGTAGGTGTCGGGGTCGCCGGTGATGATGCCGGTGCTGCCGATGGCGCCCCACTGGTGGGCGTCGTCGTTGATGCGGAGCCAGGTGGCGCCCATGTCGGTCGAGCGGAAGACTCCGGTGACGTCCTTGACGGTGCCGATCAGGTACAGGGCCTGGTAGGAGGCACCAGGCGCGGCCTTGCCGAAGCCGAGCGCGGAGGCGGACTGCACCGTGGTGAGCGCGGTGAAGGTGCGGCCGCCGTCGGTGGAGTGCAGCAGCCCCTTGCCGCCGCCGGAGATCCACAGGTCCCCGCCAATGCCCGGGGCGGCGGTGAGCCGGCCGGAGGGCAGGTTGGTGGCGCGGGCGGTGAAGGTCGCGCCGCCGTCGGTGCTGGCGAACAGCGTGCCGCCGGACAGCGAGTAGAAGGTGTTGGCGGAGGAGCGGTCGGCGACGACCACCGCGTCGGCGCTCAGGCCGCCGACCTTCGACCAGCTCGTCCCCTTGTCGGTCGAGCGGTACGGGACCTGGCCCGCCCCGGTCCAGACGATGGTGGAGCCGTCCGCCGCGAGCGCGACGTGGCCCGCCTGGGCGCTGCCCACCGGCTTTGCCTTGAAGCCGATCCAGTTGAGGCCGCCGTCGGTGGAGTAGGCGCCGTCCTGTTCGCCGCCCCGGCCGACCCGGACCATCATCGAGGGGTTGGACTGGGCGAAGTCGATGTCGGTGCTGGTGCTCATCAGGGGGTTCTTCAGCCGCCCGGCGGGCACCTTGGTCAGGTCGTCGTACCGGAAACCGCCCTGGTCGCCCATGGAGGTGATGAGGGTGGCGCCGCCGGGCGGGGCGATCGCGTCCGCGAGCGCGGTCTCCTCCAGCCCGCGGGCCCCCGGGGTCCAGTGGCTGGTGCCGCCGCTGTCGGTGGCGGTGGCGTCCTTGCTGCGCCAGATGCCGTTGCCGGTGCCGTACAGCACGTGCCCGGAGTCGAAGGGGTCGATGGCCAGCGCGGTCATCCAGTGCCCGATGCCGGTACCGACGAAAGGAGCACCGGAGGCGTCCCGCACCGACTTCGCGGCCTGGGCATTCCAGGTGGTACCGCCGTCGGTGGTCCGGTAGAGCTCGTCCTCGGGGTACCAGCGGTCGAGGGTGGTGACCATCACCGTGGACGGGTGCTGCGGGTCGACGGCCAGACCGGAGAAGCCGTAGCCGCCCTTGGACGGGGAGACGTCCTTCCACGCCCCGCCGGCCGGCGTGTACTTCCACACCGAACCCGCCGTCACGCCGTTGGGCCCGAGGGCGTTGGTGTACGTCAGGTACAGCGAGCCGTCACCGGAGATCACGCCGTGCTGCGGCAGCTGGCCGGTGGGCTGCCCGGAGACGGCCTGCCAGGAGTTGCCGCCGTCGGTGGAGCGGTACAGGGACGTGGACTTGTCGCCGACGCCGACGTACACCGTCCGGCTGCCGGCCGGGCCGTACGTCACGAAGGAGATGCCCCCACCGCTGCTCGCCCCGTCCTTGACGGGGAACGAGGAGACCTGGCCCCAGGTCACACCGCGGTCGGTGCTGCGCCACAGGCCGTTCTTACGGGAGCCCAGCAGCAGGGTGTCGTGGTTCGAGGGGTCGATCACCAGCCGTTCGCCCGCCCCGCGGCCGTCCTCGTTGCCGCCCAGCTTGAACGGCAGGTCGGTGCGCTGGAAAGTGCGGCCGCGGTCGGTGGAGCGCAGGATCGTGCCGTTGCCGGCCCAGTCGTTGGTGTAGGTGCCCGCAGCGAGGTAGAGCCGGTCGGGGTCGACGGGGTCGGTGGCCAGCGAGTCGATGCCCAGCAGGTTCCAGTCCTTCTCGCCGACCCAGTCGGTCAGCGGGAGCCACTGCTCGGCCCCGGTGTCCCAGCGGTAGGCGCCGCCCATGTCGGTGCGGGCGTACAGCAGGCCCTTCTCCTTCGGATTGAACACCAGCCCGGTGACGTAACCGCCGCCCACCACCTGGGCGTTCTTCCATGCGTACGATCCGGACCCGGTCTGCCCGCCGCCGGACCCGGGCGCCAGGCTCCCGCCCATCTTCACCAGCTTCCACTGCTGGTTGCTGCTGCCCTGGCCGGGCCACTGGATGATCTGCGCGCCACGGTCGTTGGAGTATCCGGAGACGTCCAGGACCTGACCGCTCTTGCGGGAGGTGAAGGTGACGGCCTCGGAACCGCTCACACCGTCGATCCGCCACTGCTGGGAGGCGGAGGAGCTGTCCGTCTGCTGCTCGGCGGCAGCCGCCCGGGCGGTCGAGCCGCCCGCTACGCCCAGCACCTTGCCGCTGTTGCGGTTCACCAGCTCGTAGTAGCCGTCCCCGGTGGGCCTCAGTCGCCACTGCTGGTTGGCGGTGTTCTGGTCGGTCCACTGCTGGATCCGGGTGCCGTCGGCGGTGGAGAAGCCGTTGACGTCCAACACCTGGCCGCTGCGTACGGAGACCAGCCTGTAGTAGGCATCGCCGTCGACCGTCGCGGCCTGGGAGTCCTCGTGCACGAACACGAAGTACGACCCGACGGCGAGGGGCACACCGGCCAGCAGAGCGGTGGCGTTCAAGCGACGGCGGTGACGCCCGCGGCGCCCGCCGTTTGGGGGGTTGCTCATGGGTAGACGTTCTCCTTGCGAACCGTGCATGAGAGGAAGGTGGATCCGGACACCGGTACTGGCCGGATCTACTTCCTTGTGGTCGCAGGCTCCGCAAAAGGTTGCCGTGAGCCGGAAACTTTTTCAGGGCACCTCGTGGTGAGGGCCGGCGTCCTCACAAGCGGCTTAAGAACACGGCTGAGTGGTCACATCGGATGCGGACGTCGTCGAGCGGCTCACCGACCTCGTCCGCAAGGGACTTCGCGGGTGAGCCCGGCCGGGCGCCGGTGGTCGTTCCCCTCGGGGCCGGCCGTCTACTCGCCGTCAGGATCGGACTCGGCGGCGCCGCCCGGGGCCACCGCGGAACCCGGAGCCACCGCGGAACCCGGAGCCACCGCGGAATCCGAGTAGAGGATGTCGCGGGCCTGGACCTGCTGGTCGATCGCTCGGATGCGCCGTTCCACCGCGGTTGGGCGGCGTTCTCGGCTGCCGGCCAGCATGTCGGCGCCGTCGTACACCCACTCCTCGAGGTCCCCATCCTCGGGCAGGAGCCCGAACCCGCGGCGCAACTCGTCCGCCACCTCCTGTGCCGCGCGGACGAAGGCGTCGCGGACGGCTTCCTCCGGCACAGGCAACCCGGCGCCGAAGGCCCGCAAAGCGAGGTAGGCACGGTCGGCGCCCGGCCGCCGGTTGCAGGCAAGCCAGACGACCAGGTCGACCAGCCGGTCATCGGCCGTCGAGGAGCTGCCGCCGACAGGCCTGCCGGGGTAGTTCCGCTGGTTGGAGGGGAGCAGCGGGTACGGACGGCTGCGCCAGCGCTCAAGATGGCGCGCCGACCCCGGCCTCTCATCTCGAAGGCAGAAGCCCTCATCGTTAGCAATAGGTGCATGGGTTTCACTTGTATAGTTCCCGTCATGCAACTGGATCTGAATCTGCTCACCGCTCTGGACGCGCTGCTGGAAGAAGGCAGCGTGGCCGGGGCCGCAGCCCGGCTTCACGTCACCGCACCGGCGATGAGCCGCTCGCTGGGCCGGATCCGCAAGGCCACCGGCGACCAGATCCTGGTTCGCACCGGACGCCACATGACGCCCACCCCCCGTGCCCTGGCCATGCGCACCGAGGTCCACGCTCTGGTACAGCAAGCTCACCAGTTGCTGTCCGCCCATACCGACCTCGACCTGGCGGGCCTGGAGCGGGTGTTTACCGTCCGCTTGCACGACGCCCTGACCACTGCCTGCGGGACGGCCCTCGTCGCCGCGGTGCGCCGCCAGGCCCCGGGGGTGAGGATGCGTCTCACGGTCGAGCCCGGCCACGACACCCCTGAGCTGCGTCGCGGGGAGGTCGATGTGGCCTCAAGTGCCAGCCCGCCGTCTCAGCCCGCCATCCGTCACCGCCTCATCGGCCAGGACAGGATCATCCTCGCTGTCCGGGCGGGTCATCCGCTCACCGAAGGGCCGGTGACCGTCGAGCGGTACGCGGCGGCCGATCACGTGGCCGTCTCCCGGCATGGAAGCCTGCGCGACCGGGTCGACGAGGTCCTCGCCGCCCTCGGCCACGAGCGCCGTGTCATCGTCTCCGCCCCCGCGACGGACACCGCGCTGCAGCTCGCCCGTGACGCCGAAGTCGTGGTCACCCTCCCCGACGCGGTCACCCGCTCCGCCCGTGACCAGCTGGGCCTGACCACGCTGCCGCTGCCATTCGACCTGCCGCCCGTACCTCTCTATCTGCTCTGGCACCAGCGTTACGACGACGACCCCGCTCACACCTGGCTGCTCAACACAGCGACACAGACCCTCCAGGACCTGTTCGCCACCCCCCACACCTTTGACCAGTAGCGTTCCGTCAACACAACCGCGATGGGCCTGGGGACCATTGCGAGGATCGCGACTGTAAAGCCGCTCGGCTTTGTCCCGTCGTCGGTGGCAGCAGCGGGAAGGTAGACCAGGTGCCGGTTCCCCTGCATGCGCGCCGGCCCGCCGTCCGCGCGAAACCCAGGCCGCGCGTGCTCACCAGAAGGCGAGTTCCCGGAAGGCGCAGGGGACGTCGGCCAGGGCCGACGATCACGGATGTTGCAGATCTCGTGGGCCGGCATGCCAAGCGGCTGGTGGTGGGCGAGATGCATACGCCGGTGGCGATCTTCGTGATCTCGCGGCGCTCGGGCGGCGTGAACGTCCTGGCCGCCCGCCCTTGTACTTCGGTAGGACGAGTCGAAGCCGTCGGTGTCGAAGTTGGCGGATCGCATCGCGGATGGCGCTCTGCCGTCCCAGGCCGTCTGCGACAGCGAGGAGCCCCCTCCATTCAATTGCATGAGACTCATCTCAGCCATGCTTTACATGCACTTGAGGTTAATGATCGGCTCTTCTACCTTCGAGATGCGGGCGGGAGCAAAAGACGGTTTCGCCTGGTCCGCCTGACGACCCCTTACTCGAATGGGAGCACCACCATGTCCGAGTCGCTTCAGACCACCGACATCGCTGCAACCGCTGGCGCCGCGTCCGACGCCGACCTGCTCGCCCAGACCGCTGACGCCGTGCGCGCGGCGGGTTCGGTGCTGCGGGAGCGGTTCGGAGACGTGGTCCGTTATCAGACCCGCGAAGAGCTGATGCAGGCGCTCGCCGCCAACGACGACGCCGCCCTCGACATCCTGCGCCCCGCCCTCACCGCCCTGCGCCCCGACTCCCGCTTCGTGGAGGACGAGCTCGCGGGCGGGGCCTTGCCAGCCGGCGAGTGGTGGGTCGTGGACCCGGCCGAAGGTAACGTCAACCACCTGCACGCCCTGCCGGACTGGGCGGTGACCGCCACCCTCGTGCGCGACAATCAGCCGGTACTCACCGCGGTCCACCTGCCGTTGACCGGCCAGACCTACACCGCACTCACCGGCGGCGGCGCCCACCTCGACGGCCGCCCGCTGCACGTCTCGCACACCACCGACCTCGGCCTGAGCATCGTGGCCACCAGCCAGGCCCGCCCCGACGAGGACGAGAAGATCGTGCGGCGCATCGGCTCCTCCATCACCGCGATGCTCCTCGACGCACTCGTCGTGCGCACCTCCGTGCCCGCCACCCTGCATCTGGTGAACGTGGCCGCCGGCCGGATCGACGCCTTCTGGCAGTACGCCGGCGCCCGCGCCGACCTGCTCCCCGGAGCGCTCCTCGTCACCGAGGCCGGCGGACAGATCTCCGACGCCCAGGGCCGCCCCTGGACCCCGCGAAGCGAAAGCTTGCTGGCCGCCGCACCCGGCGTCCACGCCGAAGCCGTCACCACGCTCTCCCGCTGACCCCCACAAACACCACGAGCACCGCAAGCACCGGAAGGACCACATCAGCATGACCACGATCGCAGTTCTCGGAAACGGCCACGTCGGCGGCAACCTCGCCACCGCCCTCACCCGGGCCGGACACGAGGTGACCGCAGTGGACCGCGCGCCGGGCGCCGCCGCCGACGCCGCCCGGACCGCCCAGATCGTCATCAACGCCACCCCGGGTGCCGGCGCGCTGGAACGGCTCACCGCGCTGCGCCAGGAACTGCAGGGCAAGATCCTCGTCGACGTCTCCAACGCCACCCTCGACGGCCCCGACGGGCTGCCCGGCGACCTGATCTACCCCGGCTCGAGCCTGGCCGAGCAGCTCCAGGTAGCGCTCCCCGACACGCGCGTCGTCAAGACACTCAACACCATGCTCTTCCCGGTGATGACCGCACCCGCCGCGCTCTCCCAGACGCCGACGGTCTTCCTGTCCGGCGAGGACCCGCAGGCCAAGCAGGTCATAGGCGGGCTTCTCGCCGAGCTCGGCTGGCAGCAGGAGTGGATCACGGACCTCGGAGGGATCGAGACCGCCCGCGCCACGGAGGCCGCGATCCTGTTCGTCCCCCACGTGATCCGATCCAGCGGGTTCGCACCCTTCGCCATCTCGATCACCCGCTGAAAGCCCGACCCAATTCTGCCGGGGACGACCACAAGAGGCGGCAGGATTCGTTTCTCACCGGCCCTGCCGCAAGCGAGATCGATCGGCTGATCTCCACGATGCCCGGCGGGAGCATCGGGGTCTCTGGCAGGGCGGCGTCGTTCTGGCAGTCCGTCCGGTTTGATCATGTGATGCCGAGGGTGGCCAGTGGTCGGGTGGCGTCTCGGCTGTGTTTGCGCAGGCCGGCGGCGATGTTGTCGCAGTTGGTGGGGCGGAGGGCGCCGATGGCCAGGTTGCGCAGGGCTGCCATGGCCCGGGGTGCTGTGCCGGTCCGCACACGTGAGGCGTCCTCGGCGAAGGTGGTGTCGCGTACGTGGTGGATCTTGTTCTCGATTCCCCAGTGCTCGCGGACGTGGCGCGCGATCTCGGGAGCATCGGCCTGCTCCGCAGCCAGGTCGGTGACAGCGTAGACGCGTTCCAGGGTGACCTTCCCGGTGGTGATCGTCTGGCGGCGGCGCACGATCTGCACGGCCTGGGCGGCGTGGGGGAAGCCGAGGCCGCGGGTGACCGTGCAGGTCTTGACCCGGCGGATCTCGTCACGGCCATGTTGCGTGGCCCGGGTCTTGTCCAGCAGCGGAATCTCCAGCAGCCGGGGCTCTTGGGCCAGGTCGGCCCGCAGCATCTGGTCGATCAGCGGCTTGAACGGGTCCAGCCGGGTCTGACGGGGCGGCAGCTTCTTGCGCGGCTCCGGCCATGCCGACTCAAGGGCCTTCTTCACCGTCAGAAAGCCGACCCCGTACTTCCGCTGCAACGCGCGGCTGGACAGGCCCAAGCGGGCATCATGGCGGATCGCCGCGTACAGATCGACCTTGGACTTCGGCAGCACCAGGGACCCCTCGTCGTGCAGAGCACAACCATGGTCCCGAGGCAAGCACCTGGGTGCTCTCAAAACTCGGCGACATCACTCTTCCGTCTTCTGCGGGCCGGACCGTCGCTCCGGCTTGCAGGAGTCGCCCCGGCCCGCTCCTTCGGGTCCGGGATCTTTGCTGCCGTGAGTGAGGGTGTTGACCCTCACGTGGCGTCAGGCTGCATAGTCGGTGCCGTGGAAGATCACTGGACCGTGGGACGCGTGGCCGAGCTGGCCGGTGTGAGCGTTCGCACGCTGCATCACTATGACGGGCTCGGGCTCGTTCGGCCGTCGGCGCGGACGGTGGCCGGGTACCGGGCGTATTCGGCGGGCGACGTGGAGCGGCTGCGGGAGGTGCTGGCCTATCGGCGGTTGGGCTTCGGCCTGCGGGAGGTCGCGGAGCTGGTCGGCGACCCGTCCGCCGACGCGGTCGCGCACCTGCGTCGACTGCGCGGTCTGCTGCTGGAGCGGCGTGATCGCGCCGACGCCATGGTGGCGGCCATCGACAGGGAACTCGAGGCACGGGCGAAGGGACTCAAGGTGACACCGGAGGAGCAGTTGGAGATGCTCGGTGCACGGCTGTACGACGAGATCGGCGGTGCCTACACCGCGACGAGGCGTACCGAGCCGCGGATCGCCGCGCAGATCTGGGACGCGCTCGGGGACGCGCAGACGGTGCTGAACGTCGGGGCCGGCACCGGCTCCTACGAGCCTGCTGATCGCGAGGTGACCGCGGTGGAGCCGTCGGCGGTCATGCGGGGGCAGCGGCCTGCCGGGTCGGCGCCGTGCGTGGCCGCCGCCGCGGAGAGCCTGCCGTTCGAGGACCATTCCTTCGACGTCGCGATGGCCGTCTCCACCGTTCACCACTGGGGGGACCCGGTAGCGGGGCTGCGCGAGATGCGGCGCGTGGCCCGCCGCGTGGTGGTGCTCACGTTCGACACCGACGAGCCCGGATGGCAGGACCGGTTCTGGCTCACCCGCGACTACCTGCCCGAGTTCGCCGCCGTCCTCACGGAATTTCCCTCGCTTGCCGGGATGGCCGACGCGATCGGCGCCCGCGCTGAGCCGGTGCCCATCCCGTGGGACTGCGCTGACGGCCTGTTCGAGGCGTACTGGCGCCGGCCGGGGGCGTATCTGGAGGACCACGTGCGCCGTGCGATGTCGGTGTGGACGAGGGTCGGGCCGGAGGCCGAGCAGCGGGCGGTACGCAGTCTCAGCGACGACCTCGACTCCGGTCGGTGGGCCGAGCGCAACCGCGACCTCGCCGACCGCGACGCGGCAGATCTCGGCCTCCGCCTGCTCGTAGCCTGAACCGCGTCGCAACGTCCGTGTCCTGGTGCTCCTGACGGCCCATCGATCAGTGCGGCACTGAGCGGGCCTGGCGCTGCGGACAGGACGGAACGGGAGGGGACCAGGCGCCGGCCGGCGTCAGGCGCTCTCCGCCGGCCCGCACGACGACGAGCCTGTCGCCCTCGAAACCGGTGACATCCGTGTCGCCCGGACCAGTGGCCGGGGAACCGCGGTGACCTCATGGCCGCCCGGGTCGCCGGCGAGGCGATCGAACCACATGCGGTCCCATCGAGACCGAAGCGGCCCGTCGCCTCGCCGGCGTCCTCAAGAACGGGTGATCCCCGATCACCCGACACTTTCTCAGGCCCGGAGGAGCTCCAGCAGGTGGCGCGAGCGGGCGATCAGGTCGGCCGCGCGGGCCGGGTCGGGGGCCACCGAGTGGAAGACCAGGGCCAGCATCACGGCGGTGTCGAGCCGGTGCAGGAGGGCGGCCCTGGAGTGCAGGTCGGGCAGGTCGGCGGAGTCGGCGTAGCCGGCCAGGATGCCGTCCGCGTCGATGCCGTTGTCCGCCAGCCTGGCGTACTCGGCGACCCGGGCAAGCTCCATCAGGACCGGGCCGACCAGGGCGTTGGACCAGTCGACGACGGCGGTGAGCCGGCCCCCACTGCCCAGCAGGTTCTGTCGGCGGACGTCCAGGTGGAGCAGGCGCGGTTCGTCCGGCTCGGCTTCGAGCAGCGCGCGTATCCCGTCCGGGTCGGGCAGCTCGGGCAGGTCGGCGGCGAAGCCGCGCAGGTCGCGTGGCGGGTCGTCAGCCGCTTGGCGAGGAAGGACGGGAAGTCTCCGGGCTCCTGGTAGGCGAGTTCGATCGACGGCGGCTCCAGCCGGTGGAGGGCCGCCAGGAAGCCGCCGACCTCCTTCGGGGAGACGGGGAGCCCGTCGTGCTCCACGTAGCCCGCGAGGGAGACGACGAGACCGTCCGCCATGGTGATCAGCTCGATCGCGGTGGCGGCGGGAAGGCCCTGGCGGGTGAGGAGCCCGGTGATCTCGTGCTCCTGGCGGACCAGGTCGCCGGCGTCCACCTGGCCATAGGGCGCGGAGTAGACCTGGTGCCGGGGGATGCGCAGGGCGACCTCGCCGCGGGCGGCGCAGCGGGCGCGGTAGACGGCGAAGTCCACGCCCTCCCCGGCGAGGCCGAGGAGTTCGAGCCCTCGCTCCTCGGCCACCCGGACGGCCACCTCACGGGTATCCAGCTCTCCGTGCCGGGGGTCGGTCGTCACTGGGCGGTCCTTCCGGCGGGGATCGGGACCCGGGCGGCCAGGGCGGCGTCCCCGACCACGGGCAGCTTGCCTGGACGGCGCCGGACGCGACCGCCTCCTCGGCGTTCCTCGGCGCCCTCTTCATCGTCTCCCGCTTCCCCGGCCGCGACACCGTGGCCGCAGCCCTGCAGTTCGCGTCCGGGGCGCCGGACGGCACGTCGGTGGCGGCCACCGCCGGTGCGCTGCTCGGAGCCGCGCACGGCGTCGACGCGTTGCCTGTCGAGCTGCTGAGTCGGCTCGAACTCGCCTGGGTGCTCGACACCTTGGCCCGCGACCTGCTTCAGGAGCACGTCGACTCGCCCGATGGCAGCGATTACGTACCTGCCCGTGACCCGCACTGGTGGAACCGTTATCCCGGCTGGTGACAGCACGGGTGAGGTTCGGCTGTGAGTGGACGGACGGACTCATGGCCAAGGCGGGCCGCCGACGTCCTCCACCGGCCGACGGCGTCCCGCCAGGGTTGGCGCGGGGCGGCCGGTCGGGAACACTGCCGGGTGCTCGGGCGGGCGTGGCCATCGGCCGCCAGAAGTGGCCGGGGTGTCCGGGCGGCCGGGGTGTCCGGGGTGGCCGGAGGGCTGAGAGGCGGCGCGCCGGTGCCCGTGCCGGTGATCGGGCGGCGGGTCCTGGTGGGCTCTTCCCCGGCGAGCGCCGCCTTGTAGGCCCGCGCATCGGCGGCACGGCGTCGAGCGGGGAGTCGTCGGCCTGGAGCCACTACGATGCGTGGCGTCGATGGGGCAGGACAGTGGGGGTGCGTGGCGTGGCTGGTTACGGCGGGGGCGGGTACGGGGATCCGGTGGGTGGCGCGGGCAGTCGGCCGCCGGCAGGGTGGCCCGGCCAGGGTTCCCCGGTCCCGCCGCCCAGGTCCGCGTACGCTCCGCCGGCGGGGTACCCGTACGCTCCGCAGGGTTATCCGTATGCTCCGTCCGCTTCTCCGCAGGGGTATCCGTACGCGCCGCCTTTTCCGCAGGCTTCGCCACCACCTGTCGAGCCGTCACGCGGCCGGAAGATCCTGCGCGGGGTCCGCAATCCGTTCTACGCCGCCCAGCGGACCTTCCGTCCTTCCCGTCCCGCGGTCGTGGACGATCCGGCGGTCCGCAGGCTCCAACTGTGGCGCACCGTGCTGGGCCTGGTCGCCTGGGTGGGCCTGATGGTCACCTACAACTCCGTCGTCAGTGCCGCCGACGTCAAGGCCGTTGCGGACGAACGCCTCAACCAGAGCTGGTCCAGCGTCCTGGTGCTGGTCTGCACCTTCCCCGTGGTGGTGGGTGCGTTCGTGGCGGCCGCGCGGGGCGGGCTGCGGCGCGTCTACCTGCGACGGGCCCTGCGCCCACTCGGTGCGGTGGTGGCCATCATGGCGTCCATGGGCACCGCGGCGCTCGCGATGGCGCCGGAGACGGCGGGGCTCCGGGAAGCCGTCGGGCTGCCGGGAACGATCGCCATCGGGGTGCTGTGCGTGTGGTCGATGGGTTTTGCCCTCTACGGCATCGGCCTGTCGCTCGTGCACGTTTTCCGTACCGCTGACATCCACGAGGCGCTGCCGCCGGTCCTTGCCGGCGTCCTGGTGTGGGAGATGGCGCTCCTGGACGCGATCACGGGCGCCTACCCCCAGGTTCCGGCGGGCGCCCGGGCGGTCTTCATCCTGGGCGCCCCCGTGACCGTCACGGCCCTGTCCTGGTGGGAGATGCGCCGGCTACGCCGCCACCACGGGCTGACGGTCCGTAACGCTCTGGGGCGCTGACCGCCCGGCCGCCCCCGCTTGCCGGAGATCACCGTGGTCCGGTCGGCCCCCGGCTGCGCGGGGAGGAACGGCCGCGAGCCCCCTCGTCTTCGCCGTCGGCGGCCGACCTCGCGGGTCATCAGGATCCGAGACTCTCCCCCCGCTCCCGTTCCTCGGATCGTAGGTCGGGGTGGTGGCTGGGGGGTGGGAGGGAACGAGGCCGGCCGGCCTCGCGGCCACTGCACAGGCAGGCATGCACGTTCACGCGTCGGTTGCCCGGTCGTTTGCCGGCTGCGTTCAGCTGGGCTGGAAGAACGCCAGCATCTTCTTGGCGGCGTCCGGCGACGTCAGGATCTCCTGGACGTGCGCGGACTGCCGACCGGCGGCGCTGGTGCGTTCGAACATCTCGCGTTCGTATTCTTCGACGGCGGCGGGAAAGTCGTCCGGGTGCGCGGCCAGCGCGAGGCCGAGCAGCGCGCCGTCGAGCAGCGCCATGTTGGCGCCCTGCCCCACCGGCGGCATCAGGTGCGCGGCATCGCCGAGCAGCGTGACGCCCGGTGTCGACGGCCAGGTCAGGCCGACCGGGAGAGTGGTGATCGACCGTGGCAGGACGGCGTCGTCGCAGGCGGCGATCAGTGCGGTGAACCGTGAGTCCCAGCCGCTGAACAGATCGATCAGCCGCACCCGGGCGGCGGCCGGGTCGTCGAACGGGATCCCGCTGGTGGCGAACCAGTCCTCGGCGGTGCTGAAGCTCAGGTAGAGGCGTACGCGGCCGTCGCCGTTGCGCTGCGCCGACAGGGATTGCCCGTCGCCGAGCACCCAGTAGTTGCCTCGTCCGACCATCGCCGCGAGGTCGGGGTGGGTGCGGTCGATGTCGGGGATGCCGAGCTCGACGACGTTCTGGCCGGTGTGCACCGGGCGGGCGTCGGTGAGAAGCGCGCGGACCCGGGAGCCCGCACCGTCGGCGCCGACCAGCAGGTCACACGTCGCGCTGCTGCCGTCGGTGAAGTGCAGCAGGCCGCGGTTGGCGTGTTCGAACGCGTGCCCCCAGCGCACCGCGTGTTCGGGGAGAGAGTCCAGCAGCAGGTTGCGCAGATCGGCACGGTCGACCTCAGGTCGCTCGAGTGGGGCGTCGTCGGGCGTGTCCTCCTGGAGCAGCAGGGTGCCGTCCGGCTCGAGAAGTCGCAGGTCCTGGCCTTCGCGACGGGCAATCGCGTGGAACCGGTCGATCAGGCCGGCCTCGCGCAGCGCCCGCTGCCCGGTCTCGGAGTGCAGGTCGAGCATGCCGCCCTGACCGCGCGCGCCGCGGGACGGTTCGCGTTCGTACACGACGGCGTCGATGCCGTTCACGTGCAGCACGCGGGCGAGGGCCAGGCCGCCGAGGCCGGCTCCGATGATGGCGATGGTCATGGTTGCCTCTCTCCGATACGCCGTACTGACCGATACACTGTATCTCTTGATGCGATGTATTGTTAGCGGCATGTTGGTGTGGGAGAGGCCGGAGCCGCCGAATCGACCCGTGCCGGCCCCGCTGAACCGAGAGCGGATCGTGCGAGCGGCGATCCGGCTGGCCGACGCGGACGGCCTGGAGGCGGTGTCGCTGCGCAAGGTCGCCACCGCGTTGGGTGTCGGGCCGATGCGGCTGTACAGCTACATCGCCGGCAAGGAGGAGTTGCTCGACCTGATGGTCGACGCGGTCCACGCCGAGATCCGGCCGGTCGGAGACGGCTGGCGGGAGGTGCTGCGGTCCCTTGCCGAAACCACCCGGCAGGCCGCTCACGAGCACGAATGGCTCGCCGATCTGCTCGGTGGGCGTCCACAGCTCGGGCCGAACGCGCTGGCCAGGGGAGAGGCCGTGGTGGCCGCGCTGGGCGGCGTCGACGTGGACGCCATCATGCCGGTGGTCACCGCGGTCGACGCGTACGTGATCGGCGCGGTGCGCCGGGAGATCGCTGAGCGGCGTGCCGAGCGGGCCACCGGGATGGACGAGAAGCGCTGGCAGGCCTCACTCGGGCCCTATCTGGAGCGGACCTTCGCCACCGGCCGGTTCCCCGCGCTGGCCACGGTGGTGCGCGATGCCGCCCACCTGGACGCCGACCAGACCTTCCGGATCGGCCTCGACTTCCTGCTCGACGGCATCGAAGCCCGCATCTCCACCTGACGCGCGCCCGAAGGACAGGGCCGGTACCGCCCACAGCACCAGGCCGGCGCCGACCCGTCGAGACGACGCAACCTCGCCCGCCGAATGCTGAGCGGGTGGTTCGCCGTCGGCGCCTGCCGGGCTCGCTCAGCCGGCCTGCGCGGGCCCGGGCCCGGGCCTTCCGATCGCGCCGGAGGCTGAGCCGTGCGCGGGGACGCGCTCGGCGTCGGTCACTCGCACGGCCGTTTGCGGTCCGCGGGCAGCGATTCCGCCGCCGCGCGGGCGAGACCGCCGAAGAACTCCTCCAGGGCCTGCGGCACCTCGGGGCGCAGACGGTAGTACGTGAAGCGGCCGTGCGGCTCCGGCTCCACGATGCCGGCCTCGCGCAGCACCCGCAGATGGTTGGACAGCGCGGTCTGCCGCGCACCCGTCTCCTCGATCAGGTGGTTGGTGCACAGGGCCGCCTGCGCGAGCAGCGTCACGATGCGCAGGCGAAGGGGCTCACCCAGCACTCGAATGAGGTCGCCCTGCGTCAGCGTCGCCTTGTCGGTCCCTGGTGTCAGCATGCCTCGATCATCACATATCACGTCGCGCTGATACCACTCATGCGTGATATCACGTCAGCGTGATATATTGCGGATGGTCCGGTCTCCCCACTCTCTCGGGATCGGTCGGACCCCCGCCGCGCGGCCCCGCAACGGCGCGGCGTGGTCCGGGCCGCAGCAGCCAGGCGGTCGGGCCCGACACCGCGGCCCCGGGCGGAGCCAACCGTCGCCGTGACCTATCAGGAGGCATCGCCTTGAGCGCCCCCATCCGTGACGTGATCATCATCGGTTCCGGCCCGGCCGGCTACACGGCCGCGCTCTACACCGCCCGTGCCTCCCTCAAGCCGCTGGTCTTCGAGGGCGCCGTC
>NZ_JBVJCO010000073.1:0-2412 GCF_055588525.1 Kitasatospora sp. NPDC041988
CTTCCTGGGCCTTCGGCGACAGCCGACGCGCGTCCCCAACCAGATCCGTCACGCCCGGATCAACGAGCGCGGAACCTTACCGTTTCGGGTCAATAAATCCCCGACGCGTCCCCAGGGGCCCAAGTCGGAACCCTCCAAGCAGCTCTGGGACCCGCGCAATACCGAAATCCAGCGTCCCACCCCCAAGCCCGACTGGGAGCCGCCGAAGCCTGGCGACATCTTCAAGGTCATCGCAGCGATCTATAACGTCGCAGACCTGCTGAATCAGCTGACAACCCAGCCCAACGCCACTCCCGACCAGGACACCTCCACTCACCCTGCTCCGGGTGCAGCTCCGGGGAACGGGAACGGCACAGCGACTAACAACGAAGAGGAGGACTGCACGAAGCATCTGAACAAGACGAAGCAGCAGCGGGGGACGTCCGGGATCGTCTGTCTCCGCGCGCCCGGAGGTGCGACCCAGGATCAGATCGATGAACTGAAGGACCATATCGCCGCGCTGAACGCCGTATCGAGCTACTGGTCGGCCAAGGGACGGGTCTCTCCCAGTAAGGAGGTCATGGACTTCACCCGTTCGGGAAAGCCGCTCACGCTGGCCGACCTTGCGGAGAAGTACAAGGACCTTCACATAAAGGACGTGAAGGGGACTCCGTACGAGTACAACGGCAAGGTCGCCGGTCATCTTCCCGACACCACTTGGTCCGGAAAGTTCTCCCCCTACTGTTGGCATCAGCAGGACAACGACGTTAACTCCCTGGTCGGCGCCTACGCCAACAAGTACCTCGAGGGCTATCGGCCGACCGAGTTCCTATATGCCGGAGTCAACAAGGAGCCCAACACCTATACAACCGAACATGTACGTGGGTCCGTCTCGGTGGGCGAGTATGGTATCTGTAACATCACTCGATAGTGAGTCGTTGATAGCGATGGGGTTGGTACGATTTGGCTGAGTGGATCGAAAGGCTCGTGGTCGCCAGGGTCGATGATCATCGGTCGGACCCGGAGTCGCTCCTTGCGGCGGCTCCAGGGTTGCGGCCGCCGGCCAGTGCGAGCCAGATCTTGGAGCTCGAAAGGTGGATTGGGCAGCCGATCGAGCCGGGTTATCGCGAGTTCCTGGAATTTTCCGACGGAATGGATAACTTTTACGCGGGAATGCCCATTTTGGGATGGCGGGACTGGCCGTCCGGAGACCGTCTATCGCGGGCGCTTCGATTTCTTGATGTTGTCACCAGTATCGACGTCCATGTGGACGAGGGCCTCGCAGAAGACGCTGCGCTTGCGCCGATCTCGGTGAACCGTGACGGTTCGGTGGGGATCTTCATGGTATGGGACGTCGAATCACCTGAGAAGCGGTACTTCTGGGTCGGAAATGGTGATTCCGCTTTCTTCTCGACGATGTCCGAGATCTTCGACTTCGCTTCAGGTGTCCGGTTGTGGAGCGAGTTCTCGGCCGAATGATGTGAGTTCTTGTGCCATGGATCGGACGGGTGGCCCTGTCAAAGAGGGCTATTGAGGTGAAATATCCAGTTTCCTACATAGCCGTGTAGCGAACGTGGCGGGCGTGAGGTCAAGGTCGTTTCAAGTCCCGGTGACGTGGGTCCGCAGGCAAGGCTGATTCATAGTCCGACCCTGAGACGATGGTGCAGGTCACGGAAGGATGATAGGCATCGCGAAGGCCGCCACGTACGCAACGAGGCTCCGGTTGACGGGGTGACCGACCAAAGTCGCCCAGTGTCACCGGAGCCTCGATGTGCCGCCAGTCTGCCACCGTCCGCCTGATCAAGTCGCCCAGTCCCGCTGCACGTGAACTGCCGGGGTTGACGGATCGATTGACAGCCCTGCCCGACCCGTGCGACCGCCGCGGGCGCCGGTGGGCAGAGCGAAGCCGAGGTCGGCGACGTAGCACTGGACGGCACGCCCGGGGCGCTGGATCTGTTGCTGGTCGGCGCCCGCCCGGCGGTACGGGCCTGCCCGGCCGGCCCGGGCAAGGGCGCCGAGCAGGCCGAGTTCCTGCTCGCTGCCGACCGTCAGACCTTCGCCGAGATCCGCTTCCTCGCCGAGAGCGTCCTGCGTACCCACCTGGCGGCCCCGTCCCACACGGTGCCGACCGTCCGGTCCGCCCTCACCAGGGCGCTGCGCGCCCAGCAGCTGGAGGACATCGGCGCGGCGCTGGGCATGGGCCCGGAGGACTGAGCCGGTGGCACCCGATGAGATCCTGCGCGGCCGCGCTGGCGAACAGCCGCTGACCGGCCGGGAGCCTCACCTTGATGGCCGGCCCCGCTGGGTACGGCCATGGGCTGATCGTGGCCTTGGAGGGGGCGGCTGCGGTCGCCCGGGAAGGCAGAACAGCGATGGAAGGGGGGGGCCGTTAGGGGCCCCCCCTTGATTTTTTTCCCTCCGCCACAGGTGAGG
>NZ_JBVJCO010000073.1:2422-11797 GCF_055588525.1 Kitasatospora sp. NPDC041988
AGCGGGGGCGGGTCGTGGCTGGGGGGGGGGGGTTGGGTTGCGCCGGGGAGGAAAGAAGAGGGGGGGAGGGGGTGCCCGGCAGGGCCCCCCCCTTCGCTGTTGCCACCTGGGCCACAGGTGAGGGTCACCTTGATGGTTACTCCGGCGAGCGTCCGGCCACCTTGATGCCCGTCCCGGGCCTCGGCGGGATCCCTTGATGGTCACCTTGGAGAGCGTCCCGGATTCCTTGGAGACCGCCCCGCCGCCGGCTCCGAAAACCTTGGAGGCCAGGTAAAAACCGTAGGTCAAAGCATTGGTGAGGGCGGGTCGGATACCTTGATGCCCGCCCCAGGCGGGACGGGCATCAAGGTATGGGTCGGGCGTGGGGCAGGGCCGGGTGCCGGTCAGCTCCCACCAGGGAGCGGGTCCAGCTTCGAGGTCGGCGATCGGCCACCAGAGGTCAGAGCTGGGGCCTTCGGTCTCCAGGTCTTCCAGCTTGGCGGCGCTGGCCGGGACGGTGCGCAGCATCTTGGCGACGTGCGGGGTGCGGGCGGTGCGCTCGAGGTCGTCGGCGCGGTTGGCGAAGCCGGCCTGGCCGGTGCCGGTGAGGACGAACAGCAGTGTCGGGAACCTGGGGTAGCGGCGTCCCCAGAGTGGATCGCCGCCGCCCTGGGCTTCCGTGGTGTTGTGTCGGACGCCGGGCGGCAGTGGGGCGGTTGCCCAGTAGCGGGCGTAGGCGTTCGGTTTGGCGGCGAGCCGGGGTCCGCCCATGGTGGCGCGGTCGACCTCGACGAACGCCTGGTGGGTCGAGCGGCGCTCGCCGGCGGTGCGCCCGTAGTGGAGCAGTCCGTCGGAGCGTACGGTGCCCTCCTTGCCTTCGGCGAAGCGGTGGGTGATCTCCGGGATCAGGTCGAACGGCCCGTAGGCGTCGCCGCCGCTTGCGGGCGTCGGCGAGGAAGACCAGGTGCGTGCGTACGACGGCGAGCTGGTGGTACAGGGTGAACTTGAAGGCCTCCTTGTCGCCGGGCAGTTTGGGCGCGGGGATGTCCGCCAGCTCGGGGAACACACCGGCGATCCTCGCGCCGTGCTCGGTCAGGAACCAGCCCTTCGCCCGCCCGGACTGCGGCAGCACCAGCTCCTCGGCCAGACCCTGCTCGCGCAGCCTGCGCAGCCGGGCCCGCATCTTCTCGATGCTGCTGTCCGGGGCGTGCAGCCGGCGCAGCTGCTCGGCGGTGGCGATCCGGAACTGGAACAGCGACGCCACCACCGCCCAGGTGATCTCCACCTCCCGCGTCTCGCTGTCCGGCTCCGCCCCGGTCCTCGCCCGCTTCCTCGACGTCGTCATCGCAGGGGTACCCCTCTCGGCTCGACGCGGAGCCCGATGCCCCGCGCGGTCGCCGAACTGAACCCCGCACACCTTGGCGTATCCCTTGGTGAACAGCCCCCTGCGCCACAACGATCACGTAACGGCCTCCACCAACGTTGGTGCCGCGGTCGACCGCCAACGCTGGTGGATGCATGCTCCGTCCCGGGAACCTTGGTGTGACTCTGTTCATGAAGACGGGTTCTGGCACAGGTTGTGTGGAGCCGCTTCGCAGTTCCGCAAGGCCACGGCAGGGTAGGGCCGTTGACCTGCCGCTTCGCTGAGCGCAGCGCCTTGGTTCCCGGCCGCCGGCCCGGTCCACCACACAACCTGTGCCAGAACCCGAAGACGGACGGCACTTATCCATAAGTTCGGGAGTCGCTCGCTGTCCGCGCCGAATCGAAATCTTCATAGGCATGGACAGCACCTGGCAGGCCGGTGAGTGGCTCCTGGGGCATGAGTGATGATCTTGGTCGGGTCCGGCGGCTAGGGTGGGGCCGTGTCAGTGACCAAGGATCGTGATGACGTCGTCGAGCAGCTCGAACCGTTCCGGAGGGAGCTGACGGCGTACTGCTACCGGATGCTCGGCTCCGCGTTTGAGGCCGAGGACGCGGTGCAGGAGACGCTGGTCCGGGCCTGGTCCAAGTACGGCGGGTTCGAGGGGCGTTCGGCGTTGCGGACGTGGTTGTACCGGATCGCGACCAACGTGTGCCTGGACATGGCGCCGGCCGCGCAGCGGCGGGCCCGGCCGATGGACCTGACCTCGCCGGTGGCGGCGTGCGCGCCGGACCTTACGCAGCTGGAGGAGCACATCTGGGTGGGGCCGGTCCCCGATCAGCGGGTGCTGAGCGGCGATCCGGCCGAGGTGGCGGTGGGCCGGGAGACGATCCGGCTGGCGTTCGTCACGGCGCTGCAGGCGCTTCCCGCGCGGCAGCGGGCTGTCCTGGTGCTGCGGGAGGTGCTGGCGTGGTCGGCGGCGGAGACCGCCGAGCTGCTGGAGACGTCGGTCGCCTCGGTGAACAGCGCGCTGCAGCGGGCGCGCGCCACGCTGGCCGATGGTGGCGGAATCCCGACCAGCGACACGTACAAGCCCCTGGACGAGACTCAGCGGGCGCTGCTGGCACGGTATGTCCAGGCGTTCGAGGCATTCGACGTCGAGGGGTTGAAGAAGCTCCTGCACGAGGACGCCGTGCTCAACATGCCGCCCTACCAGATGTGGGTGCGCGGCGTGGCGGAGCTGGGCGAGTGGTGGCTCGGTGCGGGCTGCGGCTGCCGCGGGTCGCGGCTGCTGGCGGTGGAGGCGAACGGTTCGCCGGCCTTCGCGCAGTACCGGCCGGCGGAGGACAAGAACGGCTGGACGCCGTGGGGTATCACGGTGCTGGAGATCACTGACGGGCGGATCAAGACCATGACGAACCACATGGACACCGAGCGGCTGTTCCCGCTGTGGGGCCTACCGATGCGGCTGCCCGCCACCGGCGTCTGACGGGTCCTCGCACCGCAGCACCTCGGCCAGGCCGGTCAGCGTCAGCAGCAGCCTCAGGTGCTGACCGGCTCCGCGTAGGAGGAGGTCAGCGCCGGCCCGGCGGGCGACCATGCTCAGGCGGGCCAGCCGGTCGAGGTCGGCGGGACCGGGTGTCGTCAGGAAGGCAACCTCGCAGACCACGAGCCGGACATCGGATCGCTCGGCGAGCAGCCCGGCCAGGCGGATTGGCAGGGCCATACCTTCGCCCGGGACGGCCGGGGGCACAGGGAACAGCAGAATCTTCACACCTACTGGGACTGCCCGAGGGTGCGCGATTCATCGGCGGCACCGACCGCCGGAAAAGATCTTGAAAGATTTTCGCCGCGACCGATGAGTCCGCGTACGGCGCCCCGTCTGACCGGGTGAGAGCAACCGACACCCGACAGCAAGGGAGCACCCCATGAGGAAGATCACCGCCGGTCTGTTCATCGCCGCCGACGGCGTCGTGGAGAGCCCGGAACAGTGGCACTTCCCCTACTTCAACGAAGAGATGGGAGCGGCCGTGACCGCGCAGCTCGGTGCGGCCGACACCGTGCTGTTCGGCCGCGTCACCTACGACACCTTTGCGGGTGCCTGGCCGGCCCGGGAGGCCGCCGGCGGCGAGGACGCCGAGATGGCCAAGGTGCTCGGCGACGCCCGCAAGATCGTCGTTTCCAACTCGGAGCTGGAGTTCACCTGGCGCAACTCCGAGCAGCTCAAGGGCGACCTGGTCGAGGCCGTCGCCGCCCTGAAGCAGGACAGCGGCGGCCCGATCGGTATCTCGGGCTCGATCTCGGTCGTCCGCGCGCTGCTGGCCGCCGCGCTGATCGACGAACTGCACCTGTTCGTCCACCCGATCGCCATCGGCAAGGGCCTGCGCCTGTTCGACGAGACCGGCGACCCGATCCCGCTGAAGCTCCTGAGCACCACCGCCTTCACCACCGGTGTGCTGCACACCGTCTACGGCCCTGCTGGCAACTGATCCAACCCTTAAACCGACCAGGAGACCCCGTTGACCACCCAGGCCAAGGGCCCTGCCAGCTACTTCCCCTCGATCGAGCAGAAGTACGGCCGACCGATCAGCCACTGGCAGGACCTGATCCGCTCCTCGCCGCTGACCAGGCACATGGAGCTGGTCGCCTGGCTGAAGACCGAGCACGGCCTGGGCCACGGCCACGCCAACGCTCTGGTCGCGCACACCCTCGCCCAGACCACCACCCGCTGACCCACCCTAGAAGGACTCTTCCCCATGACCAGCATCGTCTCCGCCGACGGCACCACCATCGCCCACACCGTCACCGGAAACGGACCGGCCGTCGTCTTCGTGGACGGCGCCCTGTGCCACCGGGCCTTCGGGCCCTCCCAGGCGGTCGCCGAGCAGCTTGCCGCGCACCACACCGTCTACACCTACGACCGGCGCGGCCGCGGCGGCAGCGGCGACACCGCACCCTACGCCGTCGAACGGGAGGTCGAGGACCTGGCCGCCGTGATCGCCGCCACCGGCGGGCGGGCGGCGGTGGTCGGCATCTCCTCCGGCGCGGCTCTCGCCCTGCGCGCCGCCGCCCACGGCATCGGCATCAGCCATGTCGCAGCCTACGAGCCGCCGTTCAGCACCGAGGACGGGCAACGCGCACGCTTCGCCGACTACGCGGCGGGCCTGGCCGCAGACCTCGCGCAGGAGCGGCGCGGCGAAGCGATCACCAGGTTCATGACCTTCGCCGGCGCGCCGGAGCCGATGGTCGAGCAACTGCGCAGCTCGCCCGTGTGGCCCGCTTTCGAGGCAGTGGCGCCCACCCTGGCCTATGACGCCGCTGTCCTCGGCGCCGGGGCCGGCGCGAGCGTCCCGTCCGACGCGCTGGCCCAGATCACCGTGCCCGTCCTCGTCCTCGACGGCGGCGCGAGCCCCGAACTGCTGCGTGCCCCGGCCCGCGCGGTGGCCGCCGCGGTTCCCCACGCCGAGCACCGGAGCCTGCCGGAGCAGACTCATGAGGTCGCGGCTGACGTCCTCGCCCCGGCCCTGCTGAAGTTCTTCGCCTCCTGATCGTCTGCCCAGGACGCGCTGTCGATTTTCGTGAACATCGAACAGGGAGGCATCGAAGTGCCTCCCGAAGTCGTGATCAGCTGCTGTCGAAACTCAGGTTCTGGCACAGGTTGTGTGGTGGACCGGGCCGGCGGCCGGGAACCAAGGCGCTGCGCTCAGCGAAGCGGCAGGTCAACGGCCCTACCCTGCCGTGGCCTTGCGGAACTGCGAAGCGGCTCCACACAACCTGTGCCAGAACCGAAACTCATGAACAAAGCCATTGGTGACTCCCGGACACCTTGATGGCCAGGACCGGGCACCTTGATGCCGTCCCGCCCGGCCCCGGACCAACCGCTGCGCCCTCCAGCTGCCAGGCCCCGCACAGCGGCCGCGTGTGGTCGGTGAGGGTGTGCCACACCGCCGCGCTGGTGCCGTGCTGCTCCAGGTCGGCCAGGCGGGCAGCGCCGACCTGCACGGTCATCAGCATCCGGGCGACGAGCGGGTGGCCGTCGGAGATGGCCTGGAGGTCGCGGATGCGCTGCCGGGCGGCCCGCTCGCCGGTGTCGGCCAGGACGAACAGCAGTCGCGGGAAGACGATGTAGTGCTGCTGCCAGGCCGGCAGGACGCTCTGCGCGCCGGTGGTGCGCCGCGGATGGGCGGGGGTGGTGGTCGCGGAAGCGGGCGTAGCCGATCAGCTTGGCGGCGAGCTTCTCGCTGGCCATGGTGCCGCGGTCGACCTCGACGAACGCCCGGTGCAGCGCCCGGCCGGGCCCGCCGGCCCCCGTCCGGTTTGGTGGCGGGTGCTGCCGGACCTGGTCGAGCGAGCACCTCACCCCGGGGGTCGTCGTCCGAACGACCTGGCACGAGCCCGCTTGCCCGGCCTGGACCCGGCGGTGGCCACCAGGCCGCGACGGCGGGCACAGGGTCGGCCCGGGTGCGGGTGGCCGCGGTCCTCCTCCACGACGGCCGCCTCTGTCTGATCCGCCGCCAGCGCCCCGCCAGCGCCCCGCCGCCGTCCCGCCGGCTGGGCGGGTGGCTCCCGTCTCGTCACGCCGAGGTTCGGACGGCGGTGTCGTGTCGGCTGGCCGAGCCGTGCCGCGGAAGGTCCGGGACGGCTGGCGTGTGCCGGTGGTCGGCCGTTTCGGGTGGGCTCTCGGCCGGGGCTTGCCCCGGTGGCGGTGGGATGGCCGGAGGGTCCGCGGGTGTGGGGAAGGCCTGTGGGGGCCAGGGCCTGTGGGCGAGGTCGTGGCGGAGGGCGTCGAGTCTGGCGAGGCAGGTGTCGATGGTGGCGATGGCGGCGCTGCTGTGTTCGCGGATGCGGCGTTCGATGGTGGCGAGCCGGTCTTCGATGTGCTGCCAGCGCTCCTCGGCCGTGGTGTGGGGGTCAGGTGCGTCGTTGGTCGCTGTCATGGCGGAGGCGTTCGGTGCGGTCGGTGAGGTCGTCGAGGCGGGCGGCGAGGTCCGGATGGGCGGCGCCGAGGTGGGGTCGCATGGCGGCGAGGGGCGCTATCAGGTCGGCCGGGTCGGGGGCGCCGAGGGCGGTGGTGAGCGCGGTCAGCGCGGGCCGGGCCCGGGGGGCCAGGCCGGGCGTGGCGGTGACCTGGGCGGCCAGCACGCGCAGGTCGGCGGCGTTGTTCCGGGCCCAGGCGGTGACCGCGCGCTCGGCGGCCCGCCGGTCGCGCGCCGCTTTGACCCGCTCCGCGCCGGTCCCGGCGGTCCGGCGGGTGGTTCCGCTGGTGGGCGTCAGGCGCAGGTAGCGGTTCTCGGCGGCCTGGCGGCTCGCGACGCCCATGGGCTGGGCGAGGTTCGCCCAGGTGGCACCGCCGGCGCGGGCGGCATCGACCAGGCCCGCTTCCCAGCCCGCGAGCTCGGTGCGCAGCTCGCGCAGCAGAACCAGCGCGGCCAGCGCCGGCTCCGGTCCCTCGTCCGGCGCACCGACACCGGGCGGTGCGCCGGAGCCGGCGTTCTGGGCGGTGCGGACGGCGTCGTCGATGGCGGCGAGCGCGGCGGCTGCGGCGACGAAGGACGCCGGCCCCGTCGGCGGGCCGCTGCCGGTGGCGGGCGGGTCGGGCCGCTTTCCCACAGGTGTCACTCCTTTGGCGACTAATGGGTTTGTCATCGGATGGATGACATGTTAGAACGGATTCAGGTGAAGCGCACTGGCTCCCATAGCCCAACCACCTGGAGGTGTTTCGCGATGCTGCTGCGCACTGACCCGTTCCGCGAGCTGGACCGGCTGACCCAGCAGTTCCTCAACACGACCGGTACCTGGTCGCGTCCGACGCCGATGCCGCTGGACGCCTACCGCGCCGGTGACGAGTACGTGATCTGCTTCGACCTGCCGGGGGTGGACCCGGAGGCGATCGACATCGACGTCGAGCGGAACATGGTGACTGTCAAGGCCGAGCGCCGCCCGCGCCAGGAAGGCGAGGGCGTGAAGTGGGAGCTGTCCGAGCGCCCGCTCGGCGTGTTCTCCCGCCAGGTCATGCTGTCCGACACCCTCGACCCTGCCGGGATCACCGCCGACTACGACGCCGGCGTGCTGACCCTGAAGATCCCGGTCGCCGAGAAGGCCAAGCCCCGCAAGGTCGCGATCAGCCACAGTGGCGACCGCAAGCAGATCCAGGCCTGACCCCTCTCCCCATGAACCGTTCCGCGCCGCCCCTGATCTCTCCCCCTCGAAGGGGCGGCCGGAACACCCCCACCCGCCGGCCGCCCTCCCCGGGCCGCTCCGACCGCGGACACGGGGCAACGCCATGAACGGCCAGGGCAACGAACCCTTCGTGGTGCGGGCGCGCGGCGAGATCGACCTTCACACCGCGCCCTCGCTGCGCGGTGCCCTGTCTGCCGCGCTCGCGTCGCATCGGGAGGTGGTGCTGGATTTGTCGGAAGTGACGTTCATGGACTGCGCGGGTCTGGGCGCCCTGGTCCGGGCCCGCAACCAGGCCGACCGCAGCGGCAGGCGTCTGGTTCTGCGCGGGGCCGGGCGCTGCGTGGTGCGGCTGCTCAAGCTCACCGGTCTGCACCGGCGCCTGGCCGTCGGGCCCTGACCCGTCGCCTGGGCGGCGTACCGGGCAGGCCGGGACGGAGGGAGAACTGCGATGACTCTTCGATGGGAGGCGTTCCTGGAGGAGGTCCGGGAACGCGGTGAGTACGACACTCCGCAGGAGGCCGCGCGGGCCGCCCGGGTCGTCCTGGCCCTGTTGGGTGCCCACCTGGTCGGCGGCGTGCGCGCCGAACTGGCCGCCCGCCTGCCGGAGACCATGGCCCTGATCCTGCTCAACCCCTTGCAGGCCGCCGAACCCCTCAGCCCCGAGCGCTTCGTGCGCGCCACCGCGGCCTGGATCGAGGGCGCCACCGAAGCCACGGCCCTGTGGGACATCGGCGCCGTCCTGTCCACGGTGGCCGACGCGGCCGGCGACGACCTCACCGAGCGTGTCCTGCTCCAGCTGCCGCCCGGCTACGACCTCCTGTTCGGCCGACCCCAGCCCGGCCACCGCCCCTGAACTTGTCCGCGCCGCCGCAACCGCCCGGCCGGCCCCGCCCCGGAAGGCCACCGCCATGACCCGGTACCGCCTCCTTCTCCAGCAGGTCCGCACCCTCGGCCGCTACACCACCGACGAGGAGGCCGAACGTGTCCTGCACGCTGTTCTGGCCGTCCTCGGCAGCCAGCTCACCGGTGAGGAACGCTGCGACCTCGCCGCGGCCCTGCCGGAGCGGGCCCGCGCCGTCTTCGCCTCGCAGATCCCGCTGCCCGAGCCGGTCGCCGCCCCGGCCTTCGTCGAAGCCGTCGCCCGCGCCCTGAACACCAGCCTCACCGGCGCCCGCTGGGACACCTCCTCCGTCCTGGCCGCCCTCGCCGACCTGGCCGGTGACCGGCTCACCGACCGGATCCTCGCCGACCTGCCCCGCGGCTACGCCCTCCTGTTCGGCCGCGCCGACCTCATCACCGCGGCGTGACCCGGGACCGGGTGCGGGCCGTCACCGGCACCGTGCGGGAGTTCACCCACTTGGGCGGGCATCCGCCCCGTTGCCCCGGCCTGCCGCCGAGGCGAGCGCGCATGCGCAGCGGCCACGACGCCAGGCGCAGGACCGACCTGAACGCCTGACCGGGCAGGTCCGCGATCCTGGTCGGCAAGGGTCAGCTCTGCCCGTGGTCGCCGGACGGGCGGGCGGTGTCGAGGCCGTCGCGCAGGGCGTACAGATCGGTGATGGTGGCCAGTTCGGCGAAGCGGGCCAGCAGCCGGCGGACGGTGCGGTCGTCGCCGTCCCGCACGGCCTCGATGATCGCCTCGATCAGGTCCGCCTGTCCGTCCCGGGCCGTCTCCGGCGTTGCGGGCACGAGGTGTTCGACTGCCGCCTCCCTGCGCGGTGCCGCTCGTTTCTTCGGGAGCGGGGGGGGGGGGGGGGGGGGGGGGGGGGGGGGGGGAGGGGGGGGGGGGGGGCGGGGGGGGGGGGCGGAGGAGGGGGGGGGGGGGGCGGGCGGCCACCGCTTGGGGCATCGGGGAA
>NZ_JBVJCO010000073.1:11807-25162 GCF_055588525.1 Kitasatospora sp. NPDC041988
GGGGGGGGGTGTGTGTTTTCTCTTTTTTTCTTTGTTTTTTTTTGTTTTTTTTGGGGGGGGGGGGTGGGGGTCTGTGCCCCCCCCCCCCCCCCGCAGCGGGAGACTACCTCACTCGCGGGCGCCCCAAAATCTATGCGCGCTGGAGTAGACATTGCCCGCGGGTCGGTCTAGCGTTTCTCTCGTAGACAGCAGTCTGCGATACCGGCCAGACACGAACTGGCCGGGATTGTTGGACAGGTCCGGCAGTGGAGTTCCGAAGCCAGGCAGGTGCAGGACGGCGACGGGGCTGACTGCCGGACCGGGCGGCCCGCAGGGATCAGGGGCCACCACCAGCGGTACCGGTAGTAGGCAGTTCAGTGAGTGCGGTACCGGCAGTCGCAAGACAGGCAGGACCTCGGCAAAGGCGCCCAGACTGCGGGCGCGCGTGCCGAGGGGTCCGGGCAGTGGTTCCAGGCCAGCGCAGGCGCAGGCGCAGGACGGCCGGCGGGGCCGGCTGCCGGACCGGGTGGGCCATCACGGCCACCGACCAGTAGTACGCAGTTCAGCAGGTGCAGTACCAGCAGTACGAAGTGACAGGTCAGTACAGAGGATGAACGGAGGGCGCAAGCGCCATCAGGATCGCCCGGCCCGTGAACACTCGCCCGGGCGGACACCGCAGACCCCAACGCAAGGACGGTGGTTTCCGGTCACGCATACGCGATCCCCGCACACTCCCTCTCCCGGGGCAGTGCGGAAGTAGAAGGACCGACCCCAGGTCGGTAGATGGTGTTGTTCCCCTTCGGGGCCCCGGAGCCGACACGGCCCCGGGGCCCCTCGACGCGTTCTCCCCGAGAACCAGAGAGGTGCAGTGACTACAACGGCCAGCCCCGACACACCCGACAAACTCGACGACGACGACTACCCCGCCTACACCATGGGTCGCGCCGCCGAGATGACCGGCACCACCCCCGGCTTCCTGCGAGCCCTCGGCGAACACCGCCTCATCACCCCGCTGCGCTCCGGCGGCGGCCACCGCCGCTACTCCCGCTACCAACTGCGCATCGCCATGCGTGCCCGCGACCTCGTCGACCAGGGCACCCCCATCGAGGCCGCCTGCCGCATCGTCATCCTCGAAGACCAACTCGAAGAAGCCCTGCGCCTCAACGAACAACTCCGCCGCTCCCAGCACGACCAGGAGCCCACCGCGGACACCTGACCCGGACCGGCAACCTGGCCTACAGCCGCGGGCGGAGCCTATGGACAGATTCTGCAGGCTCCGTCGCGGCGGTGGCGTGCCGGAGCCCGTCGTGCACGCCGAGGCGTGGCAGGCTGGCGCGACGCTGCACGCCGCCCTCGCACGGCACCCCGATCGCCCCGACCACACCCAGGACGAGGGCGGCGACCAGGAGCACGGGCTGCTCGGTGACGTCCCTTACCGGGTCCGTCGCCGGGCGGCCGGGATGACCTTGGAGAACATCCAGCAGGCCCTGCACCGGGCCCGGGACGACGGGCGCGCCGCCGACCGGTACGCCGACGCCGGAGACGAGACCGCCTTCGCCACCGCGGCCACCATCCGCGCAGAGTGGCAGCGCGTCCGCGACCACACCGCCGAAACCCGCGCCGAGCGCTACGACCCCGACCACGACACCGTCCTCCAACACGCGCTGCGCCGTGAGCGCCACCGCCGCGACGTCGCCGACCGCGCCGCCGAGGCCGCCCATCAGGCCCGCCAGACCACCGACGTCGCCCATCGCCGACTCGCGGGCACCGCCGCCCAGCCTCTCTACACCGCCCTCGACCGCGGCGGCCTCTACACGCTGACCGACGACGACCACCAGGCCGTCCGCGACCTCACCCGCCTCTTCGACCCCGCCACGCTGCGCCAGGTCATGAGCTGGCTGGAGCGCACCCGTACCACCGCCCTCGCGCTGCGCACCACCGAGGAGGCCCCGCCTACCCGTCCGAGGGTGCGCGCAGCCAGTTCTGACGGATCAGCGACGACCAGAAACTGCTCGACCATCGCGGGGGAGCCACACACGGGATAGGGGCAGGAAGACAGCGGCAGCGGCTTCGGTAAGCGGGCGTTGAGTGGGACGGTACGACGACGTGGTTCAGGCGGGCGTCGGCTCGGGTTCAGGAGGGGGTGCTCGGCGATGGACCGAAGGGTCAGTGAGTTTCTGCGCGCGGTGGCAGAGCAGGTCTCGGGGGAGATCGAGGGAGAGCGGCTCGTGGTGTCGCGCGGCGTTGGCGGCACGTTGAGCGTGGGGCGCCACCAAGGGGTATATCAGGTCGTGGAGTTCGCGGTCCCGACGGAGCCAGCGTGGGCCGCCCCCCTGGAACTGTGGGGGCGGATGGGCCTATTCGGCCCGCATGACGCCTTCCTGATCCGCAATGAGCGCGTGGTGCGGTCCTATGGCACCGGCAAGAGCTGGGGGCGCCGCCCGTTGTTCGGCGACTACGTGGTGAGGGACACCGTCCGCAGAATCCGCCATTTCGAACAGGCGATCACGGCGCCGCTGGAAGTCCTCCTGACCGGAGCGGCGCCCCCCGTTGCGACTCCGTCGGGCACGTCGCCAGCACAGGACACGCAGGCCCTACGGCCGGCACCGTCTATCCCGGCACAGCAGACGGTGGACGAGGCACGCCCCGCCGAGGCTCAGCGGCTGGGCGTGTGCCCGGTGTGTGACAAAGGCGGTCTCCCCCCGGGACGGTTGCGGCATCTGCGCTGCGAGCGCTCGGCCAAGCACCCCGAGGAGCCGGCCGCCGTCGCGTCAACGACGGAGGCAGGGGACACCAAGTATCGGCGTCTGGTCGCCATGGTCGAGCAGCGGGAGGAGGGCACGCGAGGACGGCGGCGCAAGGCATCGGACCGTCCGGTGCGCATCGAAGCGGCGGTTCGGGCGGTGCTGCTCCGCTGTGGCGGGTTGTGCGAGAACCCGCAGTGCACCGGACAGCCCGATGACGTCACTGCCGCCGGCGAGTCGATCCTGGAGGTGGACCACATCGACCCGATCGGAAGCGGTGGCCGCGATCACCCCTCGAACATGGCTGCTCTCTGCCCGAACTGCCATGCAATTAAGACGAGGGGCCGCCGGGCGGCCGGGCTCACCGAGACCCTCCTCGACATTGCCACTGCTGAGCATCGAAAGTGGCTCTCGGCGGAGTAGCCGGCTGCTCGCCCCGGCCCCGGGCTCGGCCTCTGCCCAGGCGGAACTACGCAGGCGCGGACGACGCTGGCCGAAGCGGGGATGTGCCGGTCCGGGTCCGGCGAAAGGTGTTGACCTTGCTGTTCGGCGGCTGGGTCACCGGGAGAATCGCGGTGGCCGCAGGGTGCGGCTGCCTGCGAGAATCCTGCGATGATCGGTGAACTTCCCAGCGGCTGGACGATCGAGCGGGTGCGGGCCGAGTCCGGGGATGCGACGGCCTGCCAGGTGACCCTCCGGCGGACCGTGACGGTGCACCAGTTCGACAACCCGGCCGGCGCGGTTCTCCAACCCGAGGTCATCCTCTCGTTCTCCGGGCTGTGCCTGGTGAAGGACGGGGAGGACTGGTACATGGGGGAGCTCGACGATGACGGTTCGATCGGCTGCTGGGCGGCCTACGGAACCGACCTCGGCGCAGCCATCCGAGGGCTGTGAGCGACCGCATGTAAGACCGACCGGCACATGGTGGGCGGCGTCGCGGGCCGACAGCTCTCTCCCTCCTTGCCCGCCATCGGGCAGGAGGGGTCCAGGAACGGCTTCTCCTCAGTCGCCGCAGCTCCGCTGCCACTCTCCCCCAGCCTTCGGACGGGGAAACCCCCACCCACCATGTGCCGGTCGGTCTGAGCAGGTGTGACCAGCGAGCTGCTGCGCCCGCGCGCCACCTCGAACAAGGCGCTGCGTCAGGCGCTCGGTGACCTCGCCCTGCACGGCCTGGTCGCCTCGGACGGCAACACCACAGCCCGGCACAAGACGTGGCGGTTGGAGGGCACGGCCGGGCTGGATGCGGCCGGGCATGTACTCGGGATCCCCCCGGGCCGAGATGGGCTCCACCGCGCGGGGCGCAGGGGCTTCGGGTGCGCCGCACGCTCACCGAGGCGTGCCGCACCGTGGCCGCCGTGACCGACCCGGAAATGGTGACCCCGTGATTCGACGGTGGCGCCGGCACTGTCCGCCCCGCCCCCGCCATCCCCGCCCAGCGCACCGCACAAAGCCACTCGCTCGCTACCACCGCGGTGCTCACCCACATCCTGACCGGCACCGAGCCCACCGACGGCCGCGCGGCCACCATCCTCCTCCACGACCCAAACGGCCTGGTGCCCGCCGACCTCACCGCCGCCACGGGCGGCGTGCACCGCATCGGGGTGCTGATTCCCGGCGACCTCGCCGTTCCCGCCACCGTGCCGGACGGCTGCCAGACGGTCGACCTGCCGGGCCTCGGAGTGCTTCTGTGGCCCACGGACGCACCGCCCTCGCCCAAGACCATCGCCGTCTTCGGCCCCGAAGGACAGATTCTCCACCAGCGGACAGTTCCCCATGCAGACCACTGAATGGCACCTTGAGAACGTCGCGGCGCTGATCGTGGACTGGGACGGCACCGTCGTCGACAACACCAGCGCTCGGCACGCCGCCCTCCAAGCCGCGCTCGCACTTCACGGAATCGACGTGCCCGCCGACCGATACCGCCAACTCGCCGGCTTGCCCGTGCGCGACGTCATCGCCGTACTTGTCGGGGGCGCCGCCTCCGTTCCGGTGGAGGACGTGGTGGCGCGCAGCCGGGCCGCGCTGCTCGGCGGGCCCGCACCCGCCCCCATCGCCTGCACCCTCGACCTCCTCCACGCGGCCCGGCGCCTCGGCATTCCCCGGGCCGTCGCCTCCAGCGCGGCCGCCATCCTCGTCCACCACGGCATGCGGCTTCTTGGCCTGGCCGAACTCCTGCCGGTGGTTGTCACCGCCGAGGACGTCGCCTGCGGCAAGCCCGCGCCCGACTCCTACCTGGAAGCCGCCCATCGGCTCGGCGTCGACCCGGCACTGAGTCTGGCCGTCGACGACGCCGACGACGGCATCGCCGCGGCCCAGGCCGCAGGGATGCGCGCTCTCACCATCCGAGGCGGCCGTCTCGCCGTCCCCGAACCCGCCATGCCCCACGGAGGCCCACGTGCCGCGCAACCCTGACGACCAGGCCACCGGACCGCAGTCCGTGCTCGCCGTCTTCGCCCACCCCGACGATGCCGAACTCTGGGCCGGCGGCACCCTCGCTCTCCACGCCCAGCACGCGCCCGTCAGCATCGCTGTCCCCTGCCACGACCCGATCCGCGACGCCGAAGCCCGGGCCGGGGCCGCCATCCTCGGCGCCACGCTCCACCAACTGCCCGAGCTCCACGCCGAAGCCATCCGGGAGCTCCTGATCGCGCTCCGGCCGTTCGTCGTCATCACCCACCCGATCAACGACGTCCACACCGCCCATCGCCGCGTGTGCGAAGCCGCCCTCGAAGCGCTGCCCGAGGCGAAGATCGAAACCGGCCGACCGCGCCGCCTCTACACCAGCGACACCTACAACTCCCTCACCCTCAGCGGGCCCGTGACCTCCACCGTGATGGTCGACGTGACCAGCACCTTCGACACCAAGATGCGGGCTCTGCGAGAGCACCGCTCCCAACCGATCGACAGCCACTTCGGACCCATGGCCGAACACCTCGCCACCCTGTGGGGCAGACGCAGCGGAGCCCTCCACGCCGAGGCCTTCACTGCCCTGCCGATCCTCGGACGCCTGCCCGCAGCCCCCTATCTGTGACGCCCGCTGCTCCGGCGACAGCCGCGAACCGACTGGGACAAGCTCGAACATCAAGGCAGACCTGTGCCCGGCACGGCGTCCTCACCCTGGAGATGGAAGCCGCCAGCCTGTTCGCCGTCGCGGACTCCCTGGTCAACTGGACGCCCCGCGCCGACTCCCCGCCCGTCGTGGCCGCCCTGCAGCAGCTCTAGGCGGCCGCGCTCGACGCCCTCACCACGAACAGCCCGCACCCGGCCCCGTCGGGGTGGAAACCGTGGTGTCCCAGCACAGAGCAGAGCAGGAGGTGCGCGGTGGCTGACCAGCCGGGCCCGGGCCTGTTCGTCGCCATCGAGGCCGCCGACGGCTCGGGCAAGACCGCGATCGTCGACCACCTCGTCCCCGCCCTGCAGGCGGACGGCCACACTGTCCGCCGGATCGACCGCGGCCGACCGGAGGGCACCACGGCCCATACCGGCCTGCTGCGCGCGGTCAACAGCCTCTTCCGCTCCGATGACGCCACCGCCGCCGGCTGGGAAGTCCTGAGCCTGGCGGCAGCAACCCAGTACGCCACCAAGCCGAGGGCGTAGCTGCAGCTGGCAGCGAGTAGCCCGCATCGGCAGACCTAGCGGTACTGGTAGGAGTCTGTGATCGGGTGTTCTGGATTCTCTGGTTCAGCCTGAAGGCGTGTCACTCTGTGTCGTCAAGCGGACGTGGTGCCCTTGGCGCCCGCGTGGTCATCTTCCCTTCCAGCGACCACCCGTTGAGCCTGTCGATCGACCCACGCCACAGCTGCGTTGTCACGGTCAAGGCGCCGTTGCGATAGGTGACGTCCCGCAAGTGCAGGACTCTGCCGGGCGGGCAGGCGACAACCCCGCCGCCAGCTTGGTACTGTGGCGATCCAAAATATTTGAACGCGTTCAATATCGGGGGTGGACGATGGAGGATTCACGGGTGCAGGATTCGGTGCCGCGCAGCGCACGGGTCCTGGCGGTGCTGGCAGTGCTCTGCGCTGCGCCGGCGGTGTTCTGGGTAGCCGCCGTCGGCGGGTCGGTGATCGACGGTGCGCTTGTCGTCGGAGCCCTGGTCGCGGCCGCACCACTCCTCGCGCGCAAGGCTGCCGACTTTCGGGTGTGCTGTCTGGTCGCCGGGTGGGTGCTGCTCGCCTTCTCGGTCCTGGGTTTCCTCGCCGGGCTGTTCGTGCTGGCCCCGGCAGGCGTGGTTCTCCTCACGGCGGGAAGCCGGGCACGCCCCGGCTCGCGCCGTCTGGCCGTCCTGGCAGGCAGCATGGTGTCGGTGGTGACCCTCGGCCTGGCCGGCTGGGCGATCGGCCAGGCCTGGATCTCCCCGCACTTCCAGGACCCGGACGCATACGTCGCCACCGTCCGGGAGGACATCCCGCTCCTGAGCGCCACCCACTCCCTGTCGACGGTCCTCCGGGGAGCGGCCGACAGCCCCGTACTCGGCGACAGCGTCACAGACATCTCCCTGAGCCAGAACGGTGGAACGCCCGGAGCGCGCCTCATCGTCGTCTTCGACCCCCGCGCATCCGCCACCGCCCTCGCCGACCTCCGGCAGAAGATCGCAGACCTCCCGGGCGTCGAGAACGTCGGACTCTGCGACCCACCCACCGGAAACTGTCGCTGAACCCCATCGGCGCACCAGCCACGCAGACCTCCAGGCGTGCCTCAGCCTCCGGCCCCGGCAGCCCACACGGCCAGCGAGTACGTGAGGGCCATTCCTCGAACCAGAAGTCCAGCCGGACGCCCTGGTCGCCGTGAACTTCGGCAAGGGTCTGCATCGCGGTCTGCCGCGCCCCATCCCGGCCGGATCACTCCAGGGCCGGGGAAGGGGCCGGCGCCTCGCCGACCTGTTGACCGCCGAGGAGGCCCGGCGGGTTGACCGCTTCCTCGCGGTGGGCATCCAGGACACCGACCGCCTGGACGCCATCGCCACCGCCGATGGCCTCAGCGACGACGACCGCGCGTGGCTGCTCGACCAGCTGCGCCTCGCCTGGCAGCGCCTGGACCGCGCCCGGGACGCCATCGACCACTCCGGCAGCATGATGACCACCACCTACGCCGCCAGCTCGATCGACTACGTGCGCTGGTCCCGCCGCCCGGAAGCGTTCACCGGACGCCGCCCTCGCCGCACCGTCCAGCACGAGGCGAGGTCCTGATGGCCGCCGAACTCGCCCTCGCCCTGGTCGGCGTCGGCGGAACCATCGTCGGCACCCTCAGTACCGCCCTGCTCCAGCACCGCCACCGTCGCTGGCCGACGTCCCTCAACCCCTACCTGCTGGTCAGCCAGAAGACCGCGCTCGACCCGGACCACCCGGCCGTCAGCAGGAACTCCCTGCGCATCGGCCTGCCCGAAGGGCTGACCCTCTCGTTGAGGAGCGCCAGGAAGGCGTCCAGGACGGGGACGCTCCGGTCGTCGTAGCAGGAGAGGGACTCTGCGGCGCGGCGCCGTACCCAGAGGGTCTCGTCGCGAACCAGCACGAGCAGGGCGTCCCGGACCGTCGGCTCGAGTCGCTTGTCGGGAGTGAACCGCTGGGCGAACGCCAGGGCGACGGAGGCCCGGACCTCGGGCTCGGGATCGTGGACGAGGTCGAGCAGCGCCGATGCGGCCGCGTCGCTGCGGGCGGCCCGCTCCCGGCTCACGCAGAACACGGCCTCGCTGCGTACGCTCGGATCGGGGTGGCCGATGTACCGCAGGCCGATGGCCTCCTGCTCCGAATGCCCGTGGCCGGTGTAGATGTCCAGGACGGCGGCGAGGACTTGCCCGTCGGGCTCCTCCTGCGCCCAGGACGCCAGGAAGTCGACATCCTGAGCGATGTCCGGTGCGCGGTCCACCGTCGCGAAAAGGTTCCGGTGCCAGATGACCTGCGCGAGGAAGCGGCGGTATAGGGGATCGGGGTGCTGCCGCAGCGAGGCGAGCTCGGACCAAATGCGCGGGCCGCGGCGCTGGCCCAGGTAGTAGGCAGCCGCGAACCAGTTGCTGTCCCCGTCCTGCGCGTGCGGGACGGCGCGTGCCATCACTTCGTCGAGGGGCGGGAACACACCGAACGCCCACTCGAGGTGGGTGAGGATGGCCCCGTGGCCGTCCCGTACGGAGTGCCCGCCGAGGAAGAACTCGTCGATCGTGTCACCCGTGAGGGTCGTCGACCTGGCGCTTGGCAGCCGGTTCTGCGGCTCCGGTGCGCCTGCGCAGTTCTTCGACCGCGCCCGTCTCGTGCCAGTGCCGGGCCAGGTCCAGCAGTGCACCCCGAGAAGCCTCGGGCAGGCGAAGCCGAGGTTCGTTTCCGAGCACTGCGGAGACCAGCGCGGGGGAGCCGGTGTCGACCGCCCGCAGCAAGGGGGTGCTGCCGTCCGGAAGCTCGAGGTCCTGGTCGGCACCCCCGTCGGCCAGAACCTCAGCGGTGAGGTGATCGAACCTGGCCACGGCGGTGCAGAGCAAAGGCAGTCCGTCAGGGCCCAAGGTGTCCGGCGCTGCCCCCTGTTCCAGACAGGTCCGTACCGTATCGGTGTCCCCGGCGGTCACGGCACTGACCAACCGGCCAGCCAGGTCCAGCGACGAATCCGTCAACGGCTCCCCCTGATGGTGTGTTCGAAGTGAGCAACGTACCCGAAGCAACGAGTGAGTGCCGAGGCCACCCGTCAGCGACGAAGCGCTCGGTCGAGCGGGACAGAAGACGGCGCCACGCGGAACCTGCTCGTAGGTCCCTAGCTGTGCAGCCTCAGCATGTGGGTTCCAACCGATGACCGACCGAGAATCCGCGAACCCGCGCAATTCGGCGAGGACGGACAGCAAGGCGTCCCTGCTGCTCGCGCTGACCGGCGTGCTGATCGCCGGCGTGGCCTCGCTCGGCAAGGCACCCGCGTCCGGGCTCGCCCTCGCGGCGGCCGGAATCGCGGCCGCCGCCGTCTCGGTACTGCTCTCGGTCCTGGTCGTCATGCCGCGCCTGGACCCCGCCAGGTCCAACGGGTTCTCCCGCTGGGCCCGCTGCGAGGCGGCCGAGAACCGCGAGGCCCTGGCCGACGACGACCACCGCGCCGCCCGGCTGCACGCGCTCAGCGTGCTCTGCGAGCGCAAGATGCGCCTGCTCCAGTGGTCGGCCCGCTGCGCGCTCCTCGCCGTTCTCGCCGTCTCCGCAGCGGCGCTCCTGTCCGCTGCGGCCTGACCGCTCACCCGACCACCGACCCCGAAGGAGCGCTCATCATGAGCGACTGGCGCCAGACCCTCACCCCCGACGACCACGCGATGATCGCCGCTCACGCCCCGATCGCCCGGGGGACCTTGGCGGTGCTGATCGGCCCGGCCGGCTCCGGCAAGACCACCTACACCCGCGCCGTCCCCTCCAGCCAGGTCCTCTCGCTCGACGACCTGCGGGCCCTGGTGACCGGAGACGACGCCGGGGACCAGGAAGTCACCGCCGAGGCCGTGGCCATTCACGACCTGGTGCTCGAAGGCCGGCTGCGGCGCGGCCGAACGGTCGTCTGCGACAGCACTTCCCTGATGATTGCGTGAGTTCACGCAACATCGGAGGCGTCGATTGACCGAGTGGCACGTGGTGTGGGTACCCGATCCGGGCCGCTGGGGCGCCCTGCCTGCGGAGGGCGTTCTCGGGGTCCAGGAGCTGCCGACGGCGGTGGCCCGGATCGGACTGCGGCCCGGTGATCCGGTGTTCGTGGCGCCGGACGGAACTGTGGACCCCGACCTCCTGGAGTTCGTTCTGTCGAGCACCTTCCGGCGGCTGGAGCGGGAGACGAAGCGGAACTACGCGACGGACATCCGGCCGCTGCTGACGTTCCTGTCATCGCGGGGCGTGCCGTGGCGGAGTGCGAGCCCCCGCGATCTGGCGGACTACCGGGACTGGCGGTGCCGGGCGATGGAGAACCCGTTGCGGGTCGGCGGGACGAAGTGGAACCGCGAGGCGGCCGCGTTCACCAAGCTGTTCCGGTGGGCGAAGGTCGAGCCGCTACCGGTGGACGCGGGGCGGCGTGAGGACCGGGCAGCGGACTCGGTCAGCTCGAACGTGCTGTGGCTGACCCCGCGGACCTGGGGGCTGTGGTCGGACATCGGGCTACGCGGCCATACCGGCACCGGTGCGCCGGCAGCCGGGTGGGAGTCGCGGACCGAGCTGCGTAACACCAGCTTCGTCCAGCTGCTGCTCGGCTCCGGCCTGCGCCGCCAGGAAGGCGGATCGCTGCTCACCTTCGAACTCCCCACCCAGCGGCTGAGGCACGGCCGCTACTGCCACGGGCAGATCGCCGCGGCGGTGACGCGGGCGAAGGTCGGCCGGGTCTTCTACGCGCCGTTGGATGCCGTTGGGCAGGTCGAGGCGTACGTCGCCTCGGAGCGCGCCTGGGCCGTCCAGCGCGCCCAGCATCAGGGCCGGTACGAACGGCTGCCGGTGTTGAGGTTGGTCACCAGGGTGACGCAGGGCCGAAGGCCGGTGGTGGAGTGGGTCGACCGGCGCGGGGCCGCAGGCCGGCAGGAGCTGGGACGGCTGGGGTGGCGCGAGCGGCAGTGGCTGTTCGTGGAGGGCCCTGACGGGCCGGAGCCGGCGTGGCTGTGGCTTACCGAGCAGGGCCTGCCGATGGCGCCGGAGCGGTGGAACGGGGTCTTCACGGAGGCGAACCGGCGCTGTGAGCGGGTCCTGCTCACCGCGCAGGAGCGGACGGTGGGGCGGCAGCTGCGTCTCGCGGAGGTACGGGGCAGAAGTCCGTACGCGTCGCCGCTCGCCGCGCGGCACTCGTTCGCGCTCTACATGCTGGTGCTGCTGAACACGCTGCTGGAGGCCCGGTTCGGGCTGACGAAGGCCGACCGGCGGGACTTCGCGATGCTGTTCGGCGACCCGTGGTGGCTGGTGAAGACCCTGCTGGGGCACGCCGACGTCGAGACGACGAAGCGCCACTACCATTAGTCGGCCAGAAACGGCGCCGCGAGGCAGTGGACAAGGTGACGGCCCTGCAGTTCGACCGCCACGGCAACCGCGTCTGGCGCAAGGCCCAGGGCCTACTCGACTCCGAACACGTGCGCCGCGCGATCGGCGAGGTCGCCACCGCCTACGGCGTCTGCCGGGAGCCGAACAACGTCTCCGCCGGCGGACACGCCTGCCCGCTCCGGTTCCGCTGCGTCGGCTGCGACCACTTCCGCACCGACGTGTCCTACCTGCCCGACCTCGAACGCTACCTCGCTGACCTGCTTCGGAGCCGCGAGCGGCTGATGTCCGCGTTCGACGCCGACGACTGGGCCCGCTCGGAGGCCATGCCATCCGAGGAAGAGATCCGCCGGGTCCGCCGGCTAATCAACCGGGTCAAGGCCGATCTGGACGACCTCACCCCAGAGGACCGGGCCCAGATCGAGGAGGCCGTCGCGGTGGTCCGCCGCGGCCGCACCATCATGCTCGGCATGCCCAAGGTCGGCCAGCCCGAGCCCGACGTCCGCCCCTGGAGGACCTGATGATCCCCGCGATGCGTGACGGCCGGAAGGCCGACACCGACCGCAGGCGCCAGCGCGTCGCAACCGCGATCAAGAACGCCGCCAAGGACAGCACCACGGTCAGCGTCTCGGCGATTGCCTGGCAGGCCGGCGTCGACCGGACTTTCCTCTATCGGCACCGCGACCTGCTCGCCCTGGTCCACTCCGCCGAACTCCAGCCTTCTGGGCAGGACCCGGCCGGGAACTCGCCGGTCAGCCGAGCATCGCTGCAAGCCGACCTCGTCAACGCCCAGGCCCGCAACACCCGCCTGACCACGCGCAACCAGCAGCTGGAGAAGCGGCTGTCCGAAGCGCTGGGCGAGCAGGCCTGGCGCGAGTCGGGCCTCGGTGCCCCCGCCGACATCGACGAACTCCAACAGAAGATCACCCGGCTTGAACAGCAGAACCTCGAACTCACCTCAGCCCTGGAGGAGACCCGGGCTGACCTCGACGCAGCGCGGGCAGCAAACCGGGACCTCACCCGGGCCCTAAACCAGCGTAGTTAAGAGGACATCTCATTTGGAGAGGCGCCGAGCGCAGATGAGGGCTGCGGCGATGCTGGCGAAGGCAGCGAACTGGTCGGCCTTGCGTTCGTAGCGGCGGTGAAGCCGACGGAAGCCGCCGAGCCAGGCAACGGTGCGCTCTATCACCCAACGGTGGCGGCCGAGGCGCTGGGAGGACTCGACGCCTCGGCGGGCAATGCGGGCCTCCTCGCCACCTCGGCTCATTCGTTGGCTGGCGTCTGCGGCTCGAACGCCAGCACCATTTGGGTGACGGTCGATCCGCCCTGGGCCTGCGCCTCGATGCGGTACTCGGCGCTGCTGAGCGATGACGACTACATTGCGCTGACCGAATCGGGCCGGTACGTCGGCATGATGACGAGCTCAGCGGTTGTCCGGCATACCTTGCTGTCGCTCATCCCGTCGTGACGCCAGAGCCCCCGCCGCGCTGACGTACGTCTGTCATCACTCCCGCCCGAACGAACAGGGACGCTTTCGGACCGGTTCCGATCAGTCGGATGAATGGTTTTGTGGCACATCAGTTCGAGCAATGCTCAAGACCTGTGGATCGACGACGGGAGGAGCGCGGCAGGCGTACCTTCCCGGTTGATCCTGTGATGGTCACCGAGTAGGCCCGCG
>NZ_JBVJCO010000074.1:0-8396 GCF_055588525.1 Kitasatospora sp. NPDC041988
CGCGGTGTCGTTGACCTCGACCAACGCGCGGCGGCGTTCGGCCGGGGTCAGGAGGTCGATGTGGCTGAGGGGTTGGTCGGGTTGGGTGGTGGCGGCATCGAGGAGACGGATCCAGCGGTCGAACAACTCCCGGACGGTGGGGGCGTCGTAGAGGTCGCTGGAGTACTCGACCTCGCCGGCCATGCCCTGGGGCTCGCCGTCCCGGCCGCGCCGCTCGGCGAGGCTGAAGAACAGGTCGAACTTGGCCGTCCCCGTCCTGCCCAGCTCGATGCCTGCTCGCAACCCGGGCAGCTGGAACTCGCTCTCCGGCGCGTTCTGGAGGGCGAGCATGATTTGGAAGAGGGGGTGGTGGGCGAGGGTGCGGGTGGGGTTGAGGACTTCGACGAGGTATTCGAAGGGGACGTCTTGGTGGGCGTAGGCGGTGAGGGAGGTTTCGCGGACGCGGGCGAGGAGTTGGGTGAAGGTGGGGTCGCCGGTGGTGTCGGTGCGGAGGACGAGGGTGTTGACGAAGAAGCCGATGAGGTGGTCGAGGGCTTGGTCGGTGCGGCCGGCGATGGGGCTGCCGAGGGGGATGTCGTTGCCGGCGCCCAGGCGGTCGAGGAGGGCGGCGAGGCCGGCTTGGAGGACCATGAACAGGCTCGCCCCCGCGCCCCGCGCAACCTCGGCCAACCGTCGGTGCAGGGCCGCGTCGATCTCCACGGTCAGGTAGTCGCCGCGGTAGCTCATCACCGCGGGGCGGGGGCGGTCGGTGGGCAGCGTCAACCGGTCCGGCAGGCCCTCCAACGCCTTGGTCCAGTGGTCGACCTGGGTGGCGAAGAGGCTGTCCGGGTCGTCCTGGTCGCCGAGGAGCTCGTGCTGCCAGAGGGTGTAGTCCGCGTACTGGACGGGCAGCGGCGCCCAGTGCGGCGCGCGGCCGTCGGCGCGAGCGGCGTAGGCCTCGGTCAGCTCGCGCGACAGCGGTCCCGTCGACCAGCCGTCCGCCGCGATGTGGTGCGCGACGAGCAGCAGGGCGTGCTCCTCCGCCGACAGCTCGAAGAGGTCCGCTCGCAGCGGCGGTTCGACCGCCAGGTCGAAGGCGTACCGGGCGGCCGCCTCCAGGGCGCCCGGCAGCTCGGCCTCGGTCGTCGCCGTGACGGTCAGCCGCGGCGCCGCCGTCTCCGCCGCCAGCACGTGTTGGCGCGGCGTGCCGTCGACCTCGGGGAAGACCGTGCGCAGGCTCTCGTGCCGGGCGACCACGTCCGCCAGCGCCGTGCGCAGCGCCGGGACGTCCAGGCGGCCGGAGAGCCGGATGACGAGCGGAATGTTGTAGGTGGCGCTCGGCCCCTCCATCTTGTGCAGGAGCCAGAGCCGCCGCTGCGCGAACGACAGCGGCATGACGGGCGGCCGTTCCCGCGCGGCCGGCGCCGGCCGGCCGGTTGCGGCGGTGTCCAGGCGCGCGGCGACCGCGGCCGGGGTCGGGCCCTCGAACAGCGACCGTAGCTCCAACTCGACGCCGAGCACCGCCCGGAGCCGGCCGATCAGCCGGGTGGCGAGCAGCGAGTGCCCGCCCAACTCGAAGAAGTCGTCGTCGACGCCGACCCGGGGCAGGCCGAGGACCAGCGCGAACAGGTCACAGACGATCTGCTCCTGAGGAGTCCGGGCCTCCCGCCCCGACCCCGCCAGGGTGAAGTCCGGCGCCGGCAGCGCGGCCCGGTCCAGCTTCCCGTTCGCGGTCAGGGGCAGCCGCTCCAGTGACACGACGGCCGCCGGGACCATGTAGCCGGGCAACCGGCCGCGGGTGAACTCCCGTACCCGTTCCGGCCGCAGCCCTTCCCGGCCGACCACGTAGCCGACCAGGCGGGTGTCGCCGGTCCGGTCCTGGCGGACCACCACGGTCGACTGGGTCACGTCCGGGTGTGCGGCCAACGCGGCCTCGATCTCGCCGAGTTCGATCCGGAAGCCGCGGACCTTGACCTGGTGGTCGGCGCGGCCGACGAACTCCAGCTCCCCGCCCGGGTTCCGGCGCACCAGGTCGCCGGTGCGGTACATCCGGCCGCCCGACTCCACACCGTACGGGTCGGCGACGAAGCGCTCGGCGGTCAGCCCGGGCCGGCCGAGGTAGCCGCGCGCCAGACCCGGGCCCGCGACGTACAGCTCGCCCACCACGCCGGGCGGTACCGGCTGGAGCCCGCCGTCCAGCACGTGGGTTCGCAGGTCGGGGATGCCGACGCCGATCACGCTCTCCGCTCCGGCGCGGACCCGGTCGCGGGTCAGCGGCTGGTGGGTGACGTGCACGGTGGTCTCCGTGATGCCGTACATGTTGACCAGCACCGGCGCATCGTCCGGATGCCGGTGGTACCAGTCGGCGAGCCGGGCCGGTTGCAGCGCCTCTCCACCGAACACGACCACGCGCAAGGCAAGTTCGCGCACCGGGAGGGCGGCCTCGGCCTGCGCCAACTGGTGGAAGGCGGAGGGCGTCTGGTTGAGGACGGTGACGCCCTGGTCGGCGAGCAGATCCAGGAACGCACCGGGTGTCCGGCTGGTCTCGTAGGGCACCACGACGAGTCGGCCGCCGTGCAGCAGAGGCCCCCACAGCTCCCAGACGGAGAAGTCGAAGGCGTAGGAGTGGAACAGCGTCCAGACGTCGTCCGGGCCGAAGTCGAACCACGCGCGGGTGGCGTCGAACAGCCGCACCACGTTGCGGTGGGTGTTGACCACGCCCTTGGGTACGCCGGTGGAGCCGGACGTGTAGATGACGTAGGCGGGGTGGTCGGAGTGGAGTTCCACCTCGGGGGCGTGGGCGGGCCGTCCGGCGAGGTCGGCGAGGACAGCCGGGTCGTCGAGGAGGAGGACGGGCGCGCTGTGCCCGCCGGGCAGCTTCGCCTCGGTCTCGGTACCGGCCAGGACGAGGGCCGGCCGGGCGTCGGCGACCATGTGCGCCAGCCGGGCGGCCGGGTACTCGGGGTCGAGCGGCAGGTAGGCGGCCCCGGCCTTGAGGACGGCCACAACGGCGACGACCAGATCGATCGATCGCGGCAGCGCCAGGGCGACGATGCGCTCCGGGCCGGCGCCATGGGCCGTGAGCAGCTGGGCCAGCCGGTTCGCCCGCTCGTCCAACTCCCGGTAGGTGAGCGCGGTTTCGCCGCAGACCACGGCCACCGAGGCTGGGGCGGCGGCCGCCCGGGCCCGGAACAGCTCCGGCAGGGTCGTCCCGCCGGTCGGGGGAGCCGGCTCGGCGCCGGCCGACAGGGCGGCACGCTCCTCGGCGGTCAGCAGATCGATCCGGCCGAGCGGTTCGGTGGGCGCGGCCGACGCGACGGCCCGCAGTGCGGTGAGCAACCGGTCGTGGTGGGCGGCGAGCTCGGGCTCCGGGCAGAGCTCGGGGTGGGCGTTGAGGTCGACCACGAGCCCGCTGCCGTCGCGGCGGTCCCAGACGGCGAGGGCGAGGTCGCCGACCAGGCCGGAGGAGAGGCTGTGCGCGGTGGTGGGCAGACCGGCGAAAGCCGGCGCGGCGTCGAAGGACATGATGTTGACGACCGGGGCGTGCCACGTCCCGAGGCTGCCCGGCAGGTCGAGGTCCCGTTGCAGGTCCTCGGCCCGGTAGCGCTGATGCCGGCCCAGCTCGACGACCCGTTCGGCGACCTGGGCGAGGAGCTCGCGCAGCGTCAGGTCGGGCCGGACGGTGAGCCGCAGCGGGAGCACGTTGGAGGCCGTGCCCGGTGTGCGGCGCTGGAGCTGGTCCAGCCGTGCCGTCACGGGCAGGCTGAGCACCACGTCGGTCGCGCCGGTTATCCGGTGCAGGTAGACGGCCGACGCCGCGATGACCAGGTGCGACCACGGTGCCCGGGCCCGCCGGGCGGCGTCGCGCAGCCTCGCCAGCTCGCCGGGGGCCAGGGCCGTCGTCCGGCGGAGGTAGTGCTCGGGGGTGGTCGACGGGCGGGAGACGATCCCTGTCGGTTCGGGGCGGTCGGCGAAGCGTTCGGTCCAGTACGCCCGGTCGCGCGTGAACTCCTGGGAATTTCGGTAACTCTGATCCACCGTCAGGAAGGTCCGCAGCGATCCGAAGGGGCTCGGCGGCGACGGCCGGCCCTCGGCGAGCGCGGTGTACACCTCGGCGACCCGGCGAGAGATCAGCACGGAGCCGAACGCGTCCATCACGATGTGGTGGTAGCCCTGGTACCAGTACCAGCGGTCGTCGTCCAGGCGCAGCAGCGCGTAGTCGAACAGACGGTCCCGGGTGAGGTCCATCGGCCGGGCCACCGCGGCGGCGATCCAGTCGTGGGCGGCCTGTTCGGGGTCGGGTTCGGCGCCGAGGTCGACCAGGGCCGGTGCCCAGTCGGCGGGCGGCCGCAGAACCTGCCGGGCCTCGCCGTGCTCCTCGGTGAAGGACACGTGCAGCGCCTCGGCCTCGGCGACCACCAGCCGCAGGGCCTGTTCGAACAGCGCCGGATCCACCGGTCCGTGGATTTCCAGGTATTCGCCCACCCGAAATACCCGGTTCACCTTCTGCAGTCGCTGCTCGGCGATCCAGATCTCGCGTTGCGCAGCCGTGAGCGGCAGCACGGCGCCAGCACGGACGGACAAAGTCTCCACCTCCGATGAATCCCCCGCACGGACGGCCGGAGGGCGAAATGGCGAGAATCTCAACGACGGCCCGAATTGGACTCGGATAATTCGACGGTCCGTCGGGGCACTGGCGACCGGCTGCCATTCGGGCGGCGGGTCGGCGCGCCGACACGATTCGGGCGCGGCTGATCGGAAACCAAGGTCGTTGGCAACCTAACCCGGGGGCACTGGGGGGTCAAGGAGACCACTCGCCGTTGTCCCGCCGGCGGGACAACGGGGCCAAACATGGCCGGTCAGAAGGCTGTTGATGGTGGCGGTTGCTGATCGCGAGGGTGCTTGCCAGCCGTCTCGCGGCCGTGTTAGCTTCGCGGTCGCCAAATGCCGGAATTTCCGGTTTCCCGGATCCGGCAATCTCTGAATTTCCCCACACGAGGAAGCGGGTATGGCGGATAAATGGTGGGGGGACCGGCTGCTGGATTGCGGCTCGGACGACGATCCGTGGGCGATTTCCACGGCGCCGGTCACCCGGGGTGAGCTCCGCGCCGGAATCTCCGGACTGCGGCAGCGTTTTCGGGAGCAAGGCATTTCCGACGGTAGCTCGGTGCTGTTGCGGATGACGCCGAGTTTCACCTATCTACAGGCGCTGCTGGCCCTCTGGAGCTGTGGCGCCCAGGTGGTTCTGGTCGACTTCCGACTGAAACCGGCCGAGTTCGATCCGTTGGTCGACCTGGTGCGGCCGCAGTACCTGGTGCTGGCCGCCGGGGCCGGCGGGCCGGTGGCCGGGTTCCGTCAGGAGTCCGAGTTCGAGGTCCGCCGGCTCGCCGGCGGCCGGCCGGCCGCCGACGGCGTCGTCCTGGTGCAGTTCAGCTCGGGATCGACGGGCCGGCCCAAGGTGATCGGCCGGCCGGCGGAGTCCGTGCTGGCCGAACTCGACCGGCACGCCGCCGTCCCCGGCATCCCGGGCCGGGGTGAGCGGGTGCTGCTGCTGAACTCGGTCATGCACAACATGGGCCTGATGAGCGGTGTGCTGCACGCGCTGGCCGCCGGGGCGACGCTGGTCGTCCCGCCGACCTTCCGCCCGGCCGAGGTGCTGCGGCTGATGGCACGCACCGGGGTGGACGCCGTGTACGGGACGCCGGTCCACTACGACTTGCTGGCCAGGACGGCCGACCGGCCCCGGCTGCCGTCGCTGCGGCTGGCCGTCTCCGGAGGCGAGCAGGTGCGGGACGAGACGCACCAGCGGTTCCGGGCCGGCTTCGGCCTGCCGATCAGCCAGGTCTACGGCCTGACCGAGATCGGGCTGATCGCCGGCGACCTGTCCGGGCAGTGCCTGCCTCCGGAGGTCGGGCCCCCGGTGCCGGGAGTCGAGGTGAAGGTGGTCGACGACGAGTTGCTGGTCCGGATGGACCGTTCGCCGTACCTGTACGGCGAACACGCCGACCGCTTCGGTGGTGGCTGGCTGCGGACCTTCGACCGGTTCCGGCAGGACCCGGCGACCGGGGTGCTGAGCATGCTCGGTCGCTCCGACTCGCTCGTCGTCGTCGGCGGGTTGAAGGTCGACCTCGCCGAGGTGGAGACCGCCCTGCTGGACCACCCGAGGGTGGCCGAGGCGGTGGTGACCCACGGGGAGGCGATCGAGGCGTTCGTGGGTGGCGACGAGGGCCTCACCGCGGACGAGCTCACCGCCTGGTGCCGGGAACGGCTGAGCGCGGTCAAGATCCCGAAGCGGTTCGTCGTCACCCGGGAGCTGCCGCGCAACTCGATGGGAAAGCTGGTCCGCGACCGCGAACTGATGTACGGGCGCATCGCGTCGGAATCGCCGGCGCGGTCGACGCCGGCACAGCCTCAGGGAGACTCGTGATCACGAAGGACGACATCAGGGCGATCCTCGCCGAGGGCACCGGCCTCGGCCCGCCCGAGCAGTTCCCGGACGACGCCGAACTGGTGATGGACTCGTTCACGCTGCTCCTCCTCCAGCACGGGCTGGAGGAGCGGCACGGCGTGGCCATCGACCCGCAGTTCGAGGACATGGAGCAGTTCACCTCGATCAACGGGATCCACACGTACCTGACGGGGCTCCCGGCCGAGCACCGCTGACCGGCCGGAGGCCGGTCCGTACCCGCCGCCGCCACCCGGCCCGTCCCACCTCGCCCTACCCCGTCCCACCCCACCCCGACCACCGTCCGCAGGGAGCGATCCATGACCAACCCGTTCGAGAACTCCGACGGCCGTTACCTCGTACTCGTCAACCACGAGGGCCAGTACTCGCTCTGGCCCGCCTTCGCGGAGGTGCCCGCGGGCTGGACGGTCGCGCTCGCCGAGACCGACCGCCAGTCCTGCCTGGACCACATCGAGGCCCAGTGGACCGACATGCGCCCGCTGAGCCTCGTGCGCCGATAGGAGATGAACTCGATGGACGACACCGCATTCCAGCGGCTGCTGCTGACCGAGGAGGACCTGGAGGAGTCGTTCTTCGGCGAGGAGCCGAGCGCCGCCTACGACCCCGCCTTCGTCTCCGGTGACAGCTCCGGGCGCACCATCGTCGACCTGACGAACATGCTGACCCACGGCACGCACCCCGAAACGCTGCACCACGGCTCCGCGCTGTTCACCAACGTGCTGGGCTCAGTGGTCTTCCACCACGTCGCCCAGTTCGACAACCAGGCCTGCCGGCAGGTGTTCCAGGAGCTCCTCGACGCGGTGCACGACTGCGGGCAGTACCGGATGGAGCTCAACGACGGTGTCCGACTCGACATCACCAAGGTCGGGTTGGAGGCGCTCGACCTGGGGGACGGCGGCTTCCTGGTGCGCTGGCTGTCCACCGTCGACCACTTCCGCATCGAGACCGCCTGGGCGATCATGATCAAGGGTGACGTCCTGTCCTTCGTCAACACACGCATCCCGGACCCGGCCGAGGTCCACCGGCTCGCGCGCATCGCTGTCGACCGCGTCTCGGAGCCGGCGAAGAGCTGAAGGCGGGTATGTGATGAGTCCCACCGCATCCGTTGTCACCATCGAGTCCGCGCTCGCCTCGGTCGACTCCTGGCTGACCGAGTACGTCTCGGCGACCCACCCGGAGATCGGCCGGACGGGCCCCATCTGCCCGTTCGTGGCGCCCTCCCGCAAGAACAACACCCTGGAGGTCCGCGTCCGGCTGGTCGGGCACGCCCCCACCGCCGAGCTCCTGGAGGAGGTCGCCCGGAGCAGCCTTCGCGAGTACGAGCTGCTCACCTGGCAGGGCCGGAACCCGATGCTCCGCGCCCTGGTGGTCGTGCTGCCCGACCTCCGCAGCGCGGACACCGGGCTGCTCGACCAGGCCCAGTCCCGCGTCAAGGACGACTTCGTGGCACGGGGCTTGATGATCGGCCAGTTCCACGAGAACTGCGAGGTGACGGCGGCGAGGAACCCCCGGTTCGCCGTCAGCAAGGCGCCGGTGCCCGTCCTCGCGATCCGCGCCATCGCCCTGCACGACATCTTCTTCCTGCACGACCACCCGCACTGGTTCCGCCCGTACCGCGAGAAGTTCGGCCGCTTCTACGGCCCGGACGCCACCGTGATGGACCCAGCCCTGCTGGAGCTCTACCAGCAGGCCGAGCGGTCCTACGGCCATACCTCCTGACCGCCACGCCACACCCAGCCGCCACCGGCCCGGCCCGCACCGGCCCAGTCCGCACCGGGGCCGGGGCCGGGCAACCGATCGCGTGGCAGGAGGCGGCGGCCCTCGGGGGGGGGGGGGGGGGGGGGGGGGGGGGGGGGGGGGGGGGGGGGGGGGGGGGGGGGGGGGGGGGGGGGGGGTGGGGGGGGGGGGGGGGGGGGTACCGAACGGAAAGAGGGGGGGGGGGGGGAGTTGG
>NZ_JBVJCO010000074.1:8406-24819 GCF_055588525.1 Kitasatospora sp. NPDC041988
ACCCCCCCCACCCCCCCCCCCCCCCCCCTCCCCCCCCCCCCCCCCCCCCCCCCCCCCCCCCCCCCCCCCCCCCCCCCCCCCGCGCCGGGGCAGGCGTCAGCCCGCGTAGACGTCCTCGACGTAGCGGCCGTTCTCGACCAGGCGCTGGAGCCAGGCCTGCGCCTGGTGCTCGTCGGCCCCCGGCGTCCGGTGCCGGTACAGGTCCCGGAACGCCGCCCTGACACCGGGGGCCATCCGGGCGCCGTCGCCGCACACGTACACCTCCGCGCCGGCGGCGAGCTGGTCCCAGACGTCCGCGGCCTCGGCCGCGATGCGGTCCTGCACGAAGCGCTGCCCGTCGACCGGCTGCTCGCTGAAGGCGGGCCGTATCGAGACGGCGCCGGCCCGGTCGGCGGCCTGCAGCTCGTCCCGGTGCAGGTAGTCGGCGTCCGGGGCGTCGCAGCCGAAGTACAGCAGGGCCGGGGGGAGGTCGGCTCCCTCGGCGAGCAGCGTGCGGCGGTCGGCGACGGCGCCACGGAAGGGCGCCAGACCGGTGCCGGCCGCAATCATGATCACCGGGGTTCGATGGCCGATCCGGAACACCTCGCGGCACGGCTGGACCCGGGCCAGTACGGTGTCCCCGACGGCCACCCGGTCGAGGTAGCCGGAGCCGGTGCCCCGGAAGGTGCCCCGGCCCGAACGGGCGGGGGCGCTGAGCACGGAGACCATCAGCTCGACCTGGCCGGTGCCGGCGGGCGACGAGGAGATCGAGTAGTGCCGGGGCCTGATCGGCGGCAGCAGCTCCAGCAGCACCGGCCAGGTCAGGCTCTCCCGCAGGGCCGGATGGTCCTCGATCAGGTCCAGCAGCGTGCGCGGGTCGTCGTCGGACACGCCCCGCAGGGCGGCCTGCTCGGGCGGGCAGGGGTTGAGTGCGGCCAGCTCGGCGCGCTGGTCGGCGGTCGGACGGTCCTGCAACTCGACATGGTGGGTGAGCAGTTCGCGGACGGTGAGCGGACGGTCGACGGCGAGGCCGGTGCGCCGGTGCGCCACGATGTTGAGCACGCTCTCCGGGTCCGCGCCGAACAACCCGGCCGCGCGTTCGACCAGGGCCGGGTCATTGGCCGGGAGCACGGTGAGATGGTCGGCGGTCCGGTAGCCGACGCCCTCGGGCAGGGCCAGCCGGACCAGGCGCTTCACCCGGTGGTAGCCGGGGTCGGTGAGGCTGCCGACGGCGGTCACGGTCAGCTCGCTCATGTCGTGCCGGGCGGCCAGGGCGTCCAGCGGGCCACCTGCCACCTCGGTCACCGTGTACACCGTCTCCTTCGGCCGCACGGAGGGAGCGTCGGCGTCCCCGTACCGCTCCAGCAGGACCGCGCGCAGCGCCGTGGTGAACGCCCGCACCGTGCCGGCCAGGTCCCCGGAGGTGTCGGCCTCGCCGCGGGTGAGCAGCCGGGTGCCGCCGAGGGCGGCGAGCCGGTCGTCGATCAGGGCCGGGACGCGCTGGTAGGTGGCGGCGTAGGTCCGGTCGCCGATGCCGAGCACCGCGTAGTCGACCCCGTCGGCCTCGTGGTCGGCCGCCTCCTGGAGGCGGCCGAAGAAGGCGGCCGCGTCGTCCGTCGGCTGCCCGTTGTACGAGGCGGCCGTGATCACCACCGGACGGTCGGTGGGCAACCCGCCCGCGTACGCGTCGAGCGGGGCGATCGCGGTGTCGCAGCCGAGTTCGGCGGCCGCCTCCGCGAGCTGCCGGGTGAACTCGCGGCAGGCGCCGTAGTTGGAGCCGTGCAGGAGCAGCAGCCCGGTGCCCTGGCGGACCCGCCCGGGCTCCTCGGCGGCGCGAGCCGGCGCCCCGGGGGCGGCCGCCGGGGGTACGGGCGTGCGCGGGGCGAGGGCGAGGGTGAAGTCGTCAGGCTTGATGGTGAGCGTCTGCTTGATGGTCAGCCGGTAGTTGGCGTGGTCGATCAGCCGGTAGCGGTGGACCAGCATCGCGAGCAGCATGGTCGCCTCGTGCAGCGCGAACTGCCGCCCGATGCAGGCGCGTTCGCCGGTGCCGAAGGGCTTGAAGGCGTGCGGCGAGCGGGCCGCCTCCGGCTCGGGGTCGAACCGGGAGGGGTCGAACAGCTCCGGGTTGTCGCCCCAGGCGGCGTCGCGGTGCAACAGGGGGGTCGCCACCAGGACGGGCTCCCCGGCGCGGACCGGGATCCGGCCGCCGAGCAGGGTGTCCTCCCGTGCCTCCCGGCTGAACGCGGGCGCGGTCGGCCACAGTCGCATCGCCTCGTTGAGCACCTGGCGGGTGTACTGCAGCCGTCCGACGTCTTCGTACGAAGGCTCCGGATCGGCCTGGTCGCCCCAGAGCGAATCCACCTCCCGCTGGACCTGCCGGAGCACGGACGGGTGCTTGACGAGGTAGTACAGCGCGAAGGACAGTGCGCCCGAGGTGGTCTCGTGGCCGGCGATCAGGAAGGTGATCACCTGGTTGCGGATGTTCCCGGTGTCCAGCCGGGTGCCGTCGGCGGGGTGCACCGCGCCCAGCATCAGACCGAGCAGGTCCTCAACCGGACCCTGGTCCTGGCCCCCGGCGCGGGCGGCGATCACCTCGTCCACCACCGAGGCCAGGTACTCGGCGTCCAGCCGGAATGCCGCGTCGCGTTCGCCGTGGTCGAGGTCCGGCGAGCGGGTGAGCCGTGTCATCGCCCACTCCAGGCAGTGCACCATCGCCTCCACGAAGGGGTGCGGCTCGTCCCGTTCGAAGGAGCCGAAGTCGAAGCCGAACCCGGCCAGCCCGATGGTGTCCAGCGTCATCCGGGTCATGTCGCCGGGCACGTCCACCGTCAGCCCGGCGGCCGCCCGGCGGTCCCAGGAGTCGATCAGCCGACGGGCCACCCGCAGCATCACCGGGTGGTAGGTGCGCATCGAGCCGAGCGCGAAGGCGGGCACCAGGATGTCGTGTGCCCTGGCCCAGTTCGGCTCCTCGTTGTACGCGGTGAACAGGCCGTCCCCGGTGAACTCGCGGACGTTCTCCAGCGCCGGACCGACCGACTTGGTGAACCGCTCCTCGTCGGCCAGTTCGGCGACCAGGTCCAGGCTGCCGACGATCAGGGTGTCGCGTCCGTGCAGCCGCTGGACGAAGGCCGGGCCGTGTTCTCTGGCCAGTTCCATGGTCCGCAGGACGGGGGCGGCGACGGGCGGTGCCGACGAGATGTCCACCAGGGGGACGTCCAGGGTGCCTGTCGTGGTCTCGGTCATGGCCTCGGTCATCGGTGGATCGCCTTCCGCAGCAGGAACGTTCTGGCCGTCTTCCACTCTGGGCCCGCCGCGAAGGATGCCCACCCCCGATCACTACATGATTGTGTAGTACCAGCACCATCCGAAGACTTGCCCACGAACCGTCGGATCTGATGCACCCGGGTGCCACGGAAGGAGAGCGGCGCATGCAACCGACCGACGGCTGCGGTCCGGTGGCGGACCGCCGGCAGGATCTCGCGGTGATCTGGCGCAACCGGGCGCTCCGCCTGCTGGACCACGTGTCGATGCCCATCGCCGTGTGCGAGTTCGGCGGCCGCCTGCTGATCGTCAACCGCGCGATGGCCGCCGAATTCGGCCTGCTGCCAGGGCAGTTGCGGAACCGCAAGATCCTTGAGTTCTTCACCCTCCGGGACAGTGCCACCCTGCAGGCGCTCACCGAGGCCGTTCGACTGCACCGCCGTTCGCGGTATCCGGCCCGGGTCTCCTGGTCGGCCGTCGACGGCACCGAACGGCACGGCGAGATGACCGTCGACCTGGTCAGCGACGCCCCGGAGGAGACCCCGAACCTGCTGCTCTCCCTCCACAGACTGGACGAACCCGCCCCCCGACCCGTCGCCCCGCCGGCCGGCCCCCGCCCCGAGGTCAGCCCGGTCGAGGCCCGGATCCTCGCCGCTGCCGCCCGGGGCGCCACCACCGCCCAGATCGCCAAGGAGATCGGCCTCACCCTGGACGGCGTCAACTACCACCTCGCCAGGCTCAGTCGGCGCTGGCACCTGCCCAACCGCACCGCGCTGGTCGCCCGCGCCTACGCCACCGGTGTCCTGGCAGCCGGCACCTGGCCGCCAGAGCCGGCCCGCCCTGCCCGCTGACCCGCCCTGCCCGCGGGACCCGCCCTGCCTGCGGACCTCGTCCTCGCGGCCCTCTTCGACGTTGCCCTTGCCGGCGTGCCGAGTGGACGGCTCCGGAGCAGAAGTGCCATGACCCGTGCCATCACATATGAACTGTGACATTGTTCTGATCCTCAGGCGGTGGCAGGATGCATGCCAAGTCTCCGCTTGCCGGGCTGATGCGCGGTAAGTTCCCCCACAGGAAGAGGACTTGGCAGTGCGCCTGCGCATACCCATCCCCACGCTCGCGGCCGGCCTCGTCGCCGGCTGCGCCACAGTTGCCGCCCTGCTGCCCGCCCCGGCGCTCGCCGCCCCCGGCCCGGCCGCCCCGGGAGAGGCCACGGCCGTCGCCGCACCCGCCGTTCCGAAGGCGGCCGGCGCGGCCACGACCGCCGCCGACTCCGAGAGGTTCGCCCCGCCCGCCACCCCGCTGCCACCGGCGCTGCTCGGCCAGGCCGTGATGGCCGAGCCGGCCGGCTCCACCGTCCAGGTGCCCCCGCCCACGGACGGGAAGACGGCGCCCCAGGCCGCCCCCGCGGGCGCGACGGCCGCGGCCGCTGCCGGCTGTACCCCGGCCGACTTCGCCTCCCGCAGCGGCGCCGACCTGGTCGCCTTCGTCGAAGCCTCGACCGTGGACTGCGTCAACTCGCTGTTCGACACCATCACCGGCGCCAACGCGGGCGGCGTCTTCAAGCAGTCGCAGATGCTGACCGTCGCGGCCGCGTTCCGGAACAAGGCCGCCGCCTACACCGGCGACAACGCGAACAGCATCCTGCAACTGGTGCTCTTCCTGCGGGCCGGCTACTACGCCCAGGGGAACTACCCGGGCTCGGTGGGGAATTACGACGCCACCCTCACCGGCGCCGTCAAGGGCGGCCTGGACGCCTTCTTCGCCGGCACGCGCTGGACGGACGTCAACGACAACAACGGCGCCGTGCTCAGGCAGGTGCTGATCCTCACCGACAGCGCCAACCTCCAGGGCAGCTACCTGGGCGTGTACAAGCGGGCCCTGAACTCGTACGACAACTCCTACAACGCGTTCCCGAACATGGTCGGCGCGGTGAACGCCGTGCTGAAGTACCCGCTGTGGCGCGGCAACTGGAACACCGACTTCATCAAGGCGGTCACCGCCGACACCGGCGTCGTCACCGCCATGGGCAGCTTCGCCGTGGCCCACCGGGACCTCCTCGGCGGGCCGAACTCCGCCCTCGACGTCAACGCGGGCAACGACCTGGGCCGCATAGCCGGGCAGAACGCCACCATCGAGGCGGTGGCCAAGCCACTGGTGAAGCAGGTCCTCGACTCCGTCCAGATCACCGGACCGACCGGCCCGCTGTACGTGAACACCGCCTACCAGGCCACCACCTACAACGGCGCCAACTGCTCCTACTACAAGACCTGCAACCTGCCCGCGAAGCTGACCGCGGCCGTCCTGCCGAACCAGCTGGTCTGCGACAACCGCACCATCCAGGCCCAGGCGCTGACGGCCGCCGAGCTGGCCGCCGTCTGTGCGAGCCTGCGCGGCGAGGACGCGTTCTTCCACAACCTGGTCAAGGACAACGGGCCGATCCCGAACCAGTACGACAAGACCATCACCCTCGGGATCTTCGCCAACAAGGCCGACTACGCCACCTACTCCTGGGCCATCTACGGCAACTCCACCGACAACGGCGGCCAGACCGTGATGGACCCGACCGACCCGAACAACCAGGCCGTGTCGGTGATGTTCCAGAAGTCCTGGAACCTCAATGACACCGCCCGGGTGTGGAACCTCAACCACGAGTACACGCACTACCTCGACGGCATCCACGACATGAAGGGCAGCTTCGGCACCCAGACCTCCGTCCCGGACATCTGGTGGGTCGAAGGTGTCGCCGAGTACGAGTCCTACGCCTACCGCGGTGCCACCGACACCGACGCGATGGCGGAGGCCGCCAAACACACCTACAAGCTCAGCACCATCTTCCAGAACACCTACGGCAACTCGGACACCACCCGCGTCTACCCGTGGGGCTACCTCGCGGTGCGCTACATGTTCGAGAAGCACCCGGGTGACGTCCAGGCCATGCTGGCGCGCTTCCGCGTCGGCGACTACCAGGGCGGCTACGCCGTCTACAACGGCCTCGGCACCCGCTACGACGCCGACTTCGACGCCTGGCTCACCGGCTGCGCCGCCGGAGCCTGCTACGCCGCCGGCCCCACGGCCCTGTTCGACCGGACGCTGAACGGCGCCACGGTCAGTGTGAGCGACAAGTCCGTGCAGACCGGCCCCGGCCGGATCGTCTCCTGGAACTGGACCTTCGGCGACGGCACGTCCTCGAACCTGCGCAACCCGAGCCACACCTACGCGGCCGCCGGCACCTACACCGTCGCCCTGACCGTCACCGACGACACCGGCCGGCTCCACACCACTCCGACCTCGGTCACCGTGACCACCGGCGGCGGCCCCGTCACCCTGCCCACCTGCACCGAGGCACGGACCGACGAGCTGGGCCGGAACTGCTCGCGGCCGAACCGCGCCGCGGCGGCCGGCAACACCGACCACCTGTACCTCTACCTGCCGGCCGGCACCACCACGCTGAAGGTCACGACCTCCGGCGGCACCGGCACCGCGTACCTGTACTACAACGCCGACACCTGGGCCTCCCCGAGCGCCTTCACCGCCTCCTCCACCGCCTCCGGCACCACCCAGAGCATCACCGTCACCAACCCGACGGCCGGCTACCGCTACGTCAGCCTCCATGCCGCGACCGCCTTCAGCGGAGTCACGATCAGCGCGCAGTTCTGACCGCACCTCCCTGCCCGGCAGCCGTACCCCCTGCCCGTCCCTGCCCGGCAGCCGTACCCCCTCCCCGGGATCGGCTGCCGGGCAGGGGCGCCTCGGCAGGCGGGGGAGCCGGGTCGGTGTCAGTCGGTGACGAGTTCGGCGGGCCGGTGGGGGGTGGGGGTGCCGGCCACTTCGTGGAGGAGGGAGAGCAGGAGTTCCTCGTAGGTGGAGAGGGGGCGGGTGAGGGTCCAGTTGGCAGTGACGGTGCGGGGGGCCGGGCCGGGGCGGGCGTGGAGTTCGGCGAGGACGCCGTGGAGGAGCTCGAAGCGGACGGAGCGTCGAGGGACCAGGCTGACGCCGAGGCCGATGCGGACGGCTTCCCGGACGCTCTCCATCCCCCACAGATCGAGGGTGCGCGCGCCGACGAGGTCCCAGGTGTGCAGGAGCTCCAGCAGCTGTCGTCGGGTCTGGGAGCCCGGTTCGAGGAGGAGGAAGGACTCGGAGGACAGCTCGGCCGGCGTGACCTCCTGCCCGGCCAGCGGGTGGTCGGACGCGCAGACCAGCACCATGTCGTCGCTGGCGAGCTGCTCCGACTCGTACCGGCCCGGGGGCAGCGGGCCGTCGGTCACGCCGACGCCGATCCGGCCCTGTTCGAGCGCGTCGGCCAGGCACTCGGGGCTGTTGACGACGACGGTGAACAGCCCGTCGGGTTCGCGGCGCCGCAGCTCCCGCATCACCGCCGGCAACAGGTAGTCGCCGACCGTGCTCGTGCTGCCGACCACCAGGCGCTCGATCGGCCAGCGCGCGGCCGCCTGGACGGCGCCGACGGCGTGATTGGCCAGCGCCAGCATCTCCTTGGTCTGGGCGAGCAGGACCCGTCCGGCCGGGGTGGGACGGATCTTCGGGCCCGAGCGGTCGACCAGGACGGTTCGCAGGGACGTCTCCAGGTTCTGCACCTGTTTGGAGACCGAGGACTGGCTCAGGAACAGCACCTGGGCCGCCGCGGAGAACCCACCACATTCGATGACCTTCGCGAAGATCGCCAGTTGGTTCAGGTTGAGTCGCATACGGCCCCGATCGCGTGGATGTGGTGCAGGGCATTCGGGCCTGAGGGACGTGGGACAGGCTTCCGCAGTTCCTGTCATGCCCTGGTGGGGGCCACAGCCTACAAGTAGCCCGGAGAATACCTGTTCGGTCGGCACAATCGCGGGGGCGAACCGGTGTTCGTCGATTCCGGGGCTCAATGCGGCTCTCCGCGATCCGGCGGTGATCTCTCCTGACCGGAGCGAAGCGGCTTGCGATCGCAGTGATGTGATGGTCCGTCAGCTCTCTGCGGAAGGGGCGGCGATACCCGGTCGGGCATGGCTGTGAGGAGTTTGTGCGGCCGGGGTGACGTCAAGTGCCGCTTTCCGCAAGGCCTTCGGTCGGCCATTGGTGTGTGCACTTGCGGCCCTTGTGGCGTGCGCTTCCGGCGGTGAGTGCGGGGTGCGGGGCGCTGCGCGGAAGATAACGGATCGATAACGCAGCGGGACGAAAGCTCCGGCGGCCCATCTCTCAACATGTCCGGCCCGGTTGGGGTCGAGGGTTTCGAGAGAGAGAGGGGTGCCGCCATGCGGGAAGCATGCTCCGGCAGCAGGTCGCCGGTGCCGACTCCGTACGAACTCTTCGTGCTGGAAAGGGTCGCGGGCGCAGCGGTGGCCACCGGGTCGCGGCGCGTCGGGCCGCGTTCCGCCTGGGCCATCCGGGTCGGCGGGCTCCCGGGAGGTTCCGGCGGCGGGAGTCGGGCTTCCGGCGACGGGAGTCCCGGCGTCGCGGGAAGGGGGTCACGGTGAGTGATCTCGCCCTGCCGGGGGCCGTCGGCCGCCGGGAACCCGTGCAACGCCGGCTCGCCGGTCACGGCGGCACCGCGGGACGGCCCGGCACCGGTCAGGGCCTCCACGGCGGCCGGGTGCGGCGCAGCGAGCCGACCACGGTCCAGGCGGTGGCGCTGTACTCGTTGCCGGGAGCGCCGCCGCCGGGCCTCTCCGGCACGGAGGTCGCCGCCGGCACCAAGGGGACCTTGTCCCACCTGCTGATTCCCGACCCGCTGCCGGGCATGCCCCGGGTGCTCGCCCTCTGGCTGGAGGGCCGGACCGCCGTGGTGGGTCCGGTGGTGCCGGTCGAGGACGCGCTGGTGTCGCTCGGCTGGGCCCGCAAGCTGTTGACGATGGTGCCGCAGGGAGCCTCCGGCGGGATCCAGTTCGTCGAGGACCACCTGGCGACGCTCATGCTGTTCCAGGACCCGCGGCTGGCGGGTCACCTCTCGGCCAAGTGGCTCGGCCGCCTGGCCGACATGACACCGCAGCAGAGGGAGTGGACGGAGGAGACACTGCTCGCCTGGTTGGAGGGCGGCGGCACGCTCCCGGCCGCCCGCCTGCTCCGCATCCACCCGCAGGCCGTCCGGAACCGGCTCCGCAACCTGGAGAAGATCTTCGGCAGCGGTCTGCGCGACCCCCGGGCCAGATTCGAGCTCCTGCTGGCGTTGAAGATCCAGATCATGGCGTCCGAGTACGCGCGCCTGCGCCGCAGAGCCGGGATGCTGTCCCTGCTCCAGACGTCCGGGCCCCAGCGGAACGTCCGGACGAACGGGCGCTGAGGCCCGCCCGCCGGCGCCGACCGATCCGGCGCCGGGCCGTCCGATCGCGGCAGCCGTCCCGCGCTGCCGCGTCATCCCCTCGTCGGCCGCGCCGTCCGCGGACCGTTGCGCGTGGGCCATCACCGCGCGGACCACCGAGGCCCACCCGGACCGGTTCCCGTGGGTTCCGCGCGGCCCTGATCCTCCGGGTGCGATGGAGGAAGAGCCCCATGTCATCTTTGAGGAAGAAGCGCCGACCGGGAACGGCCGCGGCCGCCTACGGCCTCCCCCTGGTGAGCCGCCTTCCGAGGTCGTTCGCCACCCTCCTGATCATCGTCGCGATGATCCTCACCGCGGCGGCGCTGGTGTACCCGGTGGCGAAGTCGGCCGGTGCCTATCGCAGCACCCCGGTGGGCGACGACCAAGGAGTCGCGCAGACACCCACCGGGCCGCTCACCGCCGTCGACCGTGACTTCGTCAAGCGGGTGCGGCTGGCCGGGCTGTGGGAGATCCCGGCAGGCCGGATGGCCCTCGCGAAGGGCACCAGCCCCGAGGTCAAGCTGGCCGGCCAGCACCTGACCCAGGGTCATACCGACCTCGACAAGGCGGTGTTGACCGCCGCCCAGACCCTGAGACTGGACGTCCCCAGCGAGCCGTCCGCACAGCAGCAGGGCTGGCTCAAGCAGTTGGACGCCGCGCAGGGCGGGGAGTTCGACGAACTCTTCGCGAACATCCTGCGCAGCGCCCACGGGCAGGTGTTCGCGGTCGTGGCCCAGGTGCGCGCCGGCACCCGGAACTCCACGATCCGGGATCTGGCGAACACGGCCAACGGCACGGTGCTCGACCACATCAACGTCCTGGAGGACACCGGGCTCGTCGATTTCGACAAGCTCACCCCGCTGCCGACCGGTTCGGGCGCGCCGTCCGCGAGCCGCCCCCCGGCGCCCGCCGGATCGACCCGCTAGACGACGACCGGAGGAAGGCTGTCCGCGGCCTGCTCGGCAGGCCTGATCACGTCCGAGGAGTGTGAGGAACATGAAGTCCCGTAAACGTGGCGCGTCGAGGAGAAGGGCCGGTGCCCTGCTGTTGGCGGGGATCCTGGGTACCGGCGCGGTGGGGACCGTCGCGGCGGTGGCCTTCGCCGGCCAGCGCCCCTGGAGCGAGCCGTCGGCGGCGTCCCCGCGCGTCGGTACCGTCGCCTGCGCCGACGCCGGGGTGGCCCTGAACGAGGTGCCGGAGGCGTCCCAGGACGCGGTGGACAAGAACCTCGCCGAGCTCGACGTCCAGGTGGCGGACGCGTACAACCGGCTGTCCGCGCCCGGCTCGGGCGACACCGAGGACCGCGTGCTGGGTGACCTCGCCGGCAAGCGCGCGGAGACCCTGAAGAAGCTGTCGGGCAGCGCGGGCCCGGAGTCCGGCCTGCCCCAGGACCTCTCGGGGATGGCGAAGTGCGTGGTCAGGCACGATCTGGTGGTCGAGGACTCGGCCAAGGGGTACAGCGCCGACGGCGAGGGCGGCGCCGTCGCCCAGGCCAAGGCGGCCGCACAGGCGAAGTCCCTCCCCAAACGCGGGTTCGTCGACATCCGCAGCGTCTCCCCGAACGTCCCGGCGCCCGTCCGGAAGGGGTCGGCCACCGGCTCCTTCACGTCCCGGTGCGGGCGCAACGAGAACCGCCACCTCAACCCCGACAACGTGATCGTCGCCCCCGGCGTGAGCAACGGTGCGCACCACATGCACGACTACGTGGGGAACGTGGCCACGGACGCGTTCTCGTCCAACGCCAAGCTCGCCGCCTCGGGCACCACCTGCTCCAACGGGGACCAGTCGGCGTACTACTGGCCCGTCCTGCGGGTCTTCGACGGCACCAACGAGAAGGACGCCAAGGCTCCCGGCGGGGGCCAGGACCGGAACGTGGGACGGATCCTCGTCCCGGCCGAGGCGGACATCACGTACACCTCCGGCACCGGGAACCCCGTCCAGCCGATGACCCGGTTCCTGCGCATCATCACCGGTGACGCCAAGGCCTTCACCAACGGGCCGGCGAACGTCCGGGCGTCGTGGAGCTGCACCGGGTTCGAGAACCGCCAGGTCGTCGACAAGTACCCGATCTGCCCGCAGGGGAGCAGGGTCGTCCGGACGCTGAAGTTCCCGGACTGCTGGGACGGCAAGAACATCGACAGCGCCAACCACCGGACCCACACCGCCTTCTCCAACGCTTCGGGTGCGTGCCCGAGGAACTTCAAGGCGATCCCCCAGCTGGTCGAGCGCGTCGCCTACGACGTGCCGGCCGGGGTCCGGTACGCCGTCGACAGCTTCCCCGAGCAACTGCACAACCCGATCACCGACCACGGTGACTTCATCAACAACATGAACAAGGGCCTGCTGGACCAGATGGCCGGTTGCATCAACCAGGGGCGTCGCTGCGGGTGACCCACCCCTCCCGGGGCGCACCGCCCCGCGGGCCCGACCCCGCGGGGTCGGCTCCCGGAGAGCAACGGGCGGGCCCGGCCCGGGGCGGGGAGCGATCGCGACTCCCCGCGCCGCCGGCGCCGGGATCCCGACATCGGATCGACAGCAGGTTCAGGACGAGGCCGGAGGGCTCAGCAATGGTGAGAGGGCAGAGGCGGCGGTCGCGGCGGTTCGGCCCGGTGCCGCGGGGCACCGAGCGGGCCGGCCGGGCGCGCGCGGCGGCCGAGGGCAACCAGCCCGCGGAGGGCGGTCGCAGGCGGCCGAGCCCGTGGTCGCTCCTGCCGCCGCTGGCGGCGGGCCTGGGCGTGACGGCCGTCGTGGTCGACGCCAGACTGCAGGCGTACCTGACGTACGCCGTCGGGGTGCTCGCACTCGTGTCGTTCACCTCCGCCGTCCTGTGGGGGCTGGCGGCGACCGACCGGCTGATCCTGAGGCCGGTCCACCGGCTGGTCGCGCAGACCGTTCACCGTGCGATGGGCGTCGCGGGCGTCGTCTGCCTGGCCCTGCACGTCTGGATGAAGCTGATCGTGGGCCAGATCGGCGGGCTCGCGGCCTTCGTGCCGTTCGCCGACCCGGCCCGACCGGTGGTCCTCGGACTGGGGACCGTCGCCGGCTACCTGTTCCCCGCGGTGGCGCTCGCCGGGGCGGCCCGCGGGAGGCTCGCCCGCTCGGGTGACGCACGCCGGTGGAGGGTCATCCACCTCTGCTCGTACCCGGCGTGGGGCGCGGGCCTGGTCCACGGGCTGCAATCGGGCCGGGTCGCGGCCCCCTGGGTGGTGCTGCTGTACGGCGTGGCCGTCGTGGGCGTGATCGTCGCGCTCACGCTCAGGCTGGTCCTCCAGGACCGCTCCGGTCCGCGCCGGGCCACCGTCCGGCCGCTTCCGCCGGAGGCCGGCGACCCGGAGGCCACGGTCCCGCGGGTGCCGGTGGCCACGAGCCCCGAGACCACCGTCCCGCGCGTCCCGGTGGCCGTGGGGCAGGCCATGGCTGCCGGGCCGGGCCTGGCCGTGGGGCGGGCGATGGCCGCCGGGCCGGGCCTGGCCGGCATCGGACTCGGACGTCGGCGGCAGGACGGGTGAGCGGCTTCGCCCCACCCGTCATCTGGTTCGGACGGCCGGTCCTGTTCGCCGGTCTGGAGAGCCTGGAGCGGGTCGACTACCGCTCCCACCTCGTGGTCCACGGTCAGCTGCCGGCACTGCGTGCGGAGGAGTTGGCCGAGCTGGCCGAGAACGTGGACCTGCGCGGCCGGGGAGGCGCCGGATTCCCCTTCGCCCGGAAGCTCAGGGCGGTCGGCAAGGCGGTCGCCCGGCGCCGTACCAGGCCGGTCGTGGTCGTCAACGGAACGGAAGGAGAACCGAGTTGCCTGAAGGACACCACGCTGCTCCTGCGTACCCCGCACCTCGTGGTGGACGGTGCGCTGATCGCGGCCGCCGCGCTGGGCGCGGAACAGGTGGCGATCGGCGTCACGCGGACCGACACCGAGGAGTCCCTGCGCCGGGCGCTGGCCGAACGAAGGTCGGTGAAGCCGCCGGTGACGGTGGTGCGGCTGCCCGAACGGTTCGTCACGGGCGAGGGGAGCGCCCTCGCCCGAGGCATCACCAACGGGATCGCCCTGCCCCGGGGAGGCGGCGTGCGCACCAGCGACAGCGGTGTCGGGGGAGCCCCCACGCTGCTGTCCAACGCCGAGACGTACGCCCAGCTCGCCGTGGCGGCCCGGTGGGGTGCGCTGCCCTACCGGGAGATCGGCACCCCCGAGGAACCCGGCACGGTGCTGCTCACGATCGCCGGCTCGACCGTGGTGGAGACCCCCACCGGAGTGCCGCTCGACGCCGTCCTGGCGGCGTGCGGCCTGGACGTCGGACAGGGGGTCCTGGTCGGCGGCTACCACGGGAAGTGGCTGACCGCCGAGGCCGCCCGCTCGGCCGTGGTGTCCCGCCAGTCCTTCCAGCGCCTCGGCGGCGCGCTGGGCGCCGGGGCCGTCCTGCCGCTGCCGGAGACGACCTGTCCGCTGTGGGAGGTCGTCAGGATCTCCCGCTGGCTGGCGGACGAGACGGCCGGCCAGTGCGGGCCCTGCTACCTGGGGCTCCCCGACCTGACCGCGTCCCTCGAAGACCTGGTGCGCGGCGGTGGCCAGCGGGCACTCGACCGGGTGCAGGCCGGGATGCGGGCGGTCACCGGACGGGGTGCATGCAGTCACCCCGACGCCGCCGCCCGTTTCGTGGCCTCGTCCCTGGCCGTGTTCGACGGCGACCTGGTCGCGCACTCGTACCAGGGAGGGTGCGGGCGGCCGTCGCAGAACGTCCTGCCGCTGCCGGAGGTGGAGAGCGCCGGCACCATCGTGGTCGACTGGACGCTCTGCGAGGCCCACGGCCTGTGCACCGGCGTCCTGCCCGACGTCATCCGGCTGGGGGCGGACGGCTTCCCCGCCGCGGGCGTGATGCCCGTCCCCGCGAGGCTGCTCTCCCAGGCGGCGCGAGCCGTCGACCGTTGTCCCGCCCTCGCGCTGCGGATCCAGTGAGGCCGGCGCGGCGCCGGGCGCCGCCGCTCCTCCCCGAGCGTGGCCCGTGCGGCCCGGGACGCTCGTCGGGGCGGCGGGCCGATCGAGAGATTCCGGAGGGCCATCGACCCTGACACCCACGTCCCGCGTCCGCGGACCGGCGTTCGACGCCGGACCGGACCACCGGGGACGCGCACATCCACGGAAGGCCAGATTCCACCGATGGAAAGGCAAGGAACATGTTGACGAAGCGATACGGACTGGTCGGGCTCTGCCTGCTGCTGGTCGGGCTCGTGGTGATGGCCCTGTGGGGCAACATGAGCAGCAGCGCCAAGACGCCGTCCGGGTCGGGCTCCGGCCAGCTGGTGGGCGCGCAGGACGCCGCGCCCGCCGGCAGCGGATACGGCTCGTACGACTCCTACGGCGGTGGCGGCGCATCACCGTCCGCCGGAGGCCGGCCCAGCGGGGCGTCGGCGGGCGGGGGCCAGAACGGAGGCGCGCTGACCGTGCGCAACGACGCCGCGCTCGGCATGGTGGTCACCGACGGCCAGGGCTTCACCCTCTACCGGTTCGACAAGGACATGGCCAAGCCCCCGATGTCCAACTGCAACGACGGCTGTGCCAAGACCTGGCCGCCGGTCGCCAAGGAGGGCACGAGCACGGGGAGCGGGATCGACGCCGGCGCGGTCGGCGAGGTCACGCGGGCCGACGGGTCGAAGCAGCTGACGCTGGGCGGCTGGCCGGTCTACCGCTACGCGCAGGACACCGCGCCCGGCGACACCAAGGGCCAGGGCGTCGGCGGCACCTGGTTCGCCGTGGCGCCCGACGGCAAGAAGGCGGCCGCCGCGGCCACCGGTGCCACCGCGGCCACCGGTGCGTCGGCCTACCCGTCGGAGACGCCGACCGGTGCGGCGCCGAAGCCCCAGCCGGCGCAGCCCGCCCCGGGCGGGGCCCAGGTCTCCGTGACCTCCAACCCGCAGCTCGGTTCGATCGTGGTGGACGCGCGCGGCATGACGCTGTACCAGTACGCCAAGGACCCGTCCTGGCCGATGCGTTCGCTCTGCGAGGGCCAGTGCGCGATGACCTGGAAGCCGGCGCCCGCCGTCGACCCGAGCCAGGTCAAGGGCGTGGACCCGAAGCTGATCGGCAAGATGCAGCGCCCCGACGGGACGTGGCAGCTGTCCGTCAACTGCAAACCCGTCTACACCTACACGGGCGACAACGCCCCCGGTGACGCCAACGGGAACGGCAAGGACGACCTGTGGTCGGCCATCAACCCCGCCGGGAAGCCGGTGACCGGTAAGTGACCGCCGGGGACTCCACCGTGGCGTCCGTCCGGCAGCAGAGGACCGTCCGTCGCACCCTCCAGTGGCTCGCGCTGACCGTCCTGCTCGCCCTGGGCGTCGCCGAACTGGTCGGCGGCGCAGGAGGGTTGCTCGCCCCGCCGCGGGCGTCGGCCGACGCCGCGCGGACCTCGGTGGAGGACCTGGCCCAGCGGATCGGCTGCGCGGCCGACATCACCGCCGACACCACGGACCTCCGCCAGGGGCTCTGCACCCTCGGCGACGACGAGGTCTGGATCGTCACCTTCCCGACCACCGGCGCCCAGACGGCCTGGACGTCGGAGGCCGAGGCGTACGGAGGGTCGTACCTGGTGGGTGACCGGTGGGTGGTCGTCCTGTCCGACGCCACGTCGGACGTCGTGCACGCGAAGCTGGGCGGGGTGATCACAGGCGGCGCCGACCACACCGGGCACGGCGATCACGGCAACCCTGCCGACCCTGCCGACCCTGCCGACCAGGCCGATGGCACCGGCCACGATCCGTCCGGGGCCGGCTGACCTGGTGAGCGTTTGACCGATCCGGCGGTGGGGGGGGGGGGGGGGGGGGGGGGGGGGGGGGGGGGGGGGGGGGGGGGGGGGGGGGGGGGGGGGGGGGGGGGGGGGGGGGGGGGGGGG
>NZ_JBVJCO010000075.1:0-6725 GCF_055588525.1 Kitasatospora sp. NPDC041988
GCCTTCCTTCCCCCCCCCCCCCCCCCCCCTCCCCCCCCCCCCCCCCCCTCTTCTCCCCCCCCCCCCCCCCCCCCCCCCCCCCCCCCCCCCCCCCCCCCGGAGCCGGGGCCGGCCGCGACCGGGAGGAACCCCATGACACGGATGCCGTCTGCCGAGCGGCGCCGGCAGCTGACCGAGGCCGCGATCCGGGTGATGGCCCGCGACGGTGTCGCCGCCACCACGACCCGGTCGGTCACCACCGAGGCGGGCGTGTCACTGAGCGTCTTCCACTACTGCTTCGACTCCAAGCAGGCCCTGCTCGAGTCCGTCATCGCGACGATCACCGACCACTCCGTCACGGTGGTCCGGGAGGCGATCCGGCCCCGGGCCACCCTGCGGGAGACCGTCCGGGCCGGCTTCCAGGCCTACCGGGACCACGTCGCCGCCAACCCCGGCGAGCACATGCTCACCTACGAACTCACCCAGTACGCGCTGCGCCGGCCCGGCTTCGAACAGCTGGCACGGCGGCAGTACGAGCTGTACTCCGCCGCCTACACCGAACTCCTCGAACAGCTCCGCCGCGGCGCGGGCTTCGAACTCCGCGTCCCCACCGGCGTGCTGGCCCGCTACCTGGCCGCGGTGACGGACGGGCTGACGCTCAACCTGCTCGTGCTCGGCGACGAGGGATCGGCGCAGATGCTCGACCTGATCGCCGACCACGTCGCCGGCCTGGCCCGGGAGTGAGAACGGCTCGGGCCAGGCGAGCGGGCCGGGCTCCGGATCACCTCCGGCTGCCGTCCGGCCAGTGGGAGATCGGGGTGAAGTCGCCGTCCACCGGCGTGACGGTGGTGCCGGACGGCACGAAGGACTCGAAGTCGATGCGCGGATCGCCGATGTCGACGGTCACCAGCAGCAGGTACCGGTTCATCCGGGACACCACGTCCTCGCCGAGCAGTTCCACCTTCGCGACGTTGCCGGAATGGCTGACCGGCCGTTCCGGCAGCGCCGCCAGGTAGGGCGACACCGCGTCCAGGAAGGCCTGCCGGGCCTCCTTCTCCTCCTCGATCTGCTCGGGGGTGGGGTTCCCGTCCCCCTTGAGCTCGATCCCGGTCGGGGGTCCATCGATACGGAAAACAGTGATCATCAGCGGAACTCCAGTTCATCGGGGACCGGGCGCCGCACGGGAGGTGACCCGCCGGCCCTCCGGTCCGCGAACGGACTGCTGCGCCCCGGGCGGTCTGGGGCGCAGCAGCTCGGTGTACGCCGCCCAGGCGTCCAGCAGGGGCGGCACCACCGTCCGGCGCCGCCCGGAACCGGTACGCAGGACGGCCGCCCGCACCTCGGCCGGCGGCGCCGCAGGGAACTCCGACAGCAGCAGGGCGACCGTGCCCGCCACGAACGGGGCGGCGGCGCTGGTACCGGTGAGCACGAGCGGACGGTCCCCGGTGCCGAGGCCCCTGACGGCCTCGCCGGGTGCGCCGATGCCGCGCCCTCCGATCGATCCCCCCAGGTTGGAGAGGTTCATCGGCCGCCCCCGCCGGTCGTAGGCGATCACGGGGATCGTCCAGGGGTGCCGGGTGAGGACAGAGGTGCCGACCGCGCCCTGGTTCCCGGCGGCCACGACCGTGATCACGCCGCGGTTGGCGGCGTGGTCCAGCGCCCACTCCAGCTCGCGGTGCCCGGTGCCGGCGGGCCGGGCCGGCGCGACGCTCAGGTTCAGCACGCGGGCGCCCGCGTCGACGGTCTCCACGACGGCGGCCGCGAGGTCCTCCAGCCGCGTGGCGGGGGCGGCGCGCGAGCCCGGGCGGTCGGGCGCGAAAACGGGGCGCAGCAGGAACGTGCAGCCGGGGCAGATGCCGGGCGGCTCCCACCCGCGCCCGGCGCCGAGCAGGCCGGCGACGAAAGTGCCGTGGCGGCAGGCCGGGCCGCCGCCCGCGCGGCTGCACCCGCTGGGCCTGCCGCCCCTCCCGCCATCCGTCAGGAGGCGCAGCCGCCGCCCGGCGAGGCCCGGGTGGTCCAGGGCCACCAGGCCGTCGACCACCGCGACGACGACCTCCGGCCTGCCCGCGCCGCGTGCCATCAGCCGCGCGAGGCCGACCTGTTCGAACGGTGTCGTCATCGGGGCGTCCCGTGTGCGTCGTTCATCCCGTCCGCGTCCTCCGCCCGAGCGGGCCCGTCCGGCCGCGGGCCGGTCCGTGCCGGGTCGTGCCCTGTCCGGTCAGCCGAGGGGGCCGGTGTCGCAGTCGTCCAGACACCACTTCCGGCACCGCTTGCAGCGGAGGCCGCCGGGGTTGCGCGTGCACACGCCGGAGCAGACCCCGCGGCACTCCAGCTCGCAGAGCGGCGTCAGGAACTCGCCCTGCCCCTCGATCATCTGCGGGCCCCGTGCGGAGCCGTGGCGCAACACCCGGTAGTGCCCGCCCGTGTGGCGGAGCGCCGATTCGGCGGTGAATCCCGGGATCGTCATCTCCGACACCTCCTTCCTTCTCCCGCGCCCGGCCGGCGCGGGTCAACGGTCGTAGTAGGGACACAGCTTGTTCACCAGGAAGGGGAACTCCTCCGTGACGTCGACCCGGACGAAGAACTTCTCGGTGACGTCCGTCCGGCGGCCCGTGTAGCAGAACAGGACGTCGATGATCCTGCGGGCGCCGCTCAGCCGGGACTCGCGGAAGCTCACCGCGCTCAGCGAGGAGTCGGCGGCGAAGGCCTCCACGGTCTTCTCGTAGATGCGCGGGTAGCGGACCGCGAGGTAGTTCAGCGCGCGGTGCTCGTCGGTGTCGCCAGCGTTGTCCCCCAGCTGCCTCACCCGGTGCAGCAGCTCCCTGGAGGACGTCTCGAACAGCTCGTCGGCCATTCCCGCGGGCCGCTTTATCGCCGCCACCAGTTCCTCGGTGTCGAAGGAGTAGATCTGGTCGAAGGAGACCACCGGGAGCGTCAGGCCGTTGCAGAAGTCGGGCGGGGCGAGCGGCCCCCGGTGGCCGATGACGACGTCGAGGTCGGAGCCCTTGGGTTCCGGCCGGACGGCCGCGACCAGGCGGTCGAACTCCACCGGGTCCCGCGGCCTCAGGAGGTAGGTCTCGATCCCCTGGACGCTCAGGACGTAGCACAACTGGCGTGCGAGGTAGCGGTTCTCGGGCTGGGAGACGACCGCGTGCACGGCCTGCCGGTCGGTCAGCCCGGCGCTGTCGGACCGGTACACCGCCTGGGCGACCTCCTTCTCCACCGCCAGGCTCGGGAACCGGTAGTCGACCTGACCGAGCACGTAGACGTAGCCGCCGGCCGAGCCGCGGCCGCCCTGCCCGGAGTCGTCCCCGGCCGCCTCCGCGGTCGGGTCCCCGTTCTCGCAGTGGTGTCCGCAGCCGTAGTCCGGCATCGCGGCGGCGGTCACGGAAGCGGCCGCAGCGGTGGCGGCGGGCGGTGCGAGGGCCGGCCCGAGGCGGTCGGGGCCGTCCGCCGGCAGGTCGTCCAGCAGGTCGGGGCGTTCCTGGTACTCCTGCTCCATCGGTGACTCCTCACGTCACGCTCGCGTCAAGCCTTGCGGACCGTCACGGATTTCACGTCACGGTCCGTCACCGCGCTCACCGTTGGTGAGCACGGCCCCGCGACAGGACCACCCGGTGGTTGAGCGCGGCCGCACGCCGCTCACAACCACCGCAGGGCCTCTTGATCCCCATCGTGCTCGTCACACGCCTGACGGCGTCCCCGAGGCCGATCTCCTCGTCGGTGATGAACCCCGGGACGCGCACCCTGCGCGGTCGGCGGGCCTCGCCGCCGCGGGCGGGGTCGTCCCGCCTCTCACCGTCGGTCATCGGTCATCTCCCTCACCGCCCACCGTCACCGCCCGGGCGCAGCGCGGTGACAGCGGACGTCGGCCCGCCCGGGGCCCGCGGGAACGGGGGTGTGAAGACATGTCGGGCCGTGAAATGTCGGGTCGTGAAACCTGCCGGGCCGTTCGGACGCGAGGATTCCGGTCACTCGCGTGGGGGAGCCGAGGAGACCCTGGCTTCGGTCGCCCGCGGTCATCCACTACTTCCAGGCTGCTCCCGCCCGGCCCGACGTGCACCTCGGCAGGAGCGGGGCCGACGCCGAGGGCCGCGCGGCCCGACGGCGTAGCCTGGACGGAGCGGGCCGTTCACCCGGAAGCGCCCGGGGAGGCCCGCGAGGGAGCGCCGGCCGACCGGCGGCCGGCGGTCTCCGTCCGGACCACCTGACGGGAGCATCACCATGGCCATCCCCGGATTCCACGCTGAGGCCTCCCTCCGGCCGCGTGCCGGCCGGTACGCGACGACCCGGCCGGCGGCGGGCCCGCACGGCGGCGCCACCGGAGAACGGATCGTCCCCATGTTCACCGAGGAGGAGCGGCAGCGGCTGATCAGGTGCGGCCAGCGCCTCGACTCCTGCGATCAGGGGTGCCAGCCCCAGCTCGACATGGGCGACTTCTACCAGTGGCAGCGGTGCCACGACGAGTGCAACCAGCAGTACGACGACTGCATGCAGACGTGAACCGGACGCGGGGCCCGCGGACACGCGAAGGCGGCCGGTCTCGGGGAGACCGGCCGCCGTGTCACGCTGCCGGCGCCGCGGGGCCCGGCGTGTTCGCCGTGCGGCTCAGGCGCCCGGCTCTGCCACCTGCTCGGCCTTCGCGGCAGCCGGCTCCGCCTCCGCGGTGACGCGCGTGCCGGGGTGCAGCAACGCACAGAGGAACGCCACGCCGAGCGCCGCCGCCATGCCGTACAGGACCGGGCCGTTGGCCTCGGCGAAGGCCCGGCGGACCGCGTCGATCATCTCGGCGGAGGCGTCGGACGCGCCCTGGCCGCCCTCACCGTGGCCGGTGATGCTCTTGGTGATCTCCACCGCGGTGCTGTGCGCGACCTCCGCCGGCACGCCGTGCGCACGCAGGGCGTCCTGGACGTTGGCCGTGGTGCTGTGCAGCAGAACGGTGCCCAGCACCGCCAGGCCCAGGCTCGCCGAGTAGTTGCGCACGGTCTGGGTGATGCCGGTGACCTCGCCGTACGAGGCGCCGATCGCCCGGTTGACGGCGTCCGTCGAGGCGGGCGTCAGCAGCAGGCCGATGCCGGCGCCCGACATCACGATGTAGGGCCACTGGGCGCCCAGCGAGAGGTCGGTGATCTTGCCGGCCCAGAGCGCGAAGCCGGCGGCGGCGAGCGCGGTGCCCACCAGCATCGGCGGGCGGGCGCCGACCCGGTCAAGCAGCCGGCCGCCGATCTGCGAGCCGGGGGCGAACCCGGCGAAGAACACCAGCAGGTACAGGCCGGCGTCGTTGGCCGACTGGCCGAGCGCCACCTGCGAGTAGACCGAGGCGAAGAAGAACACCGGGACGAACGCGATCATCGCGAAGAACAGCACCGCGTTGTCGGCCGCGAAGGCGCGGTCGGCGAAGACCCGCAGCTTGATCAGCGGGTCCTGGGTGCGCAGCTCGAACAGGACGAACAGGACCAGCACCGCGAGGCCGCCGACGATGCAGAGCCAGGTGGCCGGGCTGTCCCAGCCCCAGGTCGCGGCCTGCTGGAGGCCGAGCACGCTCAGGGCCATGCCGACCGCCGCCAGTGCGGCGCCCGTCCAGTCGATCGGCTCCCGGCGCGGCGTGTTGCGGATCTTCGCCATCAGCGTCAGGACGATCGCGATGAGGGCCATCGGCACGTTGACCCAGAAGATCGCCCGCCAGGTCCAGCTGGTCAGCCAGCCGCCGAGGATCGGGCCGACCGCGGTGAGGCCGCCGGCCACACCGAAGAAGAGCGCCAGCGCGCGACCGCGCCGCTGCACCGGGAAGACCTCCACCACCACGGCCAGCGCGGCCGGGAACATCAGCGCCGCACCGACGCCCTGGAGCGCCCGGAACGCGATCAGCCAGGTCTGCGCCGCGCCACCGGTCGGCACCGCCCCGCACAGGGCCGAGGCGACGACGAAGGTCAGCGTGCCGACGATCGCCATCCGCTTGTGGCCGAGCACGTCCGCCAGCCGCCCGCCGAGGGCGAAGAACGCCGCCAGCGCCAGCAGGTAGGCGTTGACCACCCACTGCATGCCGGCCGAGGAGAGGCCGAGTTCGTGGATGATGTCGGGCGCGGCGATGGAGACGATGGTCTGGTCGATGAAGGTCATCGAGACCGCGAAGAGCATGCCTGCCAGCGTCAATGACTGACTGGCGGCCACGGGTGTGGAGGTGGCCGGGGCGTTCTCGGACCGCACGGGTTCCCGTCCCTTTCGTTCGATGGGTGAGGCGGCAGGGCTTCGCCGCCGGTTCACCCCGTCCGGCCCTGCCCGTACCGCGAACTGACACGGCGTCCTGCCGGTCAGCGGACACTATGTCACCCGAACGGCCGCCCCGCACGCCCGAGGGGCGACTGTTCGACAGCGGTGTAGTTTACGGATTCCCGGACGTTCACTCGCCGCCGCCGGCCTGCCCGGCCAGGCGGCGGCGCAGGCTGAGCGGGCGGATGTCCGGCCAGACCCGGTCGACGTGGGCGGTGCACTCCTCCTCGCTGCCGGTGAAGCCCTCCGCCCGCCAGCCGGCGGGCAGCGGGGCGCCGGCCGGCCAGAGTGCGTGCTGCTCCTCGTCGTTGACGACGACCTGGTACGGGGCTGCGGTGGTCACGGGGTGCTCCTTCGAAGGGGGACGGGGCACCGGGGGGGGGGGGGGGGGGGGGGGGGGGGGACCCGGGGGGGGGGGCCGAAAGAAGATCGCGGGGTTTGCGCCTCCCCGCCACGAAGGGAACCACCCAAAGGGA
>NZ_JBVJCO010000075.1:6735-19520 GCF_055588525.1 Kitasatospora sp. NPDC041988
CGTTCTCCTCTTCTTTTTGGACGGCGCTCGGTTCGGTGGTTGCGGGGTCCAGGGGTTCCTCTTTAGGGGGGGACCGGGGCACGGGCGCCCGTGCCCCCCCCCCCCGGGACCTTCCGGCGAGGTCAGACCGAGGCCGTCTCGGGGTGCTCGGCCTCCGCGGCCCGGCGGGCCGCCGCCAGGCGGGCGCGTTCGCGCAGGCCGACCAGGTCGTCCGGTTCGGCGTCGGGCACGTCCCGGTCGAAACGGGCCAGGGCGGGCAGGCGCAGGCCGACCGCCACCAGGACCAGCATCGCCAGGCCGAACAGCAGGTACATCAGCGCGATGCCGCGCCCGGGCCCGGTGCCGAGCAGCGGGCCGAACACCCCGGCGAGCACGCCGCCCTCGTCCATCAGCGGGCCGAACAGCGACGAGCCGAGCGGGGCGATCACACCGTGCCCGAGCGGCAGGGTGGACCAGGCGACCAGGGTGTTGAGCGCGAACACCCGGCCGTGGAACCGCTGCGGCACCTTGACCTGGACGATGGTCGAGTAGACGCCGTTGACCAGGGTGAGCGCGAAGGACATCCCGAACGCCCCGGCCGCGACCACCCAGAGCCCGGCGTGCAGGCCGGTGCAGGCGCAGGCCAGCGAGAGCAGCGCGGCGAGCCCGAGCATGCCGCGCAGCCGGTGCCGGCGCGGCCCGCCCCAGAAGCCCATCGCGATGCCGCCAAGCAGTGCCCCGGCCCCGCCCGCGACGGCCACCCGGGCGGCTCCGTCGAGGTCGGAGAAGGCCAGCACCATCGGGGTGACCAGCAGGAACAGCGGGGAGAGGAAGATGTTCAGGCCGGCGAACCAGAGCAGCATGGAGCGGAAGCCCCGGTTGCGCCAGGAGTAGCCGAAGCCGTGCCTGATCTCCTCGACCAGCGACTCACGGCGCGTCCACGGCAGCGTCTTCGGGAACCTGACCGCGAGCAGGATGCCGATCGCCAGCGCGTAGCTCACCACGTCGATGACCAGGATGCCGCGCAGGCCGATCGCCGCCATCAGCGCCACCGCCGCCAGCGGGACGATGAACTGCGCGGCCCCGAAGGCCATTTGGACGATGCCGTTGGCGTGACCGAGGTACTGCTTGGGCACGATCTGGGGCACCGCGGAGGCGTAGGCGAGCCGTTGGAAGGTGAGCGCCACGGAGAGCACCCCGAGCAGCACGTAGATCTCCCAGGAGTGCAGTTGCCCGGCGAGCAGCAGGGCGAGCATCCCGGCCTGGGTGGCGCCCGCGGCGACGTCGCCGGCCAGCATCACCTTGCGGCGGTCCAGCCGGTCCACCAGCGCGCCGGCCAGCGGGCCGACGACGATCCCGGGCAGCATGGCGATCACCGCGTAGAGCGCGTACCGGGCCATCGAGCCGGTCTCCAGCAGGATCCAGACCGGCAGCGCGAACTCGGTGAGCGCCGAGCCGGTGATCGAGACCAACTGTCCGGCGGCGACGGCCAGGAAGCGGCGCATGCTGGGCTGCGGGCCGTCCTCCGCCACGGGCTGCGCCGCGCTCTGCGGCTCGTCCGGTGAGGGGGCCGGCGGCCCGGTCTCGCCGTGAAACCACCAGGAGGAGTCCGGGCCCGGCGCGGGCAGCCGGCCGGTCTCACCGTCCAGGACGGCCCGGTGCACGGTGGTGACGGCCTCGGCGACCTCGTCCGCGCGGTACTTGACGAAGAAGTGCCCGCCCTGGTCGAGCACCGCGACGGCGGAGCGCTCGGCGAGCAGCAGCCACTCGCGGTAGCGCTCCTGGTAGAAGTCGGCGGCCGGGTCGCGGTCGCCGACCAGCGAGACCATCGGCGCCTTCAGCCTCGGCGCGCCCGCGTCGACCTCGGCGATCGCCCGGGTGAAGTACTCCTCGGCGGCCTTGGAGTCGCGGCGCATGTTGCCGACGATGAACCGGATCTGGTCCTGGTCGAGTTCGGAGGTGTCGACGCCCATGCCGGTGAGCCAGTTGACGTAGACCCGGTCGCCGAGCAGCGGCTCCAGCGAGGCCAGCCCGCTCAGCGTGGTGAGCACCTTGCTGCGGGGCTTGGCGAACGGGAACTGCGCCCCGGCGTAGACCGCCTCCAGCTCACGGCCGGAGGCCTCCAGCAGCCGGGCGGTGGCGACCGCCAGCGCCGTCCCGACGCCGCAGTGGCCGTAGACCACCACCGGGCCGTCGACCCGCTCGCGGACCTCCTGGGCCAGTCGGGCGGCCAGTTCGTCGAACGGCAGGTGCTGCTCGGTGACGCCGATGTCGTGGCCGGGGATGGCCACCGCCCACAGCTCGGTGTCGGCCGGCAGCAGGTCGGCGACCGGCTGGTAGACCACCGCGCTGCCGCCGCCGTACGGCACGCAGACCAGGGTGAGCCGGCGGCGGGCGGCGGGTACCGGGCGGGTGAGCCGGTGCAGCAGCCTGCGCGGGCCGCGGTCCTGCTCGGAGAGGTCGGCCAGGGCGGCGAGGTCGCGCACCGTCCGGCAGGTGAAGAGGTCCATCACGCTGATCGGGCGGGCGCCGGCCTCGGTGAGCCGCTTGCGGGCCTTGGCGACCACCTGGGTGGCGAGCAGCGAGTGGCCGCCGAGGTCGAAGAAGTCCTCGTCGGTGCCGACCTCGGGCAGGCCGAGCACCTCGGCCCAGATCGCGGCGAGCACCCGTTCGGCCTCGGTCCCGGGCCTCCGGACGCCGCCCTCGGCGCGGCGCAGCTCGGGGGCGGGCAGCGCACGGCGGTCCAGCTTGCCGTTGGGGGTGAGCGGCAGGGCGTCCAGCACGGGGAAGGCGGTGGGCACCTGGTGGTCGGGCAGCGAGAGCTTGAGCGTGGAGCGCAGGGCGCCCGGGTCCGGCTCCTCGGTGCCCGGCTCCAGGACGACGTAGCCGACCAGGCGCTTGTCGCCGGGGTTGTCCTCCCGGACGGTCACGGCGGCGTCGGCGATGCCGGGCTGGGCGCGGAGCAGGGCCTCGGTCTCGCCGGGTTCGATCCGCAGGCCGCGGATCTTGACCTGCTGGTCGATCCGGCCGAGGTGTTCGAGGGTGCCGTCGGGGCGGCGGCGGGCGAGGTCGCCGGTGCGGTAGAGCCGGGAGCCGGGCGGGCCGTAGGGGTCGGGGACGAAGCGGGCGGCGGTGAGGCCGGGGCGGCGGTGGTAGCCGAGCGCCACGGCGGTGCCGCCGATGTGGAGTTCGCCGGGGGCGCCGGGCGGGACGGGCCGCAGCGCCCCGTCGAGCACGTAGAGCCGGGTGTTGTCGATCGGCAGGCCGATCGGGACGGTCTCCAGCGGGCCTTCGCACTCCCAGGAGGAGACGTCGACGGCGGCCTCGGTCGGCCCGTACAGGTTGGCCAGCGCGCAGTCCGGCAGCCGGGCGGTGAACTCCCGTGCGGTGTCGGGAGGGAGGGCTTCGCCGCTGCAGACGACTCGGCGCAGCGTGGTGCACTTCTCCACGTCGTCCTCGGCGAGGAAGACGGTGAGCATGGCGGGCACGAAGTGGGCGACGGTGACGCCGGCGCGGGCGATCAGGTCGCGCAGGTGGCCGGCGTCCTTCTGGCCGCCGGGCTTGGCGAGGACGAGCCGGGCGCCGGTGGCCAGCGGCCAGAAGAACTCCCAGACGGAGACGTCGAATCCGGCCGGGGTCTTCTGCAGGACGGCGTCGCCGGGGCCGATCCGGTAGGCGTCCTGCATCCACCGGAGCCGGTTGGTGATGCCGCGGTGGGTGTTGGGCACGCCCTTGGGCCGGCCGGTGGAGCCGGAGGTGTAGATCAGGTAGGCGGTGTCGTCGACCCTGGGACCCTCGGCGCGGGGCCCGGCGGGCCTGGTCCTGGCCTTCGGCCACTCGGCGGGGTCGTCGAGCAGCAGGACGCGGGCGGTGCAGCCCTTGGGGATGGGCAGTTTGCGCTGGGTGAGCAAGACGGGCGCGGCGCTGTCGGCGAGCAGGAAGGCGAGGCGCTCGGCCGGGTACTCGGGCTCCAGCGGGGTGTAGCCGGCGCCGGTGCGCAGTACGCCGAGCAGGCCGGCGACCAGTTCGGGCGAGCGTTCGGCGCTGACCGCGACCAGGCTGCCCGGGCCGACGCCCTCGGCGGCCAGCCGGGCGGCGATCCGGTCGGCCGCGGCGTCAAGTTGACGGTACGTCATGGCCGGTGCGTCCTCGAAGGAGACGGCGACGGCGTCCGGGGTACGGGCGATCTGCTCGGCGATCATCGCGGTCAGCGTGGTGTCCGGGCGGTCGACCGTCGTCCGGTTGAACTCGTCCAGCTCGAAGGCGCGTTCGCCCTCGGCCGGCCCGTCGAGGGCGGAGACCGGCTCGTCCGGCCGGGCGACGACGGCCGCCAGCAGCCGGCCGAGGTGGCTGCCGAGCCGGGCGATGTCGCCTTCGGTGAAGAGGTCGGTGTTGTAGTTGAACGCGCCGGCCAGGCCGTCCGGCCACTCCTGCAGGAACAGCTCCAGGTCGAACCGGGTGCCGCTGGCACGCACGCCGAACGGCTCGACGTCCAATGGGAGTTCGCCGAGGCCCTCGCGGGTGGTGGCGTAGTTCTGCACGGCCAGGACGGCCTGGAAGACCGGCGGGCGGCTGACGTCGCGGGGCACCTTCAGCTCAGTGACCAGCTGGGCGAAGGGCAGCTCCTGGTGGGCGTAGGCCTCCAGGCAGGTCTCCCGGGTGCGCCGGAGCAGCTCGGCGAAGGACGGGTCCCCGCCGAGCCGGGCGGGCAGCGCCAGCACGTTGACGAACATGCCGACCAGCGGTTCGAGTTCGGGCTCGGGGCGGCCGGCGATGGGTGAGCCGACGGCGAAGTCGCGCTGTCCGCTGTAGCGGGCCAGCAGGGCCTGGAAGGCGGCCAGCAGCACCATGTAGACGGTGGCGTCGTGCCGCTTGCCGAGGGCGGTGAGCTCGTCCAGCAGGGCGCGTTCGACGCGGAAGCCGTAGCCGGCGCCGTCGAAGGTCTGCCGGGGCGGGCGGGGGCGGGAGAAGGCGAGTTCGAGCGGTTCGATGCCGGCCAGTTCGCCGGCCCAGTGGGCGACTTCGGCGGCGAGCCGCTCGCCGCTCAGCCGCTCCCGCTGCCAGATCGCGAAGTCCCCGTACTGGACGGGTAGTTCCGGCAGGGGGTCGGGTCTGCCGGCCGCGTGGGCGGCGTAACCGCGGAGCACCTCGCCGACCAGCACCTCGCTGGACCAGCCGTCGCTCACGCTGTGGTGGACCACCAGCAGCAGGAGGTGGTCGTCCTCGGCCAGCCTGACCAGCAGGGCGCGCAGCAGCGGGCCGGTCTCCAGGTCGAACGGGACGGCGGCGGCCGCGTCGACCAGCCGGCCGGCCTCCTCCTCGTCCGCCGCCTCGGCGGTGGTCAGGCCGAACGGCGCGGGCTCGGCGATCTCCAGCACGGGGCGGCCGTCCTCGGTGGCCGGGTAGCGCGAGCGCAGCGTCTCGTGCCGGGCCACCGAGGCGTCCAGCGCCCGGCGCAGCGCGTCGGTGTCCAGCGGGCCGCGGAGCCGGCGGGTGACCGGGATGTTGTAGGCGGCGGTGCCGGGCGCGAACTGCTCCATGAACCAGAGGCGTTCCTGGGCGAAGGAGAGCGGTACGGGCGTGTCGGCGGCCCGGCGCGGGACGGCCTGGCGCGGGGCGGTGCGGGCCTTGAGGCGGCGGCTGAGCAGCTCCCGCTTGGCGGCGGAGAGGCCGGCCGCCGGGGCTGGGGCCGCTCCCGCCACGGGGGTTGGTGTGTCGGTGCTCATGTCGGCGTGTTGGTCCCTTCCGGGGAGTCCTGCGCGGCGAGCAGTTCCTCGGCGGCGTCCTCGGACAGCTCGGCGAGTTCGGCGACCAGGGCGGCTTCGACGGCGTCGGCGAAGGCGGTGACGGTCCGGTGGGTGAACAGGGTGCGCAGCGGCACGGCCAGGTCGACGGCCGAGCGGATCCGGGCGACGACGCGGGTGGCCAGCAGGGAGTGGCCGCCGAGGTCGAAGAAGTCGTCCAGGGCACCGACCCGGTCCAGGCCGAGGACCTCCTGCCAGACCTCGGCGACGAGCTCCTCGGCCTCGGTGCGCGGGGCGACGTAGGCGGCGCGCAGTTCGGGCCGGGTCTCGGGGACGGGCAGGGCCCGGCGGTCGAGCTTGCCGTTGGGGGTGAGCGGCAGCGCGTCCAGGACGAGCAGGGCGTTCGGCACCAGGTGGGCGGGGAGGACGGCGGCGAGCCCGGTGCGCAGCGCGTCCGGTGCGGGGGCGGGGCCGCCGGCGGCGGGCACCACGTAGCCGACGAGGGCGTCGCCGCGGACGGTCACCACGGCCTGGCCGACACCGGGCAGGGCGAGCAGGGCGCTCTCGGTCTCGCCTGGCTCGATCCGGAAGCCACGGACCTTGACCTGGCTGTCGAGCCGGCCGAGGAACTCCAGTGCGCCGTCGGTGCGCCGTCGGACGAGGTCGCCGGTGCGGTAGCGGCGGGCGCCGGGCGGGCCGTCCGGGTCGGGGACGAAGGCGCGGGCGGTGGCGCCGGGGCGGCCCAGGTAGCCGTACGTGACGCCGTCGCCGCCGACCACCAGTTCGCCGGGGGTGCCGGGCGGGACGGGGTTGCCGTGCCGGTCGAGGACGGCCGCGGTGCTGGCGCCGATCGGCCGGCCGATCGGCGGGCGCGCGGTGGCGTCGGCGGCGCCGAGCTCGGCGGTGGTGGCGATGATCGTGGTCTCGGTGGGCCCGTAGGAGTTGACCACCCGAACGGTGTCGCCGAACCGGGCGCGCCAGGCGGCGACGGCCTCCGCCCGCACCTGGTCGGCGCCGAGGATCAGCAGCCGCAGCCCGGCCGGCCAGGGGGTGGCGTCGAGGTCGGCGACCAGCTGGTGCCAGTACGGGGTGGGCAGGTCGAGCACGGTCGGTCCGGCGGTGCCGGGTTCGGCGAGCTGCTCGGGCAGGGCGGCGCCCGGCTCGGCGACGACGAGGGTGGCGCCCGCGGCGAGCGCGGGGAACACCTCCTCGGCGCAGGTGTCGAAGGAGAGCGAGGCGAACTGGAGCACCCGGTCGGCCGCAGTGATCCCGTAGCCCTCGCGCATCCAGGCGACCCGGGCGGCCAGTGCGCGGTGCGGCACCAGGACGCCCTTGGGGGTGCCGGTGGAGCCGGAGGTGTAGACGAGGTAGGCCGGGTCGTCCCCGTGGGCGGCGGCGCCCGCCGCTGTCGCTTCGGCTGCTTCGCCCGCTTCGGCCGCTTCGCCCGTGGTCGCCGCGAGCACCGCGACGTCCGCCGGCAGTCCCTCGACGGGCCGCCCGTCGGCGGTGACCAGGACCTTGGCACCACTGTCCGCCAGCATGAAGGCGAGCCGCGCGGCCGGGTACTCCGGGTCGAGCGGCAGGTAGCCGGCGCCGGCCCGCCAGGCGGCCAGCATGGTGACCACCGCACGCGGCCCGCGCGGCAGGCAGAACGCGACCACGTCCCCGCGCCGGACGCCGGACGCGGCCAGCGCGGCCCCCAGCCTGGCCGACTCCTCGGCCAGTCGGGCGCGGGTCAGCCGCTCGCCCCGGCTCTCCAGGGCGGGCGCGTCCGGGGCCTCGGCGGCGGCCCGGTCGATCGCGGCGAGCACCGTCTCCGGGTACGCCGGCAGCGCGGGGCCGGCCGTGGCGGCGGCGGCCTCGGCCAGTTCGGCGGCGTCCAGCAGCGCCAGTCGGTGGACGGGCGTCCCGGGCTCGGCGAGGGCGTCGCGCAGCAGGGTGTCGAACCAGCGGCCCAACCGGGTGACCCAGGCCTCGTCGAGCAGCTCGGTCTGGTAACCGAAGATCGCCAGCAGGTCCTCGCCGTCCCACCGGACGTCCAGGGTGAGTTCGAACTTGGCCGCCGTGTAGCCGCCGTCGAGTTCGGTGCAGCGCAGGTCGGCGAAGGCGTGCTCGTCCAACGCACCGCCGCTCTGGGTGTGGACGGTCAGCAGGGTCTGGAAGACCGGCGTGCGGCCGGGGTCGCGCTCGACCCGCAGCTCCTCGGTGAGCTGCTCGAACGGCACCTGGCTGTGGCTCAGCGCGCCGAGCCAGCCGGAGCGGGTGCGACGCAGCAGGTCGGCGAAGGTCGGCGCACCGGCAAGGTCGGCGCGCAGTACCAGGGCACTGGAGAAGTAGCCGACCGTCTGCTCGGCCTCGACGGTGGTGCGGGCGGCGGTGGGCACGCCGAGGCAGAAGTCGTCCTGGCCGGTGCAGCGGTGCAGTACGGCCTGGTAGGCGGCGGCCAGCACCATGAACGGCGTCAGCCGGCGGCGGCGGGCGAAGGCGTCCAGCTCGGGCCCGATTCCGCGCAGGGTCCGGGTGTGGAAGGCGCCCGCGCTGCCCGGGTGGGCGGGCCGGGGCCGCTCCAGCGGCAGTTCGAGGGCGGGGGCGTCGGCCAGCCGGTCGCGCCAGTAGGCGAGCGCGGCCGGCGCCTGCGGCCCGGCCGGCCACTCGCGCTCGGCGGCGGCGTGGGCGAGGTAGGAGGGCGGCGGCGGCAGGTCGAGCGGGCGGCCGGCCCGGTGGGCGGCGTACCGGTCGGCGAGTTCGGTGCGCAGCAGGCCGAGTGACCAGCCGTCGGCGACGATGTGGTGGACGACCAGGCAGAGCACGTGCTCCTGCTCGCCGGTGCGCAGCAGCGCGACGCGCAGGAGGGGGCCGGCGGCGAGGTCGAAGCCGCGGTTGGTGCGCTCGGCGAGGGCCGCGGCGAGTTGCTGCGGCTCGCCCCGCAGGTCCACCTCCTCCGCTGGGAGCGGCGCCGGTGGGTCGACCACGGCGGCCGGGCGGCCGTCCTCGTTCGGGAAGCGGGTGCGCAGCGCCTCGTGCCGGGCCACCACCGCATCCAGGGCGGCCCGCAGGGCGGCCGGCTCCAGCGCGCCGGTGAGCCGTAGGACGAGCGGGATGTTGTAGGACGGGTCCCCCGGGTCCAACTGGTCCAGGAACCACAGGCGTTCCTGTCCGACGGTCAGGACGGCCGGCTCGGTGGAACCGGCGGCAGAACCCGGGGCCGACCGGTGGTCGGCCCCGTGGACGGACGTGCTCATCGTGCTCCTCAGGACGCGCCGACAGTCGACAGACGGCAGGGCTCGGACATGGCTCGGCCGCGTGCCCTGTCGGTGGGAGGGAGCTGCGCGCTCGGCGGGGCGGCGGGCCCCCGTATGGCCGCCGCGGTGCGGATCATGCTAGGGAGCGGGGTCGGCGAGCGTCAATGGTCTGGACCAGCTATCCGTGGCGGGAATTCGGCGCCCGGCCGCGGCGGCGCCGTCCGGGTGCGCGGCTGACGGGGTGCTGACGCGCGGCCCGAGTCCGCCTCGGCCTTGACGCCGGGGCGGACTCCGTCATGCGTGGGGAGCCGCGACGGTGTCGAGCGCCGGGGCAACGACGGCGAACGCCTGGTCGAGCAGTGCGGCCGGATCCTCGGCGCCGTCGCTCTCGCTCCACCGGCGCAGCACGGCGTCGAACGCGGTCAGCGCCGTCCCGGCGGCCAGCCTCGGGTACATCGTGGTCGCGGGGTCGAGCCCATGGCGGTGCGCCAGCTCCGCCGCCAGCTCGTCGCGCCACTGCGCCTGGCGTTCCAGGAACCGCCCCAGCAGGGCGGGCGTACGCAGGATCAGCTGCACCACGCGCAGCGCCCGGTCGTCGTGACCGGACTGGCCGGACTGGCCGTCATGGCCGGAGCGGCCGACGTGGCCTGCGCCGTCCGAGCGTGCGGCGCAGGCTGCGAGCGAGACCCAGACGGCGTGCCGCAGCGCGACGGAGGGCCGCTCGTCGCCGGGACGGGCGGCCAGCACCGCGCGCATCTCGGGGCCCAGGTCGGCCAGGACCTGGACGACCACGTCCTCCTTGGAGGCGAAGTACCGGAAGAACGTCCGCTTCGAGACGCCGGCGGCGCCCGCGATCTCGTCGATGGTGACGGCGTCGAACCCGCGCTCCGCCAGCAGTTGCAGCGCGGCTTCGGCCAGTTCGCCGGAGACGAGCCGCCGTTTGCGCTCGGCCATGGACAGTTCGGGGCGGGTGGTCACCGCGTCATGGTACCGCGATGCCTTGGGTGACACTCAGGAGCATCTTGACACCGAGTGACACGAAGGACAGCATGTGCCGCATGACAGAGCATCAGCGCTGGACCGCCGAGCGGATCCCGGACCAGACCGGGCGCGTCATCGTCGTCACCGGGGCCAACAGCGGCCTCGGCCTCGCCACCACCCGGGCCCTGGCCCGCAGGGGCGCACACGTGGTCCTCGCCGTCCGCGACGAGGAGAAGGGGCGCCGGGCGGTCGCGGAGCTGACCGCCGAACAGCCGGCCGCCCGACTGGAGGTGCGCCGGCTCGACCTGGCCGACCTCGACTCCGTCCGCACCTTCGCCCACGGCGTCCACGCCGACCACGGCCGGCTGGACGTACTGGTCAACAACGCCGGCGTGATGGCCCCGCCACGGACCCTGAGCGCCCAGGGCCACGAGCTTCAGTTCGCCGCGCACCACCTCGGCCACTTCGCGCTCACCGGCCTGCTGCTCGACCTCCTGGCCGAGGGACGCGACCCCCGGGTGGTCACGGTGAGCTCGATCAACCACCGGCGCGGGCGGATCCGCTTCGACGACCTCGACGGCCGGCACCGGTACGCGCCGATGGCCTTCTACAACCAGTCCAAGCTGGCCAACGCCGTCTTCGGCCGCCAGTTGCACCTGCGGCTCACCGCGGCGGGCAGCCCCGTGAACAGCCTGCTCGCCCACCCCGGTTACGCCGCCACCAACATCGTGACCGGGGCGCCGACCGCCCTGTACCGGCTGCTCTTCGGCCACCTCGCCCGCCCGCTCGCCCAGCCCCCCGCCCGGGGCGCCCTGCCGCAGCTCTACGCGGCGACCGAACCGGGCGTCCGGGGCGGCGAGTTCATCGGCCCGGACGGCTTCGCCGAGCTGCGCGGCGGGCCCACCCGGGTGCAGCTGGCACCCTCGGCCGCCGATCCCGAAACCGGGCGCCGGCTCTGGGAGTTGTCGGAGGAGCTGACCGGCGTCCGGTACGGCCTCCCGGCCGCCGCCTGACAGCGCCGCCCAGACTGTGCACCCCCCCGGCCCCGGACGCTCCACTCGCCCGGGGCCGCAGCATGCGCCGCGCCCTCCCGCCCGGTACTCAGTAGCCGATCGTGAACCGGCGCTGGACGAAGCGCGGCAGCTCCGCCTCGTCGACCAGGGCGACCGCGGCGTCCTCCGCCGAGATGCGGGAGCGTCCCTCGGCGTCCCGGACCGGCTGGTCGCCGCCGATCCGGAAGCGGCCGGTGCGCTCGCCGGGGGCGATGTACTCGGCGGGGCTGAAGTACGTCCAGAGCCGGTTCGAGGTGCGCAGGACGTTCAGGCCGTCCCGTGCACCGCGCACGGATGCCGCGTACCCGCGGGGCAGACCGAGCTCGTCGAGGGTCTTGTGCAGGAGCTCTTCCGAATCGGCCAGCACCACCCCCGGTTCGACCTCCAGGCTGCCCGCGCCGCCGATCACGATGAGCCGCGTCCGGGGGTGGCGGTCGAGCGCGGCCAGCAGTGCCCGCGCCGCGGTGACGTGGACGGTGGGATCGGCGATCGAGCGCTCGACGGTGTCGGCGCAGTCCCGGGCGGCGTTGCCGGGCTGGTAACCGCTGATCAGGACGTCGAGGCCGGGCAGGACGGCGGCGATGCTCGCCGCGTCCAGGACGTCGATGTCGGCCCAGGTGACGTCCTCCCGGCGCTCGTCGAGCCGCGCCTTCGACGCGTCGCGGCTGAACGCGGTGACGCGGTGCCCCCGGCCGAGGGCCTCGGTGACGACCCTGCTGCCGATGGTCCCCGTGGCACCGATGACTCCGATGTGCATGGTTCTCCCCTGTTCCTCTGCATGCGGACATGGGCGCCACACCGTTCGCTCGGTGACGCCGTGACAAAACTATACGCCGTGAAGTTTAGATACGGCACCCATGGCGGTGACGCTGTAGAGTGTCCGCGTGACAGGGAGAGCAGTGGCCGGCGGAGCGAGTACCGGCAGGGCGAGCACCGGCAGGCGCGAGCGGCTGCGGGCCGAGACGACGGCCGAGATCAAGAACGTCGCGCTGGCACTGATGGCCACAGGCGGCCCGGACGCCATCACCCTCCGGGCCATCGCCCGCGAGATGGGCATGACGGCCAACGCCATCTACGGCTACTTCCCCACCCGCGACGACCTGGTCACCACGCTCATCAACGACGTGTACACCGCGCTCGCCGACGCCGTGGACGCCGCCTGGGAGTCCTCCTCCACCGCCGACCCGGCCGCCCGGATCAAGGCCTGGGCCCACGCCTTCCGGAACTGGGCCCTGGCCAACCCCGAGGGCTTCCGGCTCGTCTACGGCGACCCCGTCCCCGGCTACCAGGCCCCCGAGGGCGGCCCCGCGCCGGCCGCCGCCCTCCGGACCTGCACCGGCCTCGCCGCCCTGGCGGCGGCCGCCTGGCCCCAGGCCCAACAGCACTACCAGGACAGCCGGTTCACCTGGGCCGACTTCGACCCCGGCCTGCTCGCCAAGATCCGCCCGGCCTTCCCCGACCTGCCCCCGGCCGGCGTCGCCCTGGCCCTGCGCCTCTGGGGGCACCTCCACGGCCTGGTGTCACTGGAGGTCTACGGCCACCTGCGCAGCCAGCTCGCCAGCCCGGACAAGCTCTTCGACGAGGAACTGGCGCAACTCACCCGGACGTTGGGCGTCCAGCGGCAGGCCTGACCGGCCCACACCGGCGCGGGGGCGGATCGGGGCGGGCCAGGGGGGGGGGGGGGGGGGGGGGGGGGGGCACCGGTGCTGTTTCTTGGTGGGGTTGCTTTCTGCCCCCACATCCGCGCGCTCCCTCTGCGTATTCGGGTCCCTCTTCTGCTCTGCATA
>NZ_JBVJCO010000075.1:19529-24426 GCF_055588525.1 Kitasatospora sp. NPDC041988
CGGGGGGGGGGGGGGGGGGGGGGGGGGGGGGGGGGGGGGGGGGGGGGGAGGGGGGGAGGGGGGGGGGGGGGGGGGGGGGGGGGGGGGGGGGGGGCGGGGACCCCCCCCCCCCCCCCCCCCCCCCCCCCGGTTCCGCGTCGCGGCGGGCTACTGTCCGACCACGCCGTCGGCGAGCTCCCGGGCGATGTCGAGGTGCCCCGCGTGACGCGCGTACTCCTGCAGCACATGGAAGAGGATCCAGCCGAGCGACGGCCGGATCTCCTGGTCGCCTGCGGAGAACCGGCCGCCCTCGGCACTCTCCGCCGCCAGGGCCGCACCCGTGACGATCGCGCGGGTCCGCTCGCCCCCGGCGTGCAGGGCCGCGATCAGCTCCGCCGCCGTCTCGTCCGGACCGACGTGCCAGCGCCCGGCCCGGTCCTTGTCGCCGTGCGGTTCCGGCACGGGCTCACCCTCGAAGATCCAGCGCAGCCACCGCCGTTCCATGAACACGAGGTGCTTGAGCAGTTCCAGCGGGCTCCAGCCCGAGGGCAGCCGGCTGGAGCGCTGCTCCTCCTCGGGCATACCTTCGATCTTGGCGGTGACGGCCGAGCGGAGGAAGTCCAGATAGCCGAGCAGCAGTTCCTGCGGATCGGACAGCTGACGGCTCGGTTCGGGCACGGGGGCTCTCATGAGCGGCGAGTCTGTCACTCCGGGCCGTGGGCATCAACGGCGCATCGTCCCCGGCCTCGTGGGGCGGCCCACCCTCGCGCCACCCCCGGTCCGCCTCGCACTGGTCCCTGCGCCCTGGTCCCGGCGCCGTGGTGGCCGAGCGCCTGGCCGGCCGGCCAGGCGCTCGGGTGCTGCCCGTCCGTCAGCTCACGGGCGTGGTGATGGTCGCGGCGTTGTTGTCGGGGTCGGGGTCCGCGGTGGTGCTGGTGACCTTGGCGGTGGTGGTGATGCTGCCGCCGCCGACCGCGACGGCCTTGACGACGATCGTGGTGGTCGTGTCGGAGCCGGCGGGTCGCGCCCCGAGGAGGCACGTCACGGAGTTGGTGGAGCCGACCGGCGGGGTGCTGCAACTGCCTGTGGACGGCGTCGCGCTGACGAACCTGGCGTTGGCCGGCAGGGTGTCGGTGAAGGTCACGTTCTCCGCGGCGGCGGGCCCGGCGTTGTGCACGGTGACCGTGTAGGTGAGCGACGTGCCGTTGGGCACCGGTTCGGGGGCGGCGCTGATCGACAGGGACAGGTCGGCGAGCGGCCGGACCACGCCCTGAGTGTGCCGGCTGCTGCCGGACAGGGCGATGACGCCGTCGAGGAGCCGGCCGCAGGGCGCGCTCTGCCCGGCGGCACAGACCTGTACCGGCTTGTTCCGGTTGGTGGTGGTGCCGTCGCCGAGCTGCCCGAAGGCGTTGTAGCCCCAGGCGACGGCGGTGCTGTTGGTGCGCACCGCCATGCTGTGGAAGGCGTTCGGGCCGGCGGCGACGGCGCTGATGCCGCTCAGGTACGTCGCACAGGGAGTGGGCACGCCGGGGGCGCAGGCGCGCACGGGCGTGGTCCGGTTGGTGTTGGTGCCGTCCCCGAGCTGCCCGTTGAAGTTGCCGCCCCAGGTCCGGACGAAGCCGCCGGAGGTCACCGCCAGGCTGTGGTCCCAGCCGGCGGCGATGCCGGTGACGCCGTTCAGGTAGGTCCCGCAGGGCGCGGTCGCCCCGATGGCGCAGACCGGCACGGGAATGAGCCGGTCCGTGGTGGTGCCGTCGCCGAGCTGCCCGTTGGCGTTGTAGCCCCAGGTGAGGACGGTGCCGTCGGCGCGCACCGCCATGCTGTGACCGGATCCGGCCGACAACGCGGTCACACCCGTCAGGTAGGTGCTGCAGTCGACCGGCCCGCAGACCTGCACGGGGGTGGGACTGCCGATGGTGGTGTTGTCCCCGAGCTGGCCGAGGCCGTTGTTCCCCCAGGAGACGACGCTGCCGTCGGAGCGCAGAGCGAGGGTGTGGACGTAGCCGGCGGCGACGGCGACCACGTCGGTCAGCGGCTTGCTGCAATCACCCGGGGCGCAGACGTACACGGGAATCGCCCGCGAGGTGCCGGTGCCGTCGCCGATCTGCTGGTTGTCGTTGTTCCCCCAGCTGACGACGGTGCCGTCCTTGCGCAGGGCCACGGTGTGGAGATATCCGGCGGAGACCGCGACCACGTCGGTCAGCGGGCCGTCGCAGGTGACCGGTGCACAGACCTGGACGGGGGTGGTCCGGTCGACGGTCGTTCCGTCCCCGAGTTTGCCGGTGTAGTTGCTCCCCCACGTGACGACGGTGCCGTCGGCACGCAGCGCCACACCGTGGGAGTCACCGGCGGCGACGGCGATCGTGTCCTGGAGCGCGGCGGTGCAGGCGGCGCTGCCGCAGACGCGTCCGGGGGTGAGGCTCTGACCGGCGGTGGTTCCGTCGCCGAGCTGGCCGAGGCCGTTGTCCCCCCAGGCGAGTGCCGTGCCGGGGGTGCCGGGTCTGATGTCCCGGCCGTCCCCGGTTTCGGCCCGGGCGCCCTGCGAGGCGGGCAGCAGCAGAGTGGCCGCCAGCGTGGCGGCGGCCAGCAGCCGACTGCGCAGGATCTGACGGCGTCGTGGTGCGGGCTCCGGTACGGGCTCTGCCGCCGATTCGGGTGCGGGCCGGTGCTCCAACGCGGTCATTCGCGCTCCTCTCACGGATGCCGGCCGGCGGCGCACACCGCGCCACCCGACCGGGGATGCCGCTCCACACCATGCGGCGCGACCTCGGCGCGTACGCGTCAGCGACACTCGGGGTCACTCGTTCAGTGGTCGCCCCGCCGTCGGGTCGGGCGGCGGCTCAGCGGTGACGGGCTCAGCAGCGATGGGCTCAGCGGTGACGGGCTTGTCGGCGCCGGCCGGGGCACCGGCCTGAATTTGAGTACGGGTACTCAGGACTCCGGTCGGACGGGTCGTCAGAATCGCCGGATGACCGAGCCGACTTCCCGCCGCGAGCTCCGCCTGCGCCCCGGACGCACCACGCCCGGCCCCGATGTCGCGCTGGGCCTGTTCCTGCTGCTCGTCCTGGCCGGAGTCTTCGTGATGGGCGCGTTCCGCTTCGCCATGGAGAACTGGGCCCGCTCGTACGACGGCCTGGAAGGGCAGGCCGCGATCCACCGGAACGACCAGCTGGTGGCCGACTTCATCGGCTACCAGCTGGTCGCCACCCTCGGCCTCGCCGGCCTGGCCGGCTGGGCACGCCGCCCGTGGACGTCCGGGCTGCTGCTGGTCGGGGCCGGGATGCTGCTGGTGGCGCTGGTGCTGCAGGGCCACGCGGCTGCGTGACGGCGGCAGGAGGCCGGACCCGCCGACCTCCTGCTCGACCTGACGCGGTCTCACCCGTCGCCGTCGCCGGTGCCCGTACGCCTGGCGCGCCGTCGGTCCGGTGGCCGTCATGGGGGGCACCGGAGCCGCAGCCCGTCGGGGCCGGTTCCCTCCACGTCCGCGCCCGCCCCGTCCTGCCCGTGGACCAGTGCGTCTCGAAGGGTCCGCCGAGGGAGTACGGGGCCGGGCGCCCCGGCTCACTTCTCTTCGAAGAGCAGGTCCTCCGCGGGGTGGGTGAGCCGAAGGGTCTGCCCGTCGGTGATCTCGAGAACGCGGTGCAGGCCGGAGAACTTCTTGCCGTTGGGGAGCGTGAAGACGTCGTTGGCCCCGGCCAGGAACGCGGGGAAGCAGTCCAGCGCGTTGTTGCCGAGGTCCAGGTAGTCCTTGAGCCGCCGGAAGAGCTTGGGGAGGATCACCACGTCCGTGGTGATCGACTTCATGTCGGCGATCTTCGCGCCCCTGACCGTCACGTCCTGCGACCAGAGGCCGTCGGCGGGGGGCGCAGCGTCCCGCACCTGGACGACGAGGTCCTTCAGGACGCGGCGCAGGTCGGCGGGGAAGCCCTTGTAGAAGGTCGGGTACGCCAGACCCTTCGCCAGCAGGTGGTAGTTGGCGGTCTTCGCCAGCAGCTTGTCGTCCACGTTGATCTCGTAGCCGCTGGCCCCCGGCGTACGGCCCCGGCCCACCAGCGCCACGCAGCGGCCGAGGCTGTCGGTGCCGCGGGTGAGGATGTAGCCGGGCACCTGGTCGGGCGTGACACTGACGGTTTCGTCGTCGTGGCGCTGGATGTCCACGAAGCCGAGCCAGTCGAGCAGCTCGTCGGCGGCGGCGTGGGCGAACGCCGGTGGCTGGTGCTCGTCGTGCTCGTTGGCACCCGGGTAGTGGGTCTCCAGGGCGTCGATGGCCTCCAACCGCACGTTGACGTGGCCGTCGGGGCCGGGGTGGAGCTCCTTCCCGGGGACGAGTTTCCACTCACCCAGGTAGTCGGGGACGAACGCGATGGTGTCGCCGTCCGGCTTGGCCTTGGCGGAGATGTGGAACGAGCCCTTGATCAACAGCATCGACATGGTGACTCCCTGATGCTCTGTCGTGATGCCCTGTCGGGGTGACTGCCGGAGTGGAGTACGCGCCCGGCGGCAGCCGGAGAGGCCGCCCCCTCGGGCGGAGGCCTCCATGGGCCGCCCCGGCGTGGATGCTGCTCCGTTCGGGTGACGGCCCGGCCCCGCCCGCCTCGGAGTGCGGACGTCGGGCGCCGGGCGGCCCGGGCGGGGTCCCGGCCGAGCCGGGCCCCGGATGGCGGGACGCTGACCACATGCTCCGACACCTGCCGGACGGCCGCGAGCCGACGGGGGCGCTCGGCGGCCAGGCTGTCGTACCCGGCGCACACCGCCATGAACATTCGTACACGGCTCATGGCATCGCGGCCACGTGGGGCGGCGGGCGGCGGGCGGCGGGCGGCGGGCGGCGGGCGGTCAGATGCTGCGGGCGGTGATGTCGCCGTAGGAGGTGGTCGCGTGGATGGTGAGGCCGGGGGTGCCGTCGGTGTTCTTGAGT
>NZ_JBVJCO010000076.1:0-19748 GCF_055588525.1 Kitasatospora sp. NPDC041988
CCACCCCTTCCCCCCCGGTCCCGTGGGCCACCCCCCCCCAGTCCCCGGGCGGCGCCCCCCGCACCCCACGCGCGGAACCCCCCCCCCCCCCCCCCGGGCCGCTCTGACGCCATGTCAGAGCGGGATGAGCTCCGGCCGCTTGGCCTCGACGTGGTCGCCGGAGGACTCGCCGCGCAGCCGCCGGCCGACCCACGGCAGCAGGTACTCGCGCGCCCACTGCAGGTTCTCCCGGCGGTGGTCGGCGGCCGACTGGACGGGGAGGGCCGGCCACGGCGCCTCCGGGTCCTGCTCGGTGCGCAGGCCCAGCGAGCGGGCGGCCAGCAGGGCGACCCGCTGGTGTCCCTCGGGGGAGAGGTGGAGCCGGTCGTCGCTCCATGCCCGGCGGTCCTGCACGGCGCGCAGCGACCAGAGGTCGGCGACCTTGCAGCCGTTGCGGTCGGCGACGGCGCGCATGTGGCCGTTGTAGGTGGCGATCTTGCCGCGCAGGTGCTTCAGCAGCGGCACGCCCCGGGTGTCGAAGCCGGTGCAGATAAGCACCGTCCCGGCGGAGTCGGTGAGTCGGGCGATTGCCGCCTCGAACCGCTCGGCCACCTCGTCCGGGTCGCTGCCCGGGCGCAGGATGTCGTTGCCACCGGCGCAGAAGGTGACCAGGTCGGGCTGGATGCGTCGGACCTGCGGCACCTGCTCGGCCGCGATCTGGTCGAGCAGCCGGCCGCGTACCGCGAGGTTGGCGTACCGGAATCCGCCCGGCGGCTGCCCGTCGGCGAGCAGCCCGGCCAGCCGGTCGGCCCAGCCGGCGAAGGAGCCGGCCGCGCCGGGGTCGTTCAGGCCCTCGGTGAAACTGTCCCCGAGGGCGACGTACGAACTGAGGTCAAGGGTCTCCTGGAGGTTCGGCATGAAGTAGATAGTTCACTGTCTCAAGTGACCTACGCCACCGTAGGTGGCCGGTGGCGCTACGTGAGATCGGCCACGTAGGGGAGTGGCGGGGAGGGAGGCGCGTGGACGAGGGGGAGGGGCGAGGGGCGCGCGGCGGGCCGTCGTGCGCCGGGGGCCGCGCCGGGTGCGCGGGGGGTTGCGTCGGCCGGAAGCGCCCGCGCGTGTGTGCGAACGGCGCGGGCCGGGCAGCCGCCCTCTGGGCGGCGCTCGCTCGCGACCGCGACGCGACCGCGGCCCCGTACTCCCGTACTCCTCCAATCCCGTGATCCCGATACCCCGACAGCCCGATATCCCGAACTCCCGGACGGCGGAGGTTGCCACATGCCGAACCGAACCCCGGAGCGCACGGCCAGGCCGCGGCGCTACCTGATGTGCCGGCCGACGCACTTCACCGTCGACTACGCGATCAACCCCTGGATGGACCCTGGGCGTCCGACCGACACCGCGCTCGCCCTCCTCCAGTGGGAGCGCCTCCGCGCGCTGTACCGCCGGCTCGGCCACACCGTCGAGCTGATCGACCCGCTGCCCGGCCTGCCCGACATGGTCTACACCGCCAACGGTGCGACCGTGCTGAACGGCAGGGCGCTGGTCGCCACCTTCCGGCACCCGGAGCGGGCCGGGGAGTCCGAGGCGTACCAGGAGTGGTTCCGGGCCCACGGGTACCGTGAGGTCCACCGGGCCGGCCACGTCAACGAGGGCGAGGGCGACCACCTGGTGGCCGGCCGCCGGGTGCTCGCCGGGACGGGGTTCCGCACCGACCCGGCCGCGCACGCCGAGGCACGGGCGCTGTTCGGCGTCCAGGTGCTCAGCCTCACCCTGGTCGACCCGCGCTTCTACCACCTGGACACCGCGCTCGCCGTCCTCGACGACGACCACGTCATGTACTACCCCGCGGCCTTCTCGCCGGACAGCCAGGCGCTGCTGCGCAGCCTCTACCCGGACGCGATCCTCGCCGACCGCGCCGACGCCGAGGTGTTCGGCCTCAACGCCGTCTCGGACGGCCGGCACGTCCTGCTGCCGGAGGCCGCCAAGGCGCTGGCCGGCCGGCTGGCCGAGCACGGGTACGAGCCGGTTCCGGTGGACGTCTCCGAGCTGCTCAAGGGCGGTGGCGGGGCGAAGTGCTGCACGCTGGAGCTGCGGCCCGCCTGACCGCCATCAGCGCTCCGTGACGAGCAGGACCTCCAGGGTGCGCGGCCCGTGGACGCCCTCGACGCGGTCGAGTTCGATGTCGCTGGTGGCCGAGGGGCCGGAGATCCAGGTCTGCGGACGGGTGGGGTCGAGCCGGAGGAGGGCGAGCGGGACGGAGGCGACCACCTGCTCGGGTGCCAGGACGACGCAGAGGTGGTGGTCGGGGACGAGGCTGAGCAGACGGCGGCCCTGGGCCGGGCCCGCGTCCAGGACCAGCGTGCCGGTCTCCGCGATCGCCAGCGCACACCCGGTCAACACGCTGTCCGTCCGGTCCAGTCGGGCGGCGGTGAGGGTGCCGTCGTCCGGTCGCTGTTCGACTGCGGTGGCGGCGCAGAGCCAGGCCGGCGGCAGGCCGGCCGGGACGGCGACGCTGCGGGAGCCGCGCGCCGTGAGGAGTGCGGCGACGAGTGCGGGCAGTCCGGCGGCCGTGCAGCGGTGGACCTCGGCCCGGTAGTCGGCCAGGTTGTGGTGCAGCAGATCGAGCAGGGCGGCCGGGTCGTCCGTCGGTGCGTGGCTCGCCGAGTAGGCCCGGGGAAGCGGCTGTTCGTCGGCGGCGCGAGCGGTGCGGCCGTCGAGCGCGGCGCGGATCCGGCCGAGGATCAGCTCGCGGGAGCCCGGCGTGCGGTGCGCGGTCACCGGCGGTTCCTCCGCCACCAGTCGCGGAAGGGTTCGGCGGGCAGTTCCGGGAGGTCCCGGGCGTCGGTCCAGGCCCGGCCCGGCCCGGGCAGCCGCTGCGGGCGAAACCGCCTGGTCCGGGCTGCCGCCCGCTCGGCCGCGCGGAGCAGCCCCGGGTGGTCCAGTACGTACCCGGCCGCCGCCATGGCCGCCCGCTCCAGCCGGTGGCCGCGCTGCCCGGCGACCCGCTCGCGCAGGTGGACCAGGACCTCGGGGATGTCGATCGCCACCGGGCACACCTCGTAGCAGGCCCCGCAGAGCGAGGAGGCGAACGGCAGCGACGCCTCCACCACGCCGGAGGTGCCGCGCAGTTGGGGCGTGAGGATGGCGCCGATCGGCCCCGGGTACACCGAGCCGTACGCGTGCCCGCCGGCCCGCTCGTAGACCGGGCAGACGTTGAGGCAGGCCGAGCAGCGGATGCAGCGCAGCGCCTGGCGGCCGACCTCGTCGGCGAGGGTGGCCGTCCGCCCGTTGTCGAGCAGTACGAGGTGGAACTCGGACGGGCCGTCGCCCGAGGTGGTGCCGGTCCAGAGCGAGGTGTACGGGTTCATCCGCTCGGCGGTGGAGGAACGCGGCAGCAGTTGCAGGAAGACCTCCAGGTCGCGCCAGGTCGGCACCACCTTCTCGATGCCGACCACCGAGATCAGGGTGCGCGGCAGGGTGAGGCACATCCGGCCGTTGCCCTCGGACTCCACGACCACCAGCGTGCCGGTCTCGGCGACCATGAAGTTGGCGCCGGACACGGCCACTTGGGCGCGGAGGAACTTCTCGCGCAGGTGCAGCCGGGCCGCCTCGGCGAGATCCGCGGGCGTGTCGGTCAGCCCCTCGGGTGCCGGGCGCCCCCATGAGGCCATCCGCCCGGCGAAGATCTCGCGGATCTCGGCGCGGTTGCGGTGGATCGCCGGGACGAGGATGTGCGAGGGCCGGTCGTCACCCAACTGCACGATCAGCTCGGCGAGATCGGTCTCGTACGCGGTGATGCCCCCGGCGGCGAGCGCCTCGTTCAGGCCGATCTCCTGGGTGGCCATCGATTTGACCTTGACCACTTCGCGCTCGCCGGTCGCGTGGACCAGCCGGGTCACGATCGCGTTGGCCTCGTCCGCGTCGGCGGCCCAGTGCACGGTGCCACCCGCCGCTGTCACGGCCTCCTCCAACTGGACGAGGTACCGGTCGAGATGGCGCAGCGTGTGGTCCTTGATCGCCTTGCCGGCGGCGCGCAGCTCGGCCCAGTCCGCGAGCTCGGCCACCGCACGGGCCCGCTTGTCGCGGATGGTGTGGGTGGCGTGCCGTAGGTTGGCGCGCAGCGTCGCGTCCCGGGTCGCGCGGGCGGCGGCCTCCGGGAAGGCGGGCAGGCCGAGGAAGGTGCCACCGCTCAATGGGGGCCTGCCTTGTGGATCGGGCCTGGTCCGACGTGATCCGCAAGGCAGGCCCCCTCCCTCCAGGGTTCGGCTTCGGTGCTCGCCAGGATCTCGGCGAGGTGCAGCGGACGCAACGCGCCGCCCCGGCGGCGCAGCATCCCGCCGAGGTGCAGCAGGCAGGAGTTGTCGGCGCCGCAGAGCACCTGGGCGCCGGTGGAGAGGGCGCTGCGCACCTTGTCCTCGCCCATCGCCGCCGAGACCGCCGGGTTCTTCACGGCGAAGGTGCCGCCGAAGCCGCAGCACTCCTCGGCGCCCGGCAGCTCCGCCAACTCCAGCCCGCGGACCGCCCGGAGCAGTCGCCGGGGCCGGTCGCCGAGGCCCAGCACCCGCAGCCCGTGACAGGACGGGTGGTAGGTCACCGTGTGCGGGAAGTAGGCGCCGACGTCCTCGATGCCCAGCGCGTCGGTCAGGAACTCGGTCAACTCGTACACGTGCGGTACGAGTTGCGCGGCGACACGGGCGAGTCGGGTGCCACGGCCCTCGGCGGCGGCCCTGGCCCCGATCCGCGGGTAGTTGTCGCGGACCATCGCCACACAGGAGCCGGACGGGGTCACCACGTGGTCGTATCCGGCGAACGCCCGGGCCGTCCGTCGCACCAGCGGCTCGCAGGCCCGACGGTAGCCGGTGTTGAACTGCGGCTGACCGCAACAGCTCTGCCCGGCCGGGAAGTCGACGTCCACCCCGAGCCGCTCCAGCAGGCGGACGGTGGCGACCGCCGTCGACGGGTACAGCGCGTCGTTCACGCAGGTGGCGAAGAGTGCGACCCGCATCGTCCCTCCCTACGCCGGTGGTCGGGGAGCCGTCGGCCGGCCCGCCGGTGATCGTGCGGCAGCGATGCTACCGAGCGGGCCCGCCGTGCGGGAGGGTGCCGCGCCGTGCGGGAGGGCTGCCGCGCCGGCGGGCGAGGGCGGATCGTCGCCGCTCAGGCGTCCTGGCCGAGCCAGAGGTCGGGGCCGAACACCTCGTAGTGGATGGCCGCGGCCGGGACGCCCGCCGCGAGCAGCTGGGTGCGCACCGAGCGCAGGAAGGGCAGCGGGCCGCACAGGTACGCGGTAGTGCCGGCCGGGACTGTGACCGTCGAGAGGTCGACCAGGCCGGTGCGCTCCCGCGGCCAGTCGCCGAGCGGCTGCTCGTAGAAGACGTGGGCGGTGGCGCCGGGCAGTTTGGCGGTGAGCCGGCCGAGGTCGGCGCGGAAGGCGTGCGAGAGCTGGTCGCGGTCGCCGTGGACGGAGATCACCGTCCGGGTGGATCCGGTGGCCGCGAGGTGGGCGAGCATCGCCGTCATCGGGGTGTTGCCGATGCCGGCCGAGGCGAGCAGCACCGGGCCGTCGGCGCCTTCCCCGTCGGTCAGCGTGATGTCGCCGAGCGGTGGGGCGATGTCGAGGACGTCGCCGACGTGAACGTGGTCGTGCAGGTGGTTGGAGACCTCGCCGGCCGGTCCGCCGGCGGCCGCGGGCGTTGCCCGCTTGACGGTGAACTGGAGCGCGCCGTCCGGGTTTCCGGAGAGGCTGTACTGGCGGATCTGCCGGGCGCCGTCCGCCATCGTGGCGCGGACCGAGACGTACTGGCCGGGCCGGGAGGGCGGCACCGGGCCGCCGTCGGCCGGGCGGACCAGGTACGTGGTCACGTCGTCGGTCTCCTGGTAGCGGGCGACCACCGTGTACGGGCGCCAGAGCCCGGCCGGGTCACCGCCCTGCGCGGCGGCGGACTCCGCGCGCAGCCGGTCCTCGACGGCGATCAGCGCGTTGGCCATCAGCCAGTACACCTCGTCCCAGGCGGCGGCGACCTCCGGTGTCACGGCCTCGCCCAGCACCTCGACGATGGCGGCGAACAGGTGCTGGTGGACGATCCGGTACTGGTCGCTGCTGATGCCGACCGAGACGTGCTTGTGCGCGATCCGGGCGAGCATGGCGTCAGGGCGCCGGTCGGGGTGGGCGATCAGGGCCGAGGCGAACGCGGCTATCGAGCCGGCCAGCGCCTGCTGCTGGGTGCGGTTGGCCTGGTTGCCCCGGTTGAACTGGTCGCGCAGCAGCCCGGGGTGGGCCGCGAAGAGCTTGTCGTAGAAGAGCGGCGTGATCTCGCCGATCGCACCGCCCACGACGGGCAGGGTGGCTTCGATGACCTCGGCGGACTTGGCGGACAGCATCGGGCTCGCTCCAAAGTGGTATCTGAGAGTCGTATTTTTGGTCGTGCGGAGGTGGGCAGCGGCGAGGTGCCGGTGTGGGGGCGGGAGGGCGTCGCGGGGTCGAGGGGATCAGTCGGTGGGTCTGCCGGAGAGGCTCAGCAGTACCGGCCCGGTGGGGGAGGCGACCAGGTCGCCGATGGAGAGCGGATCGAGCGCCGCGAAGAACGCCTCCTGTGCCGTGCGCAGCGCTCCGCGCAGCCGGCATGCGGCCCGCAGCGGACAGGGCGGCTCGTCCTCGCAGCCGACCACGTCGCCGACGCCCTCCAGCTCGCGCAGCAGCAGCCCGAGCGAGCCGGTCCGGCCGGCGAAGGTGAGGACCAGGCCCCCGCCGCGCCCCCGCCGGGCCTCCACCACGCCGAGGTGCTGGAGCCGGCTGACCACCTTGGCCGCGTGCGTGTACGGCACGCCGACCGCCTCGGCCACCTCGCGGGTGGTCGGGTTGGCGTCCTCGTCGAGGACGGCCAGCCGCATGGCGATGCGGAGGGCGATGTCGGAGCTCTTGGTCAGCCTCACGTTCGAAGGCTATCTAATGCGACTCCAGGAATCCAATTTCTTCTTGAGGTGATTCGGCGAGTGGTTCGGGGGCGTTTCGGTGGGTGGTTCGGGGGCGCCCCTGGCCGGACGCCGGCCTGCCGGTCGGGCGACGGAAAGTGTTCTCCGCCCCACTTCTTGATGGTCGGTCGGCTGGTGACTTTACTTGACATGGCTTCGTCGTAGGCGGGGTCGGTTCGTTCCCTTCACCTTCCGCTTCAGGAGGACACCCGCATGGCGCTCTCCCGTTTACGCCGCGTCACCGTCGCGGTCGCGACCCTGTCGCTTGCCGCCCTGGCGGCCGGCCAGGCCGCGGCCGCTCCGGCGCCCGCCCCCGCCCCCGCCCCGGCCCCGCAATCCGTTGGCCGGGTCGCCACGATCGAGGACCAGGTCGCCCGTGACCTGGCCAGATCCCTCGCCGACCCCGCCTGGCGCTCCCAGGTGCGGTCCGCGGCCGAGTCCGCCGGCACCGAGCTCGCCCCGCTCGCCGCCGCCGGCACGCCCGCCGCTCATGCCCTCGCCGAGACCGCGGCCGCCGCCGACCGTAAGATCGCTACGGCGAAGGGCCTCGACGCGGGTGTCGGCCCGCTGCTGCGCGTCCAGTTGGCCGATCCGTCGATGCGGGCCGCTCTCGACGCCGGCGCCACGCCGCTGGTGGCCACCGCCGTGGCCGACGACCACGCCCGCACCGTCCGGGCCTACGACACCGCGGGGCGCGTCCACACGCTCGACGCCACCCGGGTCCCGGGGCAGCCGGTCTACCTGGTCGACATCGACACCGCGAAGGCGATGGCGGCCGGCGCCGAGGTGCTGGGCCGGGAGTTCGCCGCACGGGGCCTCGCCGGTGCACAGGCCGCGGGCGGCTGGTGGGCCACCAAGATCGACAGCATCGAGGTGTCCGACGACCAGGAGCCCTGGTTCAAGGGCGCGGCCGAGATGTTCGGCCTGGTCACCGGATTCGGGCAGGACGGCAAGGTCCGGGTGGACTCGGTCGCCATGCCCTACCTGCGCTACGACGGCACGGTGTACTACCCGAACCAGATCCTGGTGAACTGGTCGAACTACAAGTACAACCTGGCCGACGTGGTCCTGATGGAGGACGACGGCGACACCAACTACCTGGCCCTGGCCCAGGCCGTCGCCGCCGTCCTGCTCACCATCGCCGACCAGGGCGCCTACATACCGCTCGTCAACGCGGTGCTCGGCGCCCTGCCCACCTCCTGGTGGACCGACGACCCGGACTACGTGGAGTCCTGGTACACCCTGGCCCGGACCAGCTCCGGCCGGCTCAACGGGGCCACGGGCAACGGCTGGATGACCGTCGAGCCGTACTGGGTGGAGCAGTTCTGAGCCGGGTGGTCCTGCCCTCCGGCTGACGCGTCGACAGCCGGCCGGCCCGGCACCGGCACCGGCACTGCCCACCCGGCCCGTCCGGCACGGCGGCCGCCCCCACACCCGAAACGGCATGGGGGCGGCCGCTGTCGTGCCCCCGGCATCGGGCGTACCCCCGGCATCAGGCGAGGCCCGGCATCGGGCGTGGCCCGGGATCAGCCGGCTCCGCCCCCGGCCGGGCCCCCGGTGCCGGTGATCTCGCGAACCACCTCGTCGTAACGGTGGAAGAGGCGGGGTCCGGGCGCGGGGTCGGACCGTTCGGCGCGGAGCAGCAGCCGCCAGCAGTCCGCCGTCAGCGCGCGCGCTTGGGCGCCGGGCCAGGGCCGGGGCAGCAGCTCCGGAGGAAGCAGCGGGTCGAGGGCCGTCGCCCGGGTGAACTCGGCGGCCAACTCGACCGTGATGGCGAGGCGTTCGGTCCGGCCCGGGAGCCCCGGGGGAGTGCCGGCGGTCAGCCGGGCCAGCCGCGCGCGTGCGACGGCCGCCAGCCGGCGGTGCCCGTCGGCGAGTTCGTCCAGCGGCCAGAGCCGGCGGGCCAGGGCGATCGGGTCCGACTCGCCGCCGATCCGCAGGTCGGTGCTGGTCAGGAGGGTGAGACGGGCGCGGACGCCGAGCCGGTCGGCCTCCGCCTCGACGTACGGTTCCCACGCGTTGGCGCAGGCGTAGACACCGCCCTGGACGGCCGCGCCGCCCAGCCGGACCAGTGCCTCGCGCAGTGCGTCCCGGGCCTGGCGGGCGGGCTCGGGCACGGCGAAGGCGGCGAGGTGCCAGCTGCCGTCCCAGGGGGCGAGCCCGGCGTCCTGGGCGTACATGTGCCGGACGAAGTCGACCTCGGGGTCGGCCGCCCGCTGGGCCTCGGCCGTCTCCCGCAGCACGGCGCGCCGGCCGCGGCCGTCCTGGACCAGCAGGCCGTCCGCCGCCATCCGTTTGATGCAGAGCCGCACCTGCTGGTCGGACATCCCGAGCGCGCCCGCCACCTCGTACAGCTCGCCCGCGTCCACCGTGCCGTCCGCCCGGACCAGCCCCTCCACCAGTGTCCTGGTGGGGACGTCGGCCCGCAGTTCCTCCGTCATCATGCCGCTCCCTTCCTCCCGGGAGTGTAGTACGCTCAAAACTATCGAGAGAAGAACGATAGTTTCGATTGCGATAGATATGGTGGCGAGATGGCACGAGGGACACCCCGCACCTGGCTCCGGCGCCTGCTCGGATCCCTGCTCGCGCTGGCCCTGTCGGCCGGTGCCGCAGGCGGCTGGGTGGCCTACCAGCACAGCTACGACCTGCGCGAACAACGCGTCACCATCACCGGTGGCGCCCAGCCGCTGGACGGCGTGCTCGCCCGGCCCGAGGGCGGCGAAGGGCCGTTCGGCCTGATCGTCTTCGTCCACGGCGACGGGCCTGCCGACGCCACCCGCGACACCTTCTACCGTCCGATCTGGGAGGCCCTCGCCAAGGCCGGCTACGCCTCGCTCTCCTGGAACAAGCCCGGTGTCGGCGGCGCCCCCGGGGACTGGCTCGACCAGAGCATGGACGACCGGGCCGCCGAAGCCGCCGCCGCCATCGCCTGGGCCAAGACCCGGCCCGGCATCGACCCCGGCCGGATCGGCCTCTGGGGCATCAGCCAGGCCGGCTGGGTGCTGCCCAAGGTGGCCAACCGGGTGCCCGAGGTCCGGTTCGTGATCGCCGTCTCCCCGGCCCTCAACTGGCTCCGGCAGGGCCGCTACAACCTGCTCGCCGAACTCGCCCACGACCACGCACCGCAGAGCCGCATCGACGCCGAACTCGCCCGCCGGGAGCGGGTCAACGAGCAACTGCGCCAGGGCGCGACCTACGAGCAGGCGCGGGCCGCCGTCGGCTCCGACCTCGGTGACCTGACGCCCGGGCGGTGGCGGTTCATCGGCAGGAACCACACCGCCGACGCCACCGCCGACCTGGCCGTGCTCAAGGTGCCCGTCCTGCTGGTGCTCGGCGGCCGGGACCGCAACGTCGACGTCGCCGACACCGAGACCGGCTACCGCCGACTCCTCACCGGGCCCGGCCAGTTGACCGTCGTCCGGCATGCGGACGCCAACCACAACCTGGTGCGGCCCGAGGTCGAGGACGACGAGATCCGGGGCCTGCTCACCATGCTCGCCGCACCCCGCTCGATCTACGCCGACGGCTATCTCGACGACCTCCGGCGCTATGTCGCGGCCGTTCCTCCGACCGCGGGGCCCCGATGAGGATCCTCGCACTGGGGGGCGCCGGAGCCATGGGCGCCGCCGCCGTCCGAGCGGCCGTCGCGCTTCCCGGCGTCCGCGAAGTCGTCGTCGGCGACCGCGACGTGGGTGCGGCGCTTCGACTCACCGCCGAACTCGGCCTCGGCACACCACGGCTGTCCGCACGTCGGATCGACGTCACGGACGAGGCGGAGCTCGAAAAAGCGCTCGGCGCCGCCGACGTGGTGCTCAACACCGTCGGCCCCTACTACCGGTTCGGCCCGACCGTGCTCACGGCCGCCATCCGCTCCCGAACGCACTACCTGGACCTCTGCGACGACTGGGAGCCGACCGTCCGGATGCTCGAACTGGACGGCGAGGCACGGCGGTCGGGCGTCACTGCCGTGCTCGGCATGGGCGCCAGCCCCGGCATCTCCAACCTGCTCGCCGCGCTGGCGGCGGAGCGGCTCGACACCGTCCACGACCTCTACACGGCCTGGCCGGTGGACGTCCCCGACACCGGCGAGGAGCCGGGAGACGTGGGGGCCGCCGCCGTCCACTGGATGGAGCAGATCAGCGGCACCGTCGCCGTTGTCGAGCAGGGGGAGCTGGTGCGGCGGCCCCCGCTGCGGCCGGTCACGCTCGCCCTGCCGGGCGGCCGCGCCGGGACGGCCTACACCGTCGGCCACCCCGAGCCGGTCACCCTGGGCCGCAGCCTCGCCCCCACCGGGAACGCGGCCTGCCTGATGGTGGTCACCCGGGGCACCGTCGCCTTCCTGGACGGGCTGCGCCGTGACCTGGACCGCGGCCGGCTGGACAACGAGTCCGCCGCGTCCCTGCTGACCGGCCCCCCGCTCGGTCGCGCGCTGACCGCGGGCGTCCGGGCGGCCGGGTTCCGCGGCCCGGGCCGCCTGCCGCCGTTCTTCGCCGCCGCCACCGGCCTGCGCGACGGCCGCCCGCTCACCGTCCTCGCCCACCCCGCAGAGGACCCGCCGCGCCTGCTCGCCGACATGGCCCTGGCCACCGGCGTCCCGTTGACCCTCGGCCTCGCCCAGGTGCTGGACGGCACGGCACGCCGCCCGGGCGTCCACCCGCCGGAGGCCGTCATCGACGCGGCGCGGTTCTTCCGCGACCTGGAGCCGTACTCCCCGGGTGGCGTGGTGGTCGAGGAGACGGCCGGGAGGTGAGGCCCCTCACCGCCCGCCGTTCCGTGCGCGCGGCCGGCACTCGAACTCCGGGGCCCTTCGGCTCAGTAGCCGGTATCCGGCGCCTCGCAGGAGCGGTGTGGCCGACAGAACGACGCGAAGTTCCACCCGGTCATCCCGGCCGATGGCGGCCCTGGCCGGAAGTGGCGATCCGTCCTGACCGGCGCCGCGCTCACCGCTGAGGGCCGGCGCCCTCGGGGAGGAGGAGGTCGCGGTCCCGCCAGGCGCGCTCCCACTGGCGGGTCAGCGACGGGTAGATGATCAGGTGGCGGAACGGTGCGATGCACGCCATGTACAGCCGTCCGAACCGGCCGTTGGGCTTGACCAAGACCGCCATCCGCAGTTCGTGGCCGCCATCGCCGGTCGGCACCCACCCCAGGTGCATGAGGGTGTGGACGGTCTCGTTCGCCAGTTCGCGGACGGACTCGTTGTCGAGCTGGTACACGGGGGTGAGCGGCATCCCGCCGGAGTCGGAGCCGTCCACGGTCTCGTGGAGGTCGCGCGGCAGGCGGTCGCGCAGCGACGGGACCCGCTTGCCGAGCCCCGCCGTGGGCTTGTCCCAGCCGAACAGGGCGCCGAGCTTCCAGCGCACCGCGAACAGGAACCGGACCGGCAGCGGCTGCCTGGTGAATCCGGCGCGCGCCCGCATCGCGGCGAGCATCAGGGGGAAGTCATCCGGCCCGGCGCCGGGGGTGCGGTAGGACCACACGTCCTCGATCCGGAAGTCGCGGGTCAGCTCGTGGACCCGCCACGGCTGATCGGTGTGGGCTGCGAGAGGAAGTCTCATGGCCGGTGCCGCCTTTCCCACTCGGGGCGCCGCTTGCCGCCCCCGTTTTATACGCTTGCGTACAAGACGAGGCTAGACCCGGATATACGGTTGCGTATATCCGGGCGACGAGTGAGGTGGGACACACCGTGGGCGCTGCTCGCACACCGCGCGACCGATGGGTCGAGGAAGGCCTGCAGGCCCTGGCCGACGGCGGCCCGGACGCCGTCAGGATCGAGGCGCTGGCCAAGCGGCTCGGCGTCACCAAGGGCGGGTTCTACGGGTACTTCGCCGACCGCGACGCGCTGTTGGAGGCGATGCTGGACACCTGGGAACGGGAGAGCACCGACGAGGTGATCGACCGCGTCGAGCGCGAGGGCGGCGACCCGAGGACCAAGGCCCGGCGCGCGGGCATGCTCACCTTCTCCAACGACCGCCTGCGCCCCATCGACCTCGCCGTCCGTGACTGGGCCCGGCGCGACGGAGTCGTCGCCGAGCGCCTGCGCCGGGTGGACAACCGGCGCATGGCCCTGCTGCGAGAGACGATCGGCACCATCTGCCCCGACCCCGACGAGGTCGAGGCCCGCAGCCTGATCGCCTTCTGCGTGGCGATCGGCCACCACTCCCTCGCCGCCGACCACGAGGGCCGCACCCGGGCCGAAGTCCTGGCCCGAGCGGCCGACTTGGTCTTCGAACCGCCCCGGTAGGGCGGACGGCCTCTTGCGCCAGGCTTCGGAGCCGGGGCGCACGTGATCGGCGGCGGAGGAGGCGTGGTAGAGCCTGTCCGCAGGGCTGCGCGGGCGAGACGGCCGACAGTCACATCCGGGTCGGAGAACGCCCTTTCCGGATTCGGCACGCCCAGCCCGCCACTATGCCCAGCCCGCCACTACGACCGGTATCGGTAGAGGATCCGGCCACGGGTGAGGTCGTACGAGCTGAGCTCCACGAGCACCCGGTCGTACGGCAGGATCTTGATGTAGTTCTTCCGGATCTTCCCGCTGATGTGCGCGAGCACCTTGTGCCCGTTCTGGAGCTCCACCCTGAAGGTGGCGTTGCGCAGACACTCGACGACGGTGCCTTCGACTTCGAGGCCCCCTGCTGTTCTTGCCATGCTTCTCCCAGTTCTTCGGTCGGTGGTGATGTGGTGGAGCGTCAGTGGCACACCAGCTCCAGGTTGCTGCCCGTGCGCCGGGCGCCGACGCCCTCGAACAGCGCCGTCGCCGCCTCGTTGGATTCGTTCACCTCGGCCGACGCCGCTTCGGTCCCGGAGCGGTGCAGCGAACCCAGCACGTGGGCCAGCAAAGCCCGGCCGATGCCGCCGCGGTGCTGGCCGGCCCGGACCGCGATCAGCCCGATCCGTGGCCGTCGGGTCGCCGTCGCCAGCCTGACCAGGCCGACGTACTGGCCCGACCGCGCTGCCACCGCGTACTTCGACGGGTCCGGCAGGGTGGTCCCGTGCGGGTGGGGCAACACCTCGGCCGGCATCGCCTGCCAGCCGACGGTGGCCTCGACCTCCGCGCGAACGGCGCGGTCCAACGCGCGCAGCGGGCCCTCCAGCGCCTCGCCGGCGGGCACGATCGTCACGCCCGACGGCGGTCGCACCGCGTCGAGCCCCGTGACCTTCGGGTCGGTGGGCACGACGTACTCCCACTCGCGGCGCCGGACCGTGAAACCGACCCGCTCCCAGCTGGACGTCGAGTCGACGTCAGCCTCGTCGACCACCGTGTACAGCGGCCTCGGCAGGTCGGCGAGCATCGCCTCGGCGAGTCGGTCGAAGACCGCGCCGTGCCACGCGTCGATGCTCAGGAAGGTCCGCCCGTCGGGCCTGCGTGAAACGTCGCCGCAGCCGACCACCTGGTCGTCGGCCAGAGCGTGCCACTGCTGTTCCGCGACCCGCGTGACCACGGCCGGGGGCTCGCCCGCGCCCGCAGTGAAATGCACAGTATTCATAGGTGTCTGCCTTTCGGGAAAGCCTTGCGTTCAGGCGCTCCCGGCGACACCTACGTCAGTCGCCCGACCATGAAGGAAAAGGGGGAGCACCCATGGGACACAGCGTTCACGGGTCTCACCTCCTGATGACGGCTTCACGGTCGACCGAACGCTACCAGCCGGGGTCGCCCCGCCCAACCGCTTTTCGCGGATGCTCGTCGAAGCGTCCCGGGCAACCTTGGCGGCGGTCCGCTCGGCCCGATCAGGGCCCCGGCCCGGCACGGATGGACAGTCAGAACCACCAGGTGATCATGTGGTTTGATGTCCGCTGCTGATCTTCGAGGTGAAGAACGGAACGGGGGCATCACGATGGAAAAGATGAAGCGGCACGGGCGCAGTCTCGCACTGGCGGGGACGGTCGCCGCGCTCGCCCTGGGGACGGGCGCGTGCAGTTCCGACGGCGGCGGAGCGGCGTTCAGGGCCGGGGTCGTGCTGTCGAATCCCGACCAGGTGCAGGACGCGCTGCCGAGCCCGGCCTCGCTCCCCTCGGGGTGGCGGCTCGCCTCCGGTGCGAAGCCGCCGCAGACCATCGCGCAGGCCGAGGCGGCCAGTACCTGCCGGAGGAAACTGTCGATCAGCTGCTCAGGTCTCCAGCTGGGCGGCACCGTCCGCTACGAGTTGGCTTCCAACACCGACAACGACATCCGCTTCACCATGCTGACCTTCGACACCGTGGAGAACGCCGGCCCCGCCTTCGACGCGATGGTGACGTCGATGGAGAAGGGCAACAGCAAGGCGCACCGGATCGACGTGAAGGCGGCGGCCGAGCAGTCGCAGGGCTTCGAGCAGCCCGCCGAGTCGAGTGACTCCGCAAGTGGGGTCGTCGCCTCGGCCATGGCGCTGCGGATCGGCACCGTCGTGGTCCTGATCGAGCTGGACGAGGACGAGCGCGACCACAAGACGCTGCAGCAGTTCACCGCGCTCCAGGCGGAGCGGATCAAGCGGGTCCAGCAGGGCACCAACCCGGACGCCTGACGCCCCTGGTCGCGGGCCCTCGCGGTCTCCCTCTGCCCGGCCCTCACCCGCAGGGCGCGCCACTGCGCGCCGGTCCCGCACCCGATGTGGGGGGCGGCATCCATGCGCTGATGGTAGTGGCAGCGAAAACATCGCTCGATGCGGCGCCGCCACCGTCGGGGGCGTGGCGCCGGTCTCCCGACGGTCAGGCGGACAGGGCGCCCGTCATCGGGTCCGAGCCGCGCAGCTCGGTCCAGGCGGCGCGCAGGACGCCGATCTCCCAGTCGAACTGGAAGCGCGAGCCGAGGTGGAGATCGTTGACGTGCATGAGCAGTACGCGCCGGCCGCCGGACAGGTAGGCGTACGCGATCATGTCCGGCATGAGCGGATTGCCGGCCGCCAGCGGCAGGGGCTTGGCCCTGATGTCCTCGATCTCCGCCCAGGCCAGCCGGCGCGTCCGCACCGGCCCGTGGATCTGGATACCGGTGCGGTCCACCGAGGTGCCGGACCGCGGAACGGAAACAGCCACGACCACGATCCACAACAGTGCCGCCGCGCTCACCAGCAGCCTCACCCAGTTGGGGAAGAGCTCCTCGGCCCACATCGTGACCTCGAGTCCGATCGTCATGCAACCCATGGTGATCAGGGCCGCATTCGTCTTCCGCTGGTTCGCCCGGTACACGCGTGGCAGTTCCTGTGCCCCCATGGCCACTCCTCTCCCCCGGCTTCTCACTCTAGCGCCCTGAGCTGATCCATCGGCAGGAGGTGGTGACCTGACCCGACACCGCCATGACGTCACGTCGAGGCGATAGATCAGCGGCGAGCCCGGGCCGTTACGGACGAGCATGGAACGCATGACTGACCAACCGGCGGCCGGGATCGGTGTCAGGGGCCGGCGTTGCCCATGACCTCCGCCAAGGCGTCGGCCGACTCGGAGGTCGGACGGTAGAACCCCTGGAGGCTGACCGCGTGCTCCAGGCGGCCATCCACCCCTGGTGGCCGAGCCGGCGGCGTGGCAGGTTGGCGAGGATCTCGGGGAGTGGGTACAGCAAGTCGGGCTCCCATGGGATGAGTTGGTGGTAAGGAGCCCGCCCGGTTCCAGGTGACGGATGCTCAGCGATGGCTGGGCCCGCCGGTCAGTCGATGCCTTCGATGATGCGGAAGTCGCGCTCGAAGCCGTCGGGGAGGGCCACCAGCGCCTTCTGGTATGCCTCGCTCTCGTATGCCGCGACGGCCTGTTCAAAGCTGTCGAACTCGATCAGAACGACGCGTTGCGTGATTCCGGCTTCGTGGGCGACGACTCGACCGCCACGGGACAGGAGGCGCCCGCCCGCAGCCCGGACAGCCGGACCCGCCAGCGTGTTGTAGGCAGTCAGCATCTCAGGGTCGGAAATGGCGGGGTAGACACTGACCCAGTAGCCCTTGGCCATGGAAACCTCCTGTGTTCGGCCGGACACGTCTGACGTCGAATTGACACTCAGATCGATCCCGGCATGCGCAGGTTAGGGCTTGATGTGCGGTCGAGGGAAAGACCGGTAGGGGATAGGCTCAGAACGGATCGTTATCAATCGGCAGGGAGGGCACGTGGCGCCGGATACGGTGAGCCTGCGGTACTTCCTGGTGCTGGCACAGGAGTTGAACTTCACCCGCGCGGCCGCACGGATCGGTATCGCACAGCCCGCACTCAGCGCCCGGATGCGCCGATTGGAGGCGGAACTCGGTACGGCCCTGCTGGTCCGCAACACGCGTAGCGTCGTATTGACTACCGCCGGTGCGGCTTTGGCGGAGTCCGCGCCGCCCGCGCTGGCAGCGCTGGACCGGGCATGGGACACCGCCCGGAGCGCGGCGGCCGGTGAACTGGGCACGCTGCGCATCGGATACAGCCTCAGCGCCGGGGCCGAGACGGCACCGGCCCTGGTGGACAGGCTGATTCGCGGCAACAGCGGACTCAAGGTCGGCGCGGTCCCGATGGCGACACCGGAGATCTCCCCCGCAGTCGCCGACGGCCGCATCGATGCCGGGATCACCCGCGGTGAACAACCGGGCCGTGGCGTGCGCCGGTTCCTGCTGCGGCGTGCGCGCATCGGGGTCCAGCTGGCGCAGCACCATCCGCTGGCCGAACACCCGGAGATCGAGATCGCCGACGCGGCCGCGTATCCGCTGCGACTCCCGGACCGTGCGGCCAACCCCGTGATCCACGATCAGCTGTCCGCACTGTTCCGAGACACCCGACCACACCCCCGATTCCACACGCCCGCAGTCTCTTTCGACATGTCTCAGCGCGACCTGCGCGATGGGGTCACCCTCGCCCCGGCCGGAGAAGCCGCGGCCACGGCACAACCGGCCGGTCTCACCTGGCGACCGCTGCGGGGCGCGCCCAGCCTGACGATCCACCTGGTCCTCCCACGCGAGCAGTCGCCGCTACACCGCCGCATCCGTTCCGTCGCCAAAACCCTGGCGCACGAGCTGCACTGGCTGCCGGACTGACGCGCAAGAGGTCAAGCGAGACGGACGCCTGCGGTGGCGAGGCCGAAGACCCTGCGCCCGGCGGACTTCGCGGTGATGACGACGACGGCGGTCTTGCTGAATGTCCGACACGACCTCGCTACGCCGGCGGATCACCATCCGAAAGCCTGAGCACGAACGCGCCTTCGAGGTGCCTGCCGAGCGGCTGTACCAAGCACTCCAACGGACCCGAGTCGACTGGGCTGCCGACTGCGCGCGATGGCACCGAGACCACGAACTTGCCTGACAGACCCTTGGATGTCAGTCAGGCAAGTTCGCTCCGGAGTACTTGCCTGACTTGCCTTCTCCGAACTAGCCGCTTTCGCTCAGCCGGCCGTTCGCGTCCCGCGTCCAGCGGACAGTCGCCGCGTCGGTGAAGGAGAAGACAATTGGGCTGACATCGAGTCCTGTGGTGGCCAGGTCATCGCGCGTTGTGTCCGTTTCATCGGCCAGCCCGAGGGATGTGACTTCGCTGTCCGTCATCGGCTGGATCTGCTTGCCTTTGGCGACGATCATGACGTATCGGGTTGCTGTGTCTTCAATGTCGCGGGGAATCTCTACCTCGTAGATCGGCTCGTCACTGTTGTTCTCGATCACGTAGGCGTACCCCTCGCGGATCCAGGTGGGCCCCAGTCTCACGGCCTCTTGCCACATTGCGTATCCGTGGACGAGCCGAGCCTGCCCTCGACGTTCAATAGCCTTCTGCGTGCGATCCCGGGACACCTCCTGCCGGAGGAGAATGAAGCCGGTGATGAAGGCGGCGACTGTCCCAATGGCCGCGCCGAGCATGGAACAGGAACTGATCCAATCGGTCACCAGAGGGGTCGTGCTGACGGGAAGCGGGAGAGGCAATTGCATCGACGCCATGCTGGCACCGTAGAGAGCGCCGCCCTTGAACCCGAGCAGGCGCCTGGGGAGTAACCCGATCAGCGTAGGTCAGGGGTGGCACCGGACACTCTGAACTACGGAAATACCCGACACACCTTCTCCGAACTACTGCCGCAGAGGTTGACTCACGTCCGGCTGTATTGAAGTCAACCGGTCTGGTCCCGGTTCTCGGCGTTCCGAACTACCAGTTGGCTGATCGTGGCATGCCTACGAACACCGGCGAGTTCCGTCGTCGCTCATTGGAGTCAATCTGGGCGATCTTGTCATCGGTGGCCGCGAGGCTGACGGTCAGTTGCTCGACGTCGCCCAGCCATCCTTCGCGTTCGGCTTCGGCGATCCTGGCGTGGAGGTTCTCGCGGATCTCTTCCAGGCGATGGCGTTCGCCTGGTCCCACGATCAGTACCGGGCATCGAACACATGCTTCTCTGAACTTGTCGGGGCCCCTGGACCACCTCCGGAGCCTCGATAGAGTCGGGGTGATGACTGGGAACCGAGGCCGTTGGCCCAAGATCGATGAGGAACGTGGCGTCGAGGACGTGACGCTTCTGATCTTGGAGTGGCTGGGCGAGCAGGGTGTGAACGCCATGATCAGGATGGACGCCGAGAGACTGGCCGACAACGCGCCAGCGTGGACGTTCGCCGCCAGCGGCGGCCCGTTGGCGCATGGGATGCGAGCCGACGGGAGGACTGTTCAGCAGTGCATGTCCGTTGCTCTGGCCCGCCTGCGCGACTCCGGTCTGTCGGTTCCGTTCTGATCTTCGACCGCCTTTGCTGAACCTCGCCTTGGGAACTCAGAGGACGTTAAGTCCGTTTCTGGTAGCGGCCGCGGTCGGGTTGCTCGAGGACTCCCTGGCGGACGAGTCGTCCCAGGCGGGAGCGGGTGACGTTGATCGAGGGCTCGTCGGTGGGCAGCCCGAGGAGTTC
>NZ_JBVJCO010000077.1:0-18973 GCF_055588525.1 Kitasatospora sp. NPDC041988
CCCCCCCCCCCCCCCCCCCCCCCCCCCCCCCCCCCCCCCCCCCCCCCCCCCCCCCCCCCCCCCCCCCCCCCCCCCCCCCCCCCCCCCCCCCCCGGCCGCTGCCTGGGGTTATCGATTTTGGAGCCGGGGCAGACGTCGGGTAATGTTCTTTCTGCGCCGCCCGGGAGGGAACGGACGAGGGAGCGAAACCCCCGCCGGTTCCGAACGAGAGGCGCAACGCCTGAGAAGGGCCCGCAAGGGTTCAACTCTGGTGGGGTATGGTGTAATTGGCAGCACGAGTGATTCTGGTTCATTTAGTCTAGGTTCGAGTCCTGGTACCCCAGCGCAGTACAAGCAGTACCCAGCAGTACAAATGAAGATCAAGCCCCCGTTGTGTAGCGGCCTAGCACGCTGCCCTCTCACGGCAGTAGCGCCGGTTCGAATCCGGTCGGGGGTACTGATCCCGCAAGGGATCACCTGGAAAGCCCCCGTTGTGTAGCGGCCTAGCACGCTGCCCTCTCACGGCAGTAGCGCCGGTTCGAATCCGGTCGGGGGTACTGATCCCGCAAGGGATCGCCAGGAAGCCCCCGTTGTGTAGCGGCCTAGCACGCTGCCCTCTCACGGCAGTAGCGCCGGTTCGAATCCGGTCGGGGGTACCAGAGCACGAAGCCGGTGGCTGTGTCCTCCTCGAAGGCGCGCCCATCGGCCGATTGCTTTGTTGGGGTATGGTGTAATTGGCAGCACGAGTGATTCTGGTTCATTTAGTCTAGGTTCGAGTCCTGGTACCCCAGCCAGATGGATAAACGAAGCCCCGGTCCTCCGGGGCTTTTTTGCATTTCCCGGGGACATTGCCGAAAAAGGGCCCCGCGCACTCCGGTGCGCGGGGCCCTTTTTCGGTGTCGGCGGGGAAGTGGTCAGCCGCGGCGCAGGGCCTCGGTGAGACGGTTGGCGGCCTCGATGATGGCCTGGGCGTGCAGCCGGCCCGGGTGGCGGGTCAGGCGCTCGATCGGGCCGGAGACGGAGACGGCGGCCACCACGCGGTTGGAGGGGCCGCGCACCGGCGCGGAGACGGACGCCACGCCCGGTTCGCGTTCGCCGATCGACTGGGCCCAGCCGCGGCGGCGGACGCCGCTCAGTGCGGTGGCGGTGAAGCGGGCGCCCTGGAGGCCGCGGTGGAGGCGCTCGGGCTCCTCCCAGGCCAGCAGGACCTGGGCGGCCGAGCCGGCCTTCATCGGCAGGGTGCTGCCGACCGGGACGGTGTCCCGCAGGCCGGAGAGCCGCTCGGCGGCGGCTACGCAGATCCGCATCTCGCCCTGGCGGCGGTAGAGCTGTGCGCTCTCGCCGGTGACGTCGCGCAGGTGGGTCAGGACCGGGCCCGCGGTGGCGAGCAGCCGGTCCTCGCCCGCCGCGGCGGAGAGTTCGGAGAGACGGGGGCCGAGGATGAACCGGCCCTGCATGTCCCTGGTGACCAGTCGGTGGTGTTCGAGTGCGACGGCGAGTCTGTGGGCCGTGGGCCGCGCCAGACCGGTGGCGGCGACCAGCCCCGCCAACGTGGCGGGGCCCGACTCCAGTGCGCTGAGCACCAGAGCGGCCTTGTCGAGAACGCCGACGCCGCTAGAGTTGTCCATGCCCTAAGACTGCAGTCTCATTCCGCGAGACGCAAGTTCAATCTTCCGCGAAAAGGGCCACCCTGGAGGCAGCAGCCCGGGAGACATCCAGGATGCGGCCCCAACAGGCCGTCCGCATCGTGGACACCGATCCGGAGTGCAGGTCGCGCGACGCGAGCCTCACAGGGCGGCGAAAGCACTGACCTCGACGACACGAGAAGGCCGGCAACGCGGCCGGCTGGAGGGAATCCGATGGGACGGACACTCGCAGAGAAGGTCTGGGACGACCACGTCGTGCGGCGCGCGGAGGGCGAGCCCGACCTGCTCTTCATCGACCTGCACCTGCTCCACGAGGTGACCAGCCCGCAGGCCTTCGACGGCCTCCGGCTGGCCGGGCGCAAGGTCCGCCGGACCGATCTGACGATCGCCACCGAGGACCACAACACCCCCACCCTGGACATCGACAAGCCCATCGCGGACCCCGTGTCGCGGGTGCAGCTGGAGACGCTGCGCCGCAACGCCGCCGAGTTCGGCGTCCGGATCCACTCGCTCGGCGACGTCGAGCAGGGTGTCGTGCACGTGGTCGGCCCGCAGCTGGGCCTGACCCAGCCCGGCACCACCGTGGTCTGCGGCGACTCCCACACCTCCACCCACGGCGCGTTCGGCGCGCTGGCGTTCGGCATCGGCACCAGCCAGGTGGAGCACGTGCTGGCCACCCAGACGCTGCCGCTGGCTCCGTTCAAGACCATGGCGATCACCGTCGAGGGCGAGCTGCCCGAGGGCGTGACCGCCAAGGACCTCATCCTGGCGATCATCACCAAGATCGGCACCGGCGGCGGCCAGGGCTACGTCCTGGAGTACCGCGGCTCGGCCATCCGCAGCCTCTCCATGGAGGCCCGGATGACCATCTGCAACATGTCCATCGAGGCGGGTGCCCGGGCTGGCATGATCGCCCCGGACCAGACCACCTTCGACTACCTGGAGGGCCGCCCGCACGCCCCGAAGGGCGAGGACTGGGACGCCGCGGTCGAGTACTGGAAGACCCTGGGCACCGACGAGGACGCGGTCTTCGACCACGAGATCTTCATCGACGCGGCCCGGCTGACCCCGTTTGTCACCTGGGGAACCAACCCGGGCCAGGGCGCCCCGCTCGGCGCCGACGTGCCGGACCCGGCCTCCTTCGCCGACCCGCAGGAGCGGACCGCCGCCGAGAACGCCCTGAAGTACATGGGCCTGGAGGCCGGCACCCCGCTGCGCGAGGTCAAGGTCGACGCCGTCTTCGTCGGCTCCTGCACCAACGGCCGGATCGAGGACCTGCGGGCCGCCGCGGCCATCCTGGACGGCCGCACCGTCGCCGAGGGCGTGCGGATGCTGGTCGTCCCCGGCTCGGTGCGGGTCGCCCTGCAGGCCGTCGAGGAGGGCCTGGACAAGGTGTTCACCGCCGCCGGCGCCGAGTGGCGCCACGCGGGCTGCTCGATGTGCCTGGGCATGAACCCCGACCAGCTGGCCCCCGGCGAGCGCTGCGCCTCCACCTCGAACCGCAACTTCGAGGGCCGCCAGGGCAAGGGTGGCCGCACCCACCTGGTCTCCCCGCAGGTCGCCGCCGCCACCGCCGTCCTGGGCCGGCTGGCCGCGCCCGCCGATCTCTCGTCCAACGTCGCTGTGGAGGCCTGAGCAGCATGGAGAAGTTCACCACCCACACCGGCCGGGCCGTCCCGCTGCGCCGCAGCAACGTCGACACCGACCAGATCATCCCGGCCCACTGGCTGAAGAAGGTCACCCGTTCCGGTTTCGAGGACGGGCTGTTCGAGGCCTGGCGCAAGGACGAGTCGTTCATCCTCAACCAGCCGGAGCGGCAGGGAGCCACCGTCCTGGTGGCCGGCCCCGAGTTCGGCACCGGTTCCTCCCGTGAGCATGCGGTCTGGGCGCTGCAGAACTACGGTTTCCACGCCGTGATCTCGTCCCGGTTCGCCGACATCTTCCGCGGCAACTCGCTGAAGAACGGCCTGCTCACCGTCGTCCTGCCGCAGGAGACCGTGGAGCGGCTCTGGGCACTCACCGAGGCCGACCCGACCGCCGAGATCACGGTCGACCTGGAGGCTCGCGAGGTACGCGCCGAGGGCGTCACGGCCCCCTTCGAACTGGACGACAATGTGCGTTGGCGGCTGCTGAACGGCCTGGACGACATCAGCATCACCCTTCAGAACGAGGGCGACATCGCGGCCTTCGAGGCCACCCGGCCGGCGTTCAAGCCGCGTACTCTGCCGGTTGCCTGAGATCGCGCCGAGATCCTGAGAACCGCTTGGGAACAAGCATTCTGACGTTCCGCCGGATGGCCCGTCCCCCCTCGGGGGGGCGGGCCATCCGCCGTTCCGGGGCCGGAGTTCGCCGCCCGGCGCGGCCCCCGATTGCCGATTTGGCAATGCCGCAGAGGGCCCCGGGCAAGCACAACTGCGCGTAGATGGCACAATCAGTACATGCACCGGCACCATGAACCTCCGTACGCGGGCGGCGAACCCGCGTCACCGGAGTCCACGGGCCGGGGATCCGAACGCCGAATTGACGATCGGCCGGACGCCGCCACCTCACCTGCTGAGGGGCCGGACGACCCGGAAGTCGCAGCGCTCTACGCGCTTGTGGCCGAGCGGTTGAAGCAAGCTCACGCCCGCGTGCATGCGCTGAACGTGTCTGCCGATGCAAAGACCGCTCTCACCCGACAACTCCTCATCGTCACGGAGACCGCCAAGCGCGATCTTCCGGAGGCGGCAAGGCGGTTGAGTCGCTTTGTGCAGGACCTCGACGAGGGGCGCCCGCCCGTCGTCTGAGGTCGCCGATGCGCAAATCCATTGCGACACTAGGGTGATTCGCGCGTTTGGTAATTGAAAGTCCGCAGATACATACCTAACGTGCGAAATGAACGGATGGAATCATCCGGCGCCCGTTTCCGAAGGGGAAGACGTGAACAAGGCTCAGCTTGTCGAAGCGGTGGCCGAGCAGCTGGGCGGTCGCAAGGCTGCCGCAGAGGCCGTCGACGCAGTGCTCGACACCATGGTCCGCGCCGTTGTGGCCGGTGACCGGGTGTCGGTCACCGGTTTTGGCACCTTTGAGAAGGTGGAGCGCTCCGCGCGCTTCGCCCGCAACCCGCAGACCGGCGAGAAGGTCAAGGTCAAGAAGACCTCGGTGCCCCGCTTCCGTCCCGGCCAGGGCTTCAAGGACCTGGTCAGCGGCAGCAAGAAGCTGCCGAAGGAAGGCCCCTCGGTGAAGAAGGCCCCCAAGGGCTCCCTCACCCCGGGCAAGAGCGGTGTCGCCGCGACCCCGGCCGCCAAGCGCGCCGCCACCAAGCGTGCCGCCGCCGCAGCCGCGACCCCGGCCGCGACCAAGAAGGCCGCCGCGAAGAAGACGGCGACCACCGCCGCCGCCAAGAAGACCACGGCCGCCGCCGCCAAGAAGGCGACCGCCACCAAGAAGACCACCACGGCCGCGGCGAAGAAGACCACCGCGACCGCCACCAAGAAGACCGCGGCCGCCGCGAAGAAGACGGCCACCACCGCCGCCGCCAAGAAGACCACGGCCACCGCCAAGAAGGCGACCGCCACGGCCAAGAAGACGGCTCCGGCGAAGAAGACCGCCACCCGCAAGACCACCGCGCGCAAGACCACCGCGAAGTAGTCGACGGACGGCCTTCCAGAGCCGTGGCGCACCTCCACCCGGGGCCCCGGGCGGGCGGGCCGCCACGGCTCTTCGGCTTTCGGGCAGGGACGGGCCGGTGGGGCGGGGTGTCAGCCCTCGGCCGGGTCCGGGAAGGTCTGCAGCGTCACGAAGACGACCCGGCGGGCCTCGCCGGCGCCCTCGGTGCGGATCCGCACCCGCTGGCCGGGGCGGAGCAGCCGCAGGCCGCCCGCGTCGAAGGCGGCGGCGTCGAACGGCACCGGAGTCCCGTCGTCGAGCAGCACGGAGCCGGCCCGGGTGGCGGGGTCGAAGGTGAACGCGGTGGCCTGCATGGAAGCAGCATAGCGAGGGCCACCGACAGACCCGGGCGGCGTCTCAGCCGCGCCCGGTGGGCGGGCTCGGGGCGTAGCCGAGCCGGGCCGACAGGGCGCCGGTGTGCGGGCCGACGCCGAGCGCCAGCGCCTCGCCGAGGTCGGCACCGGTGTCGACGTCCCGGCGCACCGACTCCACGCCGGCCAGCCGCAGTTCGCGGGCGCCGCCGGCCGCGTGCCGGGCCCGTGAGCCGTCGCCGAAGGCGGGGGAGAGCGGGCTGCCGGGGGCGCAGGCGAGCAGGGTGGTGCCCAGCCCCGGGGCGTCGGCCAGGAAGGCCCGGCCGACCGGCGGCACCGCGGCCAGCACCCGGGCCAGTTCGGCCGGGCGCAGCGCCGGCAGGTCGGCCGAGAGCGCGGCCAGCGGGGCGCGCGGCGCGATCGCCAGCGCGGCCGCCGCGCCGTGCGCCAGTGCGTGGTTGAGGCCGCCGCCCGGCTCGTCGCCGACCACGACGGCGCCGAGCGCGGCCAGCCGCCTCGCGGCTGCCGAGTCCCGGGTGACCACCAGGACCCGGGCCACGCCGGGTGTGGCCAGCGCGGCGCCGACGGTGTCCAGGGCGAAGGAGAGTGCCAGGTCCGGGCGGTGCTCACCGGCGAACGGGGCCAGCCGGGTCTTCGCCAGGGCGAGTGGCTTGAGCGGCAGCACCAGCGACCAGCCGGCGGTGGGTGCGGCGGGCGCGACGGGCCCGCTGGGGCGTACGGTGTCCTGGGTCATCGGCGTCATTGTGACGCCGGTCCCGGAACCCTCGCCAGGCCGTCCGAGCTGTGCGGACGTGCGTTTGGTCACGCCCGCCCCGACGTGCTGGCGGGGTTGCTCGACAGCCGGTTCGCGGTCGGGCGAGACTGTTCCGCGCTCCGGGCCCCCGAACACGGGGGCCGTGGATGGCGAGAGACTGCGGCACCCCACGTGCCGCACCGGATGAGGAGGACCTGGGGTGGCCCGCCGCTCGTATGCCAGCTTCGGCAACGCCGACTACGGCATCTGGTACCGCTTCGCGGCCGTGCTGGTGAAGCCGGTGACGACCGCGCTGGTGAAGCCCGACTGGCGGGGCTGGGAGCACCTTCCCGAGGAGGGTGGCTTCATCGCCGCGGTCAACCACAACTCGATCATCGACCCGGTGATCTACGCGCACTGGCAGTACAACAGCGGGCGCCCGCCGCGGATCCTCGGGAAGTCCTCGCTGTTCTCGGTGCCGTTCATCGGCTTCATGCTCCGCAAGACCGGTCAGATCCCGGTGTTCCGGGAGTCGACCGACGCCGCGCAGGCGTTCCGGGCCGCGATCGACGCGGTGAACGACGGCCAGTGCGTGCAGTTCTACCCGGAGGGCACGCTCACCCGGGACCCGGGCCTCTGGCCGATGACCGGCAAGAGCGGGGTGGCCCGGGTCGCGCTGATGACCGGCGCGCCGGTCATCCCGGTGGCGCACTGGGGCGCCCAGGAGATCATCCCGCCGTACGGCAGAGGCGCCTCCGGCAAGGGCAGATTCAACCTGTTCCCGCGGCACAAGGTGACGGTGGCGGCCGGACCGGCCGTGGACCTGAGCAGGTACGAGGGCCAGGAGCTCACCTCGCAGGTGCTCCGGGACGCCACCGAGGACATCATGCAGGCGATCACCGACGTGCTGGCCGGAATCCGCGGCGAGGAGCCGCCGGCCGAGCGCTACGACATGCGGACGGCGGCCCGGGAGCGGGCCACGACGGCCGCGGCCGAGCGGCCGCGGGCCGCCGGCAAGCGCGGCAACGGTACCGAGGAGGCCGGCAAGTGACCCGATGCGCCGTGTTCGGAACGGGTTCCTGGGGGACCGCGTTCGCGATGGTGCTGGCCGACGCCGGCTGCGAGGTGGCGCTCTGGGGCCGCCGCCAGGAGCTGGCCGACGCCATCAACGCCACCCACACCAACCCGGACTACCTGCCGGGCGTGCAGCTGCCGGGCTCGGTCCGGGCCACCACCGACGCCGCCGAGGCGCTGGCCGGCGCCGACTTCGCGGTGCTGGTGGTGCCCTCGCAGACGCTGCGCGACAACCTCGCGGCCTGGGCGCCGCTGATCGAGCCGCAGACCGTGCTGGTCAGTCTGATGAAGGGCATCGAACTCGGCACCGCCAAGCGGATGAGCGAGGTCATCGAAGAGGTCACCAAGGTCGGGCCGGAGCGGGTCGCGGTGGTCAGCGGCCCCAACCTGGCCCGGGAGATCGCCAACCGGCAGCCCGCCGCGAGCGTGGTGGCCTGCACCGACGAGGCCGTCGCCAAGCGCCTCCAGGCCGCCTGCCACACCCCGTACTTCCGCCCCTACACCAACACAGACGTGATCGGCTGCGAGCTGGGCGGCGCGGTGAAGAACGTGATCGGCCTGGCGGTCGGCATGGCCAACGGCATGGGGCTCGGCGACAACACCAAGGCGACCCTGATCACCCGCGGGCTGGCCGAGACCACCCGGCTGGGGACGGCCCTCGGCGCCGACCCGCACACCTTCGCCGGGCTCGCCGGGATGGGTGACCTGGTGGCGACCTGCTCCTCGCCGCTGTCGCGCAACAACACCTTCGGCACCAACCTGGGCCGCGGAATGTCGCTGGCCGAGACCATCGCGGCCACCCGGCAGACCGCCGAGGGCGTCAAGTCCTGCGAGTCGGTGCTCGACCTGGCCCGGCGCAGCGGCGTCGACATGCCGATCGTCGAGGCCGTGGTGGACGTGGTGCACAACGGGCGCCCCACCCAGGAGGCGTTGCAGGCCCTGATGTCCCGTTCGGCCAAGGCGGAACGGCACTGAGCCGGTCCGTCCAGGGTGGCTGACTTTCCGGAAACACCCCGCACGGTACTCTCAAACGCGATATGAGCATCGAACAGACCTCCCAGAACCCGTCCGCGAAGCCGCGCGTAGCGATCGTCTTCGGTGGCCGCAGCTCCGAGCACGCCATCTCGGTCTCCACCGCGGGCAGCGTGCTGAGGGCGATCGACCGCGAGAAGTACGACGTGCTGCCGATCGGCATCACCCACGAGGGCCGTTGGGCGCTGGTCAGCGACGAGCCCGCCCGGATGGCCATCACCGACGGCCGGCTGCCCGACGTCGCCCAGGTCGCCGAGGCCGTCGAGGGCCAGGTCGCGCTGCCCGTCAGCCCGGGCAGCCGCGAGGTCGTCTGGAGCGAGCCCGGAGCCGCCCCCAAGGTGCTCGGCGAGGTCGACGTGGTCTTCCCGCTGCTGCACGGCCCCTGGGGCGAGGACGGCACCCTGCAGGGGCTGCTGGAGCTCTCCGGCGTGCCGTACGTCGGCAACGGCGTGCTCTCCAGCGCGGTCGGCATGGACAAGGAGTTCACCAAGCGGATCCTGGCCTCGCACGGCCTGGGCGTCGGCCGGTACGCCATCGTCCGCCCGCGCGAGTGGGAGACCGAGGCCGGCCGGGCCGCCGTCCGCGAGCGGGCCGCCGGGCTGGGCCTGCCGCTGTTCGTCAAGCCGTGCCGGGCCGGTTCCAGCATGGGAATCACCAAGGTCAAGGACCTCGCCGAGCTCGACGCCGCGATCGAGGAGGCCCGCCGCCACGACCCCAAGCTGATTCTTGAGGCCGGCGTCTCCGGCCGCGAGATCGAGTGCGGGGTGCTGGAGTTCGAGGACGGCCCGCGGGCCAGTGTGCCGGCCGAGGTGCTGGTCGGCGGCGACTACGAGTTCTACGACTTCGAGGCCAAGTACATCGACTCCTCCGAGGTCCGCGTCCCCGCGGAGCTCACCGAGGCGGAGACCGCCGAGATCCGCCGCCAGGCGGTCGCGGCGTTCGAGGCGCTCGGTTGCGAGGGCCTCGCCCGGGTCGACTTCTTCCTGCTGGACGACGGCAGCTGGATGATCAACGAGATCAACACCATGCCCGGGTTCACCCCGATCTCGGCCTACCCGAAGATGTGGGAAGCCACCGGGCTGTCGTACCCGGAGCTGATCGACCGGCTGCTCCAGGCGGCGCTGCGCCGCTCGACCGGCCTGCGGTAACCGCGCGCACGGACGGACGAAGGGCGGGCCGGGAGCTTCCCGGCCCGCCCTTCGCGCGGTGGTGCTGTCGGTCCCGCTCTCCTGCTCCCGCTACGGGATGTTGGCCTTCACCAGGTCGGAGAGGGCGGAGACCGGGTCCAGCGGGTTGGTGAACGCGCCGCCGGGGACGGTGATCTCGACGTAGGCCTTGCGCATCACCGAGGTGTACCGGTAGCCGCCGTCGTCCAGCTTCTGCGGCCACCAGGTCAGGTCGTTGATGGTGGGGGACCAGTCCGCCGCGGCGGGGCCGTTCAGCGCCTCCGGGCGGTCCACGCCGCAGCGCAGCACGGTGCGCGGCGAGCTGGCCCAGGCGGCCACGTACGGGGAGGCCGGCGACGGGTCCTTGCGAGCACGGCCGAGCAGCTCCTGCGGCAGCGCGGCGGCCAGCGCCTGGCAGTACCCGGCCGCCTTGCCCGTCGGCTCCGGCACCTCGATCTTCGAGGGCGCGCTCCAACTGCCGAGCAGCACCACCACGGTGCAGGTCAGCGCAAGCGGCAGTGCCAGCCACCGCACCGGGGCTGGCAGTGCCGCCAGAAAACGGGGGACGCGGAGTTCTCGGGCCACCCGCCGATGGTAGCCGGGCCTACAGGTGGACCACCGGACAGGTGAGGGTGCGGGTGATGCCCTCGACCTGCTGGACCTTGGCCACGACCAGGCGGCCGAGGTCGTCCACGGTCTCGGCCTCGGCCCGCACGATCACGTCGTAGGGGCCGGTGACGTCCTCGGCCTGGAGGACGCCAGGGATCTTGGAGATGGCCTCGGCCACGGAGGTGGCCTTGCCGACCTCGGTCTGGATCAGGATGTATGCCTGTACCACGGAAGGACCTCCCGGCGGCTGGGTACGCGGACGGCCGCCGTGATCGCCCGGTCAGGCGTCGGGGTGGGAAGCGGGCTCACCGGCAGCGTGATCACCACGCTACCGCGCAGCGGGCCGGGGAGGGGAGACCTCTGCGCCCCCGGAGGGCGTACGCTGCGCGCGGGGGTGCAGCGGACAACGAGTTCTGATGGAAACGCGAGAGGACGGCAGATGCAGGGGACCGTGGGCGAGCTCGGCGAGTTCGGCCTCATCAGGGAGCTGACCGCCCGGGTACCGCTCACCGACGCGGTCGACCTCGGCCCGGGCGACGACGCCGCCGTGGTGAAGGCGCCGGACGGCCGGGTGGTGGCCACCACGGACGTGCTGATCGAGAACCGGCACTTCCGCCGGGACTGGTCGACCGCCTACGACGTGGGCCGCAAGGCCGCCGCCCAGAACCTCGCCGACGTGGCCGCGATGGGCGCGGTGCCGACCGCGATACTCCTCGGCCTGGTCGCCCCCGCCGATCTGCCCACCACCTGGGCCACCGAGCTGATGGACGGGCTGCGCGACGAGTGCCAGGTGGCCGGCGCGACGGTGGTCGGCGGCGATGTGGTGCGCGGCGATGTGATCACGCTGGCCATCACGGCGCTCGGGGACCTTCAGGGGCGCGCGCCGGTGACGCGCGCCGGGGCCCAGGTGGGCGACGTGGTCGCGGTCACCGGCTGGCTCGGCTGGTCCGCCGCCGGACTGACCGTGCTCCAGCGCGGCTTCCGTTCGCCGCGCGCCTTCGTCGAGGCGCACCGCCGGCCCGAGCCGCCGTACCACGCGGGCCCGGCCGCCTCCGAGTTGGGCGCCACCGCGATGGTCGACGTGAGCGACGGGTTGGTGGCCGACCTCGGGCACGTCGCCCGGGCCAGCGGCGTGGACATCGACCTGCGCGCCGCCGACTTCGACGTCCCGGCCCAGATGGCCGACATCGGCCAGGCGGTCGGGGTGGACCCGCTGGTCTGGGTGCTCTCCGGCGGCGAGGACCACGCGATCGTGGCCACCTTCCCTCGCGGGGTCCAACTCCCGGCCCGCTGGCGGGTGGTGGGCGAGGTGACGGCCCGCGCCCGGGCGGCCCGCGGCGGCCGGGTGACGGTGGACGGCGCGGCCTGGGACCGGGTCGGCGGCTGGGACCACTTCGCCGAGTGACCGGCCCGTCGGGCGGTCGGCGTACGGGTGCCGGCGCACGGGCGGCCGGCGCACGCGGCGGACGGACGGCGCGCGGCGCTCCGGCGAGCGGAGCACGGGTCGTGGCGGGGGGACCGCGTAGGCTTGCGCCGAACCCAGCCCGCCCGCCTGTCCGGCGCGGGTGGTCTGAACCACTGCGGAGCGGGAGAGCACAGCCACCATGCGCATCGGTGTCCTGACCAGCGGCGGCGACTGCCCCGGCCTCAACGCTGTGATCCGCTCCGTGGTGCACCGGGGCACGGACGTGCACGGCGACGAGATCATCGGCATCGAGGACGGCTTCCTCGGTCTGATCGAGGGCCGCACCCGGCCGATCTCGCACGACGACGTCACCGGCCTGCTGACCCTCGGCGGCACCATCCTCGGATCGGCCCGGGTCCAGCGCGAGCGGATCGCCTGGGCGGTGGACAACGCGCAGGCCCTCGCCCGGACCATCGGCATCGACGCGCTGATCGCGATCGGCGGCGAGGGCACGCTCACCGCGGCCAAGATGTTCAGCGACGCCGGGCTGCCGGTGGTCGGGGTCCCGAAGACCATCGACAACGACATCGACGCCACCGACGTCACCTTCGGATTCGACACCGCGGTGCACGTCGCGACCGACGCGATCGACCGGCTGAAGACCACCGCCGAATCGCACCAGCGGGTGATGGTGGTGGAGTTGATGGGCCGGCACACCGGCTGGATCACCCTCACCGCCGGTATGGCGGGCGGTGCCCACGGCATCCTGATCCCGGAGAAGCCGTTCGACATCGAGGCGGTGGCCCGGATGGTCGAGGACCGCTTCTCCCGCGGCAAGAAGTTCGCCATCATCGCCGTCGCCGAGGGCGCCGCCCCGCTGCCCGGCACCATGCGCTTCGACCACGGCGACGTCGACCAGTTCGGCCACCAGACCTTCGGCGGGATCGGCAACCGGCTCGCCCACGAGCTGGAGAACCTGCTCGGCAAGGAGGCCCGGCCGGTCATCCTCGGTCACACCCAGCGCGGCGGCACCCCCACCGCCCGCGACCGGGTGCTCGCCTCCCGGTTCGGCTGGCACGCGGTGGAGGCCGTCCACAAGGGCGCGTTCGGCCACTTCACCGCGTTGCGCGGCAACGACATCGTGCTGGTGCCGGTCGCCGAGGCGGTCACCCGGCTCAAGACGGTGCCGGCGGACCGCTGGGCGGAATCGGAAGCCGTGCTCTGACCGGGCGGAGGTAGGTTGACCTCATGTCCCTCCCGTCGCCCACCCCCGCCCCCGGTGGTCGTGCTTCGCGCGGCCCCTCCGCAGCCCCTCCCCGTGTTCTCACCGTCGCCGGCTCCGACTCCGGCGGCGGCGCCGGCATCCAGGCCGACCTGAAGGCGATGCTCGCCCTCGGCGTCCACGGCATGAGCGTGATCACCGCCGTCACCGCGCAGAACTCGCTCGGCGTCCAGGGCTACTGGGAGCTCCCGGCCGAGGCCGTCCGGGCCCAGTTCCGCAGTGTGGTGGACGACATCGGCGTACAGGCCGTGAAGACCGGCATGCTCGCCTCGATCGAGCTGGTCGAGACCGTCTCCGAACTGCTGGCCGGGGTGGACGCCCCGGTGGTGGTCGACCCGGTCGGCGTCTCCAAGCACGGCGACGCGCTGCTGGCCGCCGAGGCCGTCGCCACCGTCCGGGAGAAGCTGCTGCCGGTCGCCACCCTCGCCACGCCCAACCTGCACGAGGTGACGCAGCTCACCGGCCGCACCGTCGAGCGCGAGGGCCAGATGCTGGACGCGGCCAAGGCGCTGCTCGACCTAGGGCCGCGCTGGGTGCTGGTCAAGGGCGGGCACCTGGAGGGCGAGGCCGCCGACCTGCTCTACGGCGGGGCCGGGGAGGAGTACTGGTACCGCGCGCCGCGCTACGACAACCGGCACACCCACGGCACCGGCTGCACGCTGGCCAGCTCGATCGCCGCCGGGCTGGCCAAGGGCGAGCCGCTGCCGGAGGCGGTGGCCTCGGCCAAGGAGTACATCACCGGCGCGATCGCCGGAGGCTTCGCGCTGGGCGCCGGCATCGGCCCGGTCGACCACGCCTGGCGCTGGCGCTGAGACCGGCGGCGCCGGAACCGCTCTGGAAACGACCGATGGGCGGGCCCGAGGGCCCGCCCATCAACCGAGGTGTCAGCACATGCACCGGAATACAGAAAGCCGGTCCATCCGAGGATGAACCGGCTGACTGGAGGACCGGCGTACCGGTCTGCGCGTCAGCGCGAGACCTTACCGGCCTTGATGCACGAGGTGCAGACGTTGAGCCGCTTCGGCGTCCGCCCAATCACAGCGCGCACCGTCTGGATGTTGGGGTTCCAACGACGGGGGGTACGGCGGTGAGAGTGGGAGATGCTGTTGCCGAAGCCCGGCCCCTTGCCGCAGACGTCGCAGTTGGCAGCCACAGGAGTCACTCCAAGACTTCAGATCATTTACGTTCGAAACCCCGCCGACCCACCGGAGCACTCACGTGAACCAGACCGGACCAAGGGGGTGAGCCTGGACTGTTCCAGGCAACCGGAAGAGCATACAACGCTTGCTTCCGTTCAACGAAACTACCACGACCGCGCAGGTGATCGCTGCGCCCGCTGCCCCCGGCACCCGCCCCCGGCCCCCGATAACCTGCCGGTATCACCCCTCGCCGTTCACTCTCAGGCCATCACGGCGTCCCATCCGGAGGAGACCTGGTGCTGCACACGCTCGACGCCCCGGCCGTGCGCAGTTGGTGCCAGCTGGCCCTGCGCGCGCTCGGCCAGGCCCGCGAGGAGATCGACGCACTCAACGTCTACCCCGTCCCGGACGGCGACACCGGCACCAACCTGTACCTGACCGTGGAGTCGGCCGCCGCCGCCGTGGAGAGCCGCTTCACCGACCCCGCCGCCGGGCCGGCGCCCGGCCTCGCCGAGACCGCCCGCGCGATGGCCCGCGGCGCGCTGATCGGCGCGCGCGGCAACTCCGGGGTGATCCTCGCCCAGTGGCTGCGCGGCACCGCCGAGACGCTGGCCGAGGGCGGCGGCGCCGACCAGCTGCGGGCCGCCCTCCAGCGGGCCGCCGACTCCGCCTACCAGGCCGTCGCCGAGCCGGTCGAGGGGACACTGCTGACCGTCGCCCGGGTTGCCGCCCGGGAGGCCGTCCGGGCCGGGGACGGCCTCGCCCAGGTCGCCGACACCGCCTACCGGGCCGCCCGGGACGCCCTGCGGCACACCCCCGAGCAGCTCCCCGTCCTGGCCGAGGCCGGGGTGGTGGACGCCGGCGGGCGCGGCCTGGTCGCCGTCCTCGGCGCGCTCGCCGACGCCGTCGCCGGGCACCAGCCGATGGGCCCGGTCGCGCTGCGCGGGGACGTCCGGATCGCGGAGAGCTGCAACAGCCACGTCCGGCCGCCCGGCCCCGGCCACCCCGCCTTCGAGGTGATCTACCTGCTGGACGCCCCCGACACGGCACTGCCCGCGCTGCGCGAGCGGCTCGCGGGGCTCGGCGACTCGCTGGTGGTCGGCGGCGGCGACGGCCTCTGGAACGTCCACGTGCACGTGGACGACGCGGGCGCCGCCGTCGAGGCCGGGGTCGAGGCCGGGCGGCCGCACCAGATCCGGATCACCCACTTCGCCGAGGCCGCCGCCCGCTCCGGCACCGCCGACGACCGGGGCGAGCGCGAGGAGCGCACCCGTGCGGTGCTCTCGGTGGTCTCCGGCACGGGCCTGGCCGAACTCTGCGAGCAGGCCGGCGCTGTCGTCCTGCACGCCGACCCGGACCGCCCGCCGGCCAGCGCCGAACTGGCCGCCGCCGTCCGCCGGGCCGGCGCCCGCGAGGTCGTGCTGCTGCTCAACGACCCCGAACTGCGGGCCGCCGCCGGTGCCGCCGCCGACCAGCTGCGCGAGGAGGGCGTACGGATCGCCGTGCTGCCCACCCGCTCGCCGGTGCAGGGCCTGGCCGCGCTCGCCGTGCACGAGGCCGGCCGGCGCTTCGACGAGGACGTGGTCGCCATGACCTCCGCGGCCGGTGCCACCCGGTACGCCGAACTCGCCGTCGCCGAGGGGGAGTCCTGGACGATGGCCGGGGTCTGCCAGGCCGGGGACGTGCTCGGGCTGATCGACGGGGACGTCGTGGTGATCGGCACCGGGCCGGCCGAGGTCGGGACGATGGTGCTGGACCGGATGCTCGGCGCGGGCGGCGAACTGGTCACCCTGATCCTCGGCGAGGGCGCCCCGCAGGGCCTCGCCGAGCAGCTGGTCGCGCATGCCCGGCACCGGCGGCCCGAGGTCGACGCGGTGGTCTTCCACGGCGGGCAGGGGTCCGCGACGGTGCTCATCGGCGTGGAGTAGCCCGGCTGGGCCGTGCCCGGATTGTCGGTCCGGTGGTGTAAACAAGGGCCTGATGGGCGCTCTCGATGAACCACTGACCAAGCTCGTCGGCGACCGGACCGCCAAGGTGCTCGCCGACAGCCTCAAGCTGCGCACGGTCGGGGACCTGCTGCACCACTATCCGCGCCGCTACGTCGAACGCGGCCAGCTCACCAGCCTGGACGAGCTGGAGATCGACGAGCACGTCACCGTGCTGGCCCGGATCGAGAAGGTCACCCTGATCCCGTTCCGCGGCCGCAAGGGCGACCGCCTGGAGGTGGTCGTCACCGACGGCCGCAGCCGGCTCTCGCTGGTCTTCTTCAACCAGGGCTGGCGGCAGAAGGAGCTCAAGGCCGGTGCCCAGGGCCTGTTCGCCGGCAAGGTCGGGGTCTTCAACCGCAGCCGCCAGCTGGTCTCGCCGGACTACCAACTCCTCGACGAGGAGGCGGGGTCGGATGCCGCGAAGCAGTTCGCCGGCCGGCTCATCCCGGTCTACGGCGCCAGCGCCCAGATGCCCAGCTGGAAGCTGTCCATCTGCATCGAGACGGCCCTCACCAAGCACCTCGGCGACGTCGGCGAGCCGCTGCCGGCCGAGCTGCGCGAGCGGCACGAGCTGATCCCGCTGCCCGAGGCGCTGGAGCTGATCCACCGCCCGCGCAGCCAGGCCGACCGCGAGCGCGCCCAGAGCCGGCTGCGCTGGGACGAGGCGTTCGTCCTCCAGGTCGCGCTCGCCCAGCGCCGGGCCGCCGACTCCGCCCTGCCCGCCAAGCCGCGCCGGGCCCGCGAGGGCGGCCTGCTGGACGCCTTCGACGCCCGGCTCCCGTTCACCCTCACCGAGGGCCAGGAGAAGGTCTCCGCCGAGATCGCCGCCGACCTGGCGAGCGAGCACCCGATGCACCGGCTGCTCCAGGGCGAGGTCGGCTCCGGCAAGACGCTCGTCGCGCTGCGCGCCATGCTCGCCGTGGTGGACGCGGGCGGCCAGGCCGTGCTGCTGGCACCCACCGAGGTGCTGGCCCAGCAGCACCACCGCTCGATCGTCGAGATGCTGGGGGACCTGGCCGAGGGCGGCATGCTCGGCGGCTCGGACCTCGGTACCCGGGTGGTGCTGCTGACCGGATCGATGGGCGTCCCGGCCCGGCGCCAGGCGCTGCTGGACATGGCCTGCGGGGATGCCGGCATCGCGATCGGCACCCACGCGCTGATCGAGGACAAGGTGCAGTTCCTGGACCTCGGCCTGGTCGTGGTGGACGAGCAGCACCGGTTCGGAGTCGAGCAGCGGGACGCGCTGCGCGCCAAGGGCGAGCAGCCGCCGCACCTGCTGGTGATGACGGCCACCCCGATCCCGCGCACCGTCGCGATGACCGTCTTCGGGGACTTGGAGACGTCCGTGCTGGACCAGTTGCCGGCCGGCCGCTCGCCGATCTCCACCCATGTCGTCCCGGCCGTGGAGAAGCCCAACTTCCTGGCCCGGGCCTGGGAACGGGTCCGCGAGGAGGTGGCCAAGGGCCACCAGGCGTACGTGGTCTGCCCCCGGATCGGGGACGAGGACCCCGCCGACCCGAAGGCGGCGAAGAAGAAGCGCCAGGGCTCCGTCACCGAGGACGACCTGGAGGACGTGGGCGCCGGGAGCGACGAACGGCGGCCCCCGCTCTCCGTGGTGGAGACCGCGGAGATGCTGGTGAAGGGCCCGCTGGCCGGGCTGCGGGTGGAGATCTTGCACGGCCGCCTGGCGCCCGACGCCAAGGACGAGGTGATGCGCCGGTTCGCGGCCGGCGAGGTGGACGTCCTGGTGGCCACCACGGTGATCGAGGTCGGGGTGAACGTCCCGAACTCCACCGCGATGGTGATCATGGACGCCGACCGCTTCGGCGTCTCCCAGCTGCACCAGCTGCGCGGCCGGGTCGGGCGCGGCAGCGCGGCCGGCCTCTGCCTGCTGGTCAGCGATATGCCGGCGGCCAGCCCCGCACGGGCCCGGCTGGACGCGGTGGCCGGCACGCTGGACGGCTTCGAGCTGTCCCGGATCGACCTCGAACAGCGCCGTGAGGGCGATGTGCTGGGCCAGGCGCAGTCCGGGGTGAAGTCCTCGCTGAAGGTGCTCTCGGTGCTGGAGGACGAGGAGGTCATCGTGACCGCCCGGGCCGAGGCCAGCCGGCTGGTCGCCGAGGACCGGGAGCTGGCCGCCCACGCGGACCTGCGCACCGCGCTGGAGAGCCTGCTCGACGCGGACCGCGCCGCCTACATGGAGAAGGGCTGACCGTCCGGGCAGGGGCCGGGCGGCGCTCCGCCGAGCCCGATTGTCAGACCCCCGCGAGAGAATGTAGTTGTTCAGGACGCACCTCCAAGGTGCGTACCTGGCACGACACTTGGGGGTCCTGCCATGGCATTCCGTCATCTCAACGAGCTCCCGCTGGGCGACAAGGTCTTCCGGATCGAACTCGCCAGCGACGACGACCGCGAGGTCACCCTCACCCTGACCGGCTGGCGTGAGGGAGCGGCCGCGGCGCCGCTCGCCTCGGGCAAGCTCCGCCTGCCGGTCGAGGACGTCGCCTCGCTGCGGATCGCGCTCAACCGCGCGCTCCGGGCGCTGGCGATCGTCGCCGATGTCTCCGAGCCCATCCCCGACCGCGACGTGCTGCGCGAGCTGTACCCCGGCCACGGCGCCCCCTGGGTGCCGCAGCACGAGGAGGAGCTGGTCCGGCGGTTCCACGACGGCGACACCGTCGCCAGGATCGCCGCCCGCTTCGGCCGTACGCCGGACTCCGTCCGTACCAAGCTGCGCGAGCTCGGGCACGACCCGCGCCGCCCCGAGTTCTGCCCGCCCGACGGCTGCCTCTCCTGGTCCCGCTACGCCTCGCCGGCACTGCTCGGCGCGGCGGTCCCGGCCCAGGCCCCGGCGGCGGACGCGAGCTGACCCCGGGGGGGGGGGGGGGGGAGGGGGGGTGGCTGGGGGGGGAGGCGCGCGCACCCGCGGGGGCTGGGGGA
>NZ_JBVJCO010000078.1:0-17301 GCF_055588525.1 Kitasatospora sp. NPDC041988
CACCGCCCACCACCGCGTCCTCCTCCACTCCCCCACCGCCTTCGACGCCTCCACCTACGAACTCTGGGTCCCCCTCCTCAACGGCAACACCCTCGCCATCGCCCCCGCCGGCGACCTCGACATCCACACCCTCCAACAAGTCATCACCGAACAGCAGATCACCGCCCTCTGGCTCACCAGCTCCCTCTTCAACCTCATGGTCGAACACGCCCCCGAATGCCTGGCCGGAGTCCGCCAGATCTGGACCGGCGGCGAAGCCGTCTCCGGCACCACCGTCCGACACCTCCAGACAACCTGCCCCAACACCACCGTCATCGACGGCTACGGCCCCACCGAAACCACCACCTTCGCCACCCACCACCCCACCCACACCCCCTACACCGGCCCCACCACCGTCCCCATCGGCCGACCCATGGCCAACACCAGGGCCTACGTCCTCGACCACACACTCCAACCCGTCCCCCCCGGCGTCACCGGCGAGCTCTACATCGCCGGCACCGGCCTCGCCCGCGGCTACCTCAACCACCCCGCCCTCACCGCCCAACGCTTCACCGCCGACCCGCACGCCACCGAACCCGGCACCCGCATGTACCGCACCGGCGACCTCGCCCGCTGGAACCCCGACGGCGAACTCGAATTCATCGGCCGCACCGACCACCAAGTCAAAATCCGCGGCTTCCGCATCGAACCCGCCGAAATCGAGAAGGCCCTCACCGACCACCCCGACATCACCCAAGCCGCCGTCCTCGTCCGCGACGACCAACCCGGCAACCCCCGCCTCATCGCCTACATCGTCACGGACACCTCCGGCCCGGCCGGCGAGGAGGAGGAGCAGGACCAGATCGGCGAGTGGCAGGACCTCTACGACTCGCTCTACTCGGCCCCCACGGCAGAGTTCGGCGAGGACTTCTCGGGCTGGAACAGCAGCTACGACGGGCAGCCCATCCCGCTCGACCAGATGCGGGAATGGCGCGACGCCACCGTCGAGCGCATCCGGGGCCTCAAGCCCCGCCGCGTGCTGGAGATCGGCGTCGGCACCGGCCTGCTGCTCGCCAAGCTCGCCCCCGAGTGCGAGGAGTACTGGGGCACCGACCTCTCCCCCACCGTCATCGCGGCGCTGGCCCGCCACGTCGACGCCGACCCCGAGCTCGCCCGGCGGGTGACCCTGCGGGCCGGTGCCGCGCACGAGCGGGACGGGCTGCCCGTCGGCCACTTCGACACCGTCGTGCTCAACTCGGTCGTCCAGTACTTCCCGAACGCCGGCTACCTCGCCCAGGTCCTGGAACAGGCGCTGCACCTGCTCGCGCCCGGCGGCGCCGTGTTCGTCGGCGACATCCGCAACCCGCGGCTGCTGCGCACCTTCACCACCGCCGTCCAGACCGCCCGCGCCGACGATCCCGCCGACAGCGCCGCCGTCCGGCGCGCCGTCGAACAGAGCCTGGTCCTGGAGAAGGAACTCCTGGTCGACCCGGAGTACTTCACCGCGCTCGCCCATCGCGTCCCGGACCTCGCCGGCGTCGATGTCCGCCTCAAGCGCGGCGCCGCCCACAACGAGCTCACCCGCTACCGCTACGACGCCACGCTCCACAAGACCGGCATCACCCCGCTCCACCTCGCCGACTGCGCCGTCCTGCCATGGCCCCAGGACACCGAGGCCCTCGCCGGCCACCTTGGCACCGCCCGGCCCGACCGGCTGCGCGTCACCGGGGCCCCCAACTCCCGCCTCGCCGCCGACCTCGCCGCCCGGCGCGCGCTGGAGTCCGGCGCGGGCCCGGCCTGGCCCGCCGCCGCGCAGCCGGACCTCGAAGACCTCCACCGGCTGGGCGACGAACACGGGTACTGGACGGCGGTCACCTGGTCCGCCCACCAGCCCGAGACCGTCGAACTCACCTACGTCCGGCGCGACCTCCTCGACGGCGCCGTCCCGGTGGGCACCTTCGCCCCGACGGCCGGCAGCAACCCCGCCACCCCGCTCACCGCCTTCACCACCAACCCCGCCGGCAGCCGCGGCACCGGCGCCCTGCTCGCCGCACTGCGCGAGCGCACCCGCGCCACCCTTCCCGACTACATGCAGCCCGCCGCCGTCATCCCGCTCGACCGGCTGCCGCTCACCGCCAACGGAAAGCTCGACCGGGCCGCGCTGCCCGCGCTCGACCCGGAGCGCTCCGACGCCGGCCGCGCCCCCAGGACCCCGCAGGAGCAGGTCGTCTGCGAGCTGTTCGCGGAGGTGCTGGGCCGGCCGCTGGTCGGCGTGGACGAGGACTTCTTCGACCTCGGCGGCCACTCGCTGCTCGCCACCCGGCTGATCGCCCGGCTGCGTGCCACCTTCGGCGTCGAACTGGGCCTGCGCAGCCTGTTCGAGGCTCCGACGCCGGGCGGGATCGCCGCGCGCCTGGACGTCGACACCCCGGACGGCTCCTACGAGGTGGTGCTGCCGCTGCGCGCCCGGGGCAGCCGCCCGCCGCTGTTCTGCATCCACCCGGGGGGCGGCATCAGCTGGTCGTACAGCGCCCTGATCAAGCACCTCGGCCCGGAGTACCCGCTGTACGGCATCCAGGCGCGCAGCCTGGCCCGCCCGGAGGCCCGGCCGAGCAGCATCGAGGAGATGGCGGTGGACTACGCCGACCAGATCCAGACGGTCCAGCCGCACGGCCCGTACCACCTGGCCGGCTGGTCGTTCGGCGGGCTGTGCGCGCACGCCATGGCCGCGGAGTTCCAGCGGCGCGGCGAGCCGGTGGCCCTGGTCGCGGTGCTCGACGTGATCCCGAACTGGCAGGGGCTGACTCACGCCGACGTCCCGGCCCCCGACGACCGGGTGATGCTGCTCTACCACGTCGGCCTGGTCGACGACGGCAGCCACCAGTACGACGGTGAGCAGCTGACCTTCGCCGAGGCCCGCGAGATCCTGCGCCGCCAGGGCAGTGTGCTCGCCAACCTGGAGGAGGAGCAGCTGACCACGATCACCGAGATCTCGGCCAACAACACCCACCTGACCGTGGACTACCGGCCCGGCCCGATCGACGGCGACCTGCTGCTGATCGCCGCCTCGGAGCAGCAGGATCCGCCGGTCACCGCCGAGGCCTGGCGGCCGTACGTCCGCGGCTCGGTCGAGGCCCATGTGGTGACCGGCGAGCACGGCGCCATGCTGACCCGGCCGGGCACGCTGACCGAGATCGGCCGGATCCTGTCGGACAAGCTCCGGGAGCTCGCCGACGGCGAGTGACCTCCGCCCGGCCGGCAGCGAGGTACCTCACATCCACGTCCTACGAGGACTGACAACCGAGGACTGACAACAATGCTGACCGATGTGCTCTCCGTCGACCTGGAGAAGGCCTTGGAGGCCGTCGACGGCTGGTTGAGCGACTACATCTGCCAACCGCACCGCGAGCTCGGACGCCCCGGGCCGGTGTGCCCGTTCGTCGAACCGGCCCAGCGCGCCGGTGCGCTGGAGATCAGGGTCCGGCTGGTCGGGCCGACGCCCAGCCAGACGCTGCTCAACGAGATCGTCCGCTGTGGCCTCGACGAGTTCAGCGAGGTCGACTGGAAGGCCGGCAACCCGAACCTGCGCTCGCTGCTGCTGGTGCTGCCCGATCTGCCGCCCGAGCACCTGCACCTGCTGGACGAGGCACACAGCGAGCTGAAGGACGAGGCCGTCCGGCGCGGGCTGATGATCGGCCAGTTCCACGAGAACTGCACCGAGAAGGCGGCCCGCAACCCGGCCTTCGGGGTCAGCTGGGCCCCGGTGCCGACGGTCGCGGTGCGCTCGATGGCGATCCACGACGTCCTGTTCCTGTCCGGCCGGCGGGACTGGTTCGAGGAGTACGCGAGCCGGTTCGGCAGCCGCTACCGCACCTCCGCCAACGGTGTCGACCCGCTGCTGGCCGAGATGTACGAGCGGGCTCGCGCACGGCACGGCGTGAGGGGCTGACCGGGTGAACGAGGGATCGCACGGGGGTGCCCGATGACCGGCGCCGCCGTCTACCACGGAATGGACCGGGCCACCCTGGACCGGCAGTACTCGCCGAGCACCCGCGTGCCCAGCCTGAAGGCCTACCTGGACGCGTACGAGCGGCTGAGCGAGGACGCCCGGCGGCAGCACCCGGTGCGGGCCGGGCTGGCGTACGGCCCGCACCCGGCGGAGCTGCTCGACTACTTCCCCGGTGCGGGCCCCGGCCGGCCGCCGCTGCTGGTGTTCGTCCACGGCGGCAACTGGCAGGCGCTGGGCCGGGCCGAATCGGCCTTCCCGGCACCGCCGTTGCTGGCGGAGGGCGCGGCGGTCGCCGTGGTCGGGTACGGGCTGGCGCCGGACACCCCGCTGGACGCGATGGCCGGCATGGTGCGCCGCAGTGTGGCCTGGCTGCTGCGGCACGCGGGTGAGCTGGGCTTCGCCCCGGACCGGCTGCACCTGTGCGGCACCTCGGCCGGCGCGCACCTGGCCGCGATGGCGCTGCTGCCCCGCCCGGCCGAGGGACCGGACGTGTCCGGGCGGATCGCCGGAGCGGTGCTGCTGAGCGGGATGTACGACCTGGAACCGGTCCGGCTGTCGTACGTCAACGACGCGCTGCGCCTGGACGAGGCCGGGGCGCGGCGCAACACTCCGCTGCTCCGGCTGCCGGCGCGGCTGCCCGCGCTGGTGGTGGCCCGCGGCGGCAACGAGACCGAGGAGTACGTCCGCCAGCACGAGCGGATGGTGGCGGCGCTGCGCCCGCGGGCGGCGGTGACGGAGGTCGTCGCCGGGCGGCGAGACCACTTCGACCTCCCGTACGACCTGGGCGTTCGGGGTACCGGGCTCGGCGACGCCGTGCTCGCACAGCTGGGACTGGGGAAGGCGACCGCATGACCGTCGAAGAGACCACCGGGTGTCCGTTCTCCGGCGATGGCCCGGGCGGGCCGGGCGGGAGCCCCGCGCCGTACGTGCAGTACGCGCGGATGGACGCCCTGCTCGCCCTGCAGCATCCGCTCAGCACCGCCGACACCGAGCCCGGCTTCATCATCATGAGTCAGGTGAAGGAGCTGCTGTTCAAGCTGCTGCACACCGAGTTCACCACCGCCCGCGACCAGTTGCGCAAGGACGGGCTGGACGAAGCGCTGTGGACGCTGCGCCGCTCGGGCCGGGTGCAGCAGGTGCTGCTGGCGTGCTGGGAGACCTTCGCCGTGCTGTCGCCGGTGGAGTTCGCCGAGTTCCGGGAGGTCCTCGGGACGGCCTCCGGCTTCCAGTCGGTGGGCTACCGGCGGCTGGAGTTCCTGCTCGGCAACAAGGACCCGGCGATGGTCGAGCCGCACCGCGGTTCCCCCGCCCACCAGGAGGTGCTGGCCCAGTTGCACGAGCCGAGCCTGTACGACGAGGCGCTCGCCCTGCTGGCCCGTCGCGGCCTGCTGGCGGCGGGCGGGGGGTCCGGCGGCGACCCCGCCGAGCCGTACCGGGCCGGGGCCGAGGTCGAGGCGGCCTGGCTGGCGGTCTACCGGGATCCGGTCGGCCACCGCGACCTGTACCTGCTCGCCGAGGCGCTGATGGACACGGCGGACCAGTTCGCCCGCTGGCGCTACACCCACCTGGTGACCGTGCAGCGGATGCTGGGCGCCAAGTCGGGCACCGGCGGCACGTCCGGGGTGCCCTGGCTGTCCGGGATCAGCGAGCACCGGTTCTTCCCGGAGCTGTGGTCCGTCCGCTCGGCGATCTGACCAACCCGGCCCGGCCCGCCCCGGCACACCGGGAAGGGCGACGCGCGAGCCGGGCGGGGCCGACACGACAGAGAGAGGAGACCGATGAAGAGCGGGACAACGCGCGCGGCGGCCGAGCGGCTGGACGCGGCCGATCCGCTGGCCGCGTTCCGGGACCGGTTCGTCATCACCGACCCGGAGCTGATCTACCTGGACGGCAACTCGCTGGGCCGGCTGCCCGCGGCCACCCCGGAGCTGCTGCGCGAGGTGGTCGAGCGGGGCTGGGGCGACGGGCTGGTGCGGTCCTGGCAGGGCTGGATCGACTGGGGCGCCCGGCTGGGCGACCGGCTCGCGGAGCACGTGGTGGGCGCGCGGCCGGGCGAGGTGGTGGTCTCCGACTCGACCTCGGTCAACCTGTACAAGCTGGCCTCCGCCGCTCTGGACGCCGCTCCGCACCGGGGCACGGTCCTGATGGACGCGGAGGACTTCCCGACCAACCGCTACCTCCTCCAGGGCCTGACCGCGCAGCGGGGGCTGCGGCTGCGCCGGCTCGCCTCCGACCTCGACGGCGGCCTGTCGCTGAACCGGCTGCGCGCGGCCCTCGACCAGGGCGTCGCCCTGGTGGTGCTCTCCCTGGTGTCCTACCGCAGTGGCGCGCTGCTGGACATGGCGGCGGTGAACGAGCTGGCCCGCGCGGCCGGCGCCCGGGTGCTGTGGGACCTCTCCCACGCGGCCGGCGCCGTCCCGGTCGAGCTCGCCGCGACCGGCGCCGACCTCGCGGTCGGCTGCACCTACAAGTACCTGAACGGCGGCCCGGGTTCGCCCGCCTTCCTGTACGTGCGCCGGGAGTTGCAGCCCGAGCTGCGGCAGCCGGTCTGGGGCTGGTTCGGGCAGCGCGAGCAGTTCCTGATGGGCCCCGAGTACGACCCGGTGCCGTCGATCGAGCGCTTCCTGGTGAGCACGCCGCCGTTGCTGTCGCTGGCGGCGATCGACCCGGCGCTGGCCCTGGTCGAGGAGGCCGGCGTCGAGCGGATCCGGGCCAAGGGGCTGCTCCTGGGCCGGCTGGTGACGGAGCTGGCCGACGAGTGGCTGACCCCGCTCGGGTTCCGTCCGGCCTCGCCCGGCCGGCCCGAGCAGCGTGGCTCGCACGTGTCGCTGTACCACCCCGATGCCTGGCGGATCTGCCAGACGCTCGCCTCGGACGCCCGGGTGGTCTGCGACTACCGCGTCCCGGACCGGCTGCGGATCGGCCCGTCCCCGCTGTACACCCGCTTCACCGAGGTCTGGGACGCGATGGACCGCCTGCGCGAGGTCGTCACCCGCGGCGCCCACCTGTCGCGGCCGGCCGAACTCGCCCGGGTGACCTGACCGTTCCCCCGTCCTTCCCTACCGCATCCCGATACGGAGTACCGATGGCAGACGTCAACCCGCTCGGCACCGACGACCTGGTCCGGATCCTGTTCGGATCCTCGGCCTTCCAGATGCTCAACGCCGGCTGCAACCTCGGCCTGTTCGCGCTGCTCCAGCGGCGGCCGGGCCTGGGCCCGGAGGAGATCGGCCGGGAGCTCGGCCTCCGGCCGCGCCCGGTGCAGATCCTCCTGCTCGGCACCACGGCCCTCGGCCTGACGGTCCACCAGAACGGGCGCTACCGCAACGCGGAGCTGCTGTCCGGCATGCTCGCGGACGGGACCTGGGAGATCATGGAGGATCTGGTCGCGTACGAGGAGCAGATCGTCCGTCCGGCCGAGGTGGACTTCACCGAGTCGCTTCGCGCCGACACCAACGTCGGCCTGCGCCGGATCGAGGGCACCGGCACCGACCTGTACCACCGGCTGTCCGCCAACCCCGACCTGGAGCAGCTGTTCTACCGCTGCATGCGGTCGTGGTCGCGGCTGTCCAACCCGGTCCTGGTCGAGAAGGCCGACCTGACCGGGGTGCGCCGGGTGCTGGACGTCGGCGGCGGCGACGGGGTGAACGCGATCGCGCTCGCCCGGGCCAACCCCGGGGTCGAGTTCACCGTGCTCGACCTGCCGGGCACGGTGGAGATCGCCCGCCGCAAGATCGCCGAGCACGGCCTGACCGACCGGATCACCGTCCGGGCCGCCGACATCTTCACCGACACCTACCCGTCCGGGCACGACTGCGTGCTGTTCGCCAACCAGTTGGTGATCTGGTCGCCGGAACAGAACCTGGCGCTGCTCCGCAAGGCCCATCAGGCGCTGCCGGACGGCGGCCGGGTGCTGGTGTTCAATGCCATGTCCGACGACAGCGGCGACGGCCCGCTGTACGCGGCGCTGGACAACGTCTACTTCGCGACCCTGCCCGCCGCGAGCAGCACCATCTACCGGTGGGGCCAGTACGAGGAGTGGTTCGCCGCGGCCGGCTTCGTCAAGTTCGAGCGGCTGCCGGGCGGCCGGTGGACCCCGCACGGCGTGATCAGCGCCGTCAAGTGACGCCTCCCCGGAAACCGGAGCCCACCATGTACCTGTCCACCGATGACACCCCGGGCGCCGCCTGCCCGGCCGAACCGCACATGATGGACGAGGAGTTGCTCGCCGATCCGTTCCGCGGCTACGGCCGGCTGCGCGAGCGGGGGCCGGTGGTCCGCGGCCGGTTCGTCGACGGCACCCCGGTCTGGTTCGTGACCCGCTTCGACGACGTGCGCGCGGTCCTGCGCGACCCGCGGTTCGTCAACACGCCGTCCCACGTCCCCGGCGAGGAGGGCGCGGACCCACGGCAGCGGATGATGGACCTGCTCAACGTCCCCGAGCACCTGCGGGTCTACCTGCTCGGCTCGATCCTGGACAGTGATCCGCCGGACCATCCCCGGCTGCGGCGCCTGGTGACCCGGGCGTTCACCGCCCGCCGGATCCTGGACCTGCGCCCGGAGGTGGCGCGGATCGCCGACCGGATGCTGGCCGAACTCCCGCTGCGGGCCGACGAGGACGGGAGCGTCGACCTCCTGGAGCACTTCGCCTACCCGCTGTCGATCACGGTGATCTGCGAGCTGGTCGGCGTCCCGGCGGACGACCTCGACCGCTGGCGGGAGTGGGGCGGCGACCTGGTGTCGATGCGGCCCGAACGGCTGAAGCACTCGTTCCCGGTGATGATCGAGTACTGCCACGAGCTGATCGCGCAGCGCCGAGCCGCGCTCGGCGACGACCTGCTGAGCGCGCTGATCCGGGCCCAGGACGACGACGGCAGCCGGCTCAGCGACGTCGAGATGGTCACCATGATCCTGACCCTGGTGCTGGCCGGCCACGAGACCAGCGCACACCTGATCGGCAACGGCACCGCCGCGCTGCTGACCCACCCCGACCAGCTGGCCCTGCTGCGCGCGGACGCCTCCCTGGTGCCGCGGGCCGTGCACGAGCTGATGCGCTGGTGCGGCTCGGTGCACGTGGCCCGGTTGCGCTACGCGACCGAGGACCTGCGGATCGCCGGGGTGCCGATCGCGCGCGGCGACGCCGTCCAACTCGTGCTGGTGTCGGCCAACTTCGACCCGCGGCAGTACACCGACCCGGACCGGCTGGACATCACCCGCCACCAGGACGGGCACGCCGAGAACCATGTCGGGTTCGGCCACGGAATCCACTACTGCCTGGGCGCGACCCTGGCCCGTCAGGAGGGCGAGGTGGCCTTCGCCCGGCTGTTGGAGCGCTATCCGGACCTGGCGCTGGCGGACGACGCGGCGGAGCTGGACCGGGCCCTGCTGCCGGGCAGTTGGCGGCTGAACTCACTGCGGCTGCGGCTGGGACTGGGGCTGCGAGCGTGAGCGCGGCCGGGCGGGCTCCCGGCCGCGCCGGAAGCCCGCCCGGTCCCGCTCAGCGGGGCGTGCGTTCCCGTACCTCGATGGCGCCCACCGGGCAGGAGAGCGCCGCTTCCCGGGCCTGGCCGGGTGGCGTGGCCGCGGCACCTTCGGGCAACAGCGTCGAGTACCCGTCGTCGTCCTGGGCGAAGAGACCGGGCGCGGTGAGCACGCACTGCCCGGAACCGATACAGGTGGCATGGTCGATCTGGATGTGCATGGGGCCGTCTCCCGGGGGTGAGGTGCGGGCGGTTTCAGCCGCCGAGCTCGTGCGCGGCAGCCCGGTCGAGTGCGGCGAGGACCCAGTCCTCGAAGTCCCGGTCGCCCCTGGACGCGGCCTCGCGCCAGCGCTCCACCCGGTCGCGGTTCGCGCTGATCCGGGGCAGGCTGGCGGATCCGGTCCGGGCTTCCCGGGATCCACGACGGCTCTCCCGCAGCTGGAGTCTGAGCTGGTTCCTGGACCAGCCGTGCTGCTCGGCGCGGTCGAGCCAGGCGTCCGCGTCCGCCGGCGGCAGCGAGGCCACCTCGGCATGGTGGCCGAAGCTGAGCGCCTCGTGCCGGCGCCAGAGCTCGAAGTGCCGGGCCACCCAGGCGTAGTTGCGAAGGGTCTGGTAGTCGAGTCCGGCAGCCTGCACTCCGGCCTGGTACCGCTCGGCGTAGCGCTCCTGGCCGTAAACCAGCCAGTCGCCCAGGCACCAGGCGGAGGAATCGGCGATCTGGAAGATCTGCGAACCGGCCTTCTCCCACCGGTCGTACGTCAGGGTGCCGGGGATTCTCAGGCCGACTCTGGTGGTCAGGATCCGCTCCTGACCGGTGGGGTGGCGGCGGGCCGCCGCACGGGCCGACAGACGCCCGACCGGCAGGAGACGGGCATGTTGATCATCTTTGCTGACGTCCTGCACTGATCATCTCCTCGGGCCAGAGGTCAGATAATTCTCAGCCAGTCACTGGTCAACGAAATGTGGAGCCATATTTCACGACATACGGACAATAGTTGATTGTTCGAGGACACGTCAACGCACACACCTGCCGCACTACCGCGAGACCTCGGCCGCGTCGATTCCGTCGAGAATCAACGTGAGACCGACCACGAAGGTCTCCCGCGCCTCGTTCTCCAGGTAGGGGACGGCGGCATCCCCCGGCTCCGCGTCGGCCCCGTCGGGCGCGTCGGCCGCACCGGCCTCCAGCGCCGCCAGCTCGGGGAACCGCTCGGCGAAGTCCGGCGCCACCTCCGCCAGCAGCGCCGACCGGGCGGTCCACCACTCCTCGTCGGGCACGCCGGTCGCCGACGCCGCCTGCCGGGCCTCCGCGGCGATGCGCGCCGTGGCGCGGACGAACTGGAACAGCACGCCGATGACACGGCGCAGCGCGGGCGGCTCCAGGCCGGTGGCCCGCAGGGTCCGCACCACGGTCTCCAGCTGCCCGTACTCGGCGGGCCCGAGGACGGGCCTCGCCTGGGAGATCTGCAGGACCCAGGGGTGGCGCAGATAGAAGGCCCAGGTGTCGCCGGCCCAGGCGGTGATCGCCGGGCGCCAGCCGGCGGAGGTCGGGTACTCGACGGGGAGCTCGGCCAGCACCCGGTCGTGCATGAGGTCGACGAGTTCGGCCTTGCTGGGCACGTAGGTGTAGAGCGCCATGGCGGTCCGCCCGAGCCGTGACCCGACGGCCCGCATGGAGAGCGCACCCATGCCGTCCGCGTCGGCGATCTCGATGCCCGCGGCCACGATCGCCTCGACGCTGAGCGCGGGCTTCGGCCCCGGACCGGTTCGGGCACCCCCGGCACCGGCGGTGCGCCAGAGCAGAGCCATCGAACGACGGGCGTCGCCCTGTCCGGCAAAGACAACCACCTTGCAACCCCTTACCGCATAAAGTAACCTGTGCAAGCCATCTCTTTACACCGTAAGGATACCAGGCGGCCCAGCGCCGTGCGAGTATCCGGAAGCGTTCGAAAAGGCATTCGATGACCAACCTTCCCGTCACATTCATCCAGGTCACCAACATCACCCGCATCACGCCGCACATGACCCGGGTGACCTTCGACGCCGACCAGCTCGACGACAGCGTCGGACGGACCCCCGACCAGCAGATGAAGCTCTGCTTCCCCCGCGCCGGCCAGCGCACCCCGGTGCTGCCCGAGCAGGATGAGGACGCGACCAGTTGGTACCAGGCGTTCCTCGCCATCCCCGAGGACGAGCGGCCGTGGATGCGCAGCTTCACCATCCGCCGCCGCCGACCGGGCAGCGCCTCCCTGGAGATCGACTTCGTCCTGCACGGTGACACCGGCCCGGCCACCAGCTGGGCCGGAGCCGCCCGACCCGGCGACCAGCTCGCGATGGTGGGGCCGTCCGCGATCTACTCCCGGCCGGTCTCGCTCACCAGCTCGATCGACAGCTCCGACTGGCTCCTGCTGGCCGGCGACGAAACCGCCCTGCCCGCCATCGGAACCCTGATCGAGGCCCTGCCCGAGGGCGCCCGCGCGGTCGCCTACGTCGAGGTCGCCGACGCCGCCGAACGGCAGGAGTTCGACACCCGAGGCGACGTCACCGTCCACTGGCTGTACCGCGACGGCACCCCCGCCGGCCGCAGCGACATCCTGGTCGACACCGTCCGCAAGGCCGAGTTCCCCGCCGGCCGCCCCTTCGCCTGGCTGGCCGGCGAGTCGGGCGCCGTCCGGGCGCTGCGCCGTCACCTGGTCGACGACCGGGGGCTGGACAAGAAGTCCGTCGACTTCAGCGGCTACTGGCGGTTCAAGCTCACCCAGGACGACGCCCCGACCACCGAGGACATGGCCGAGGCGCAGGAGCGACTCGCCGAGGCCCAGGCCGCCGGCGAGGGCGGCTGGGGGTGAGGTCCGCCGACGGCGCCGGCCCGTCCGCCGGCCGCCGTCGGCACTCCGACCGAACAGCGACACGCACGAGAGGAGGATCCATGATCACAGTGCGAGGCCTGGCCCGGCAGTTCACCGTCCGGGGGCAGACCGTCGATGCGGTGAAGGGCATCGACTTCGACGTGGCCGCCGGGGAACTGATCGGGTTCCTCGGCCCCAACGGGGCCGGCAAGACCACCACCCTGCGGATGCTCACCACCCTGCTGCGCCCCACCGGAGGCAGCGCCACCATCGGCGGCTGCGACCTGCTGACCGAGCCCGAGGGCGTCCGTCGCCGGATCGGCTACGTGGCCCAGGGCGGCTCCACCTGGCCGGAGTCCAGGGTCGGCGAGGAGATCGAGCTCCAGGCCCGCCTGTACGGGCTGTCACGCGCCGAGGCCCGCCGGCGCGGCACCCTGCTCGCCGAACAGCTCGACCTGGCCGGCCTCGACCAGCGCCCCGCCAAGACGCTCTCCGGCGGCCAGCGCCGACGCCTCGACATCGCACTCGGCCTGGTGCACGAGCCCGCCCTGGTGTTCCTGGACGAGCCCACCAGCGGCCTGGACCCGCAGAGCCGGGCCAACCTGTGGGACCACGTCCGGCGGCTGCGCGCCGAGCAGGGGGTGACGGTCTTCCTCACCACCCACTACCTGGACGAGGCCGACGCCCTCTGCGACCGGATCCTGGTGACCGACCACGGCACGATCGTGGCCACCGGAACCCCCGACGACCTCAAGGCCCGGGTCGCCGGCGACGCGGTCACCGTCGGCGTCGCCGACCGGACCGCCGAGACCGCCGAGATCGCCCGGCAGCTGCCCGGCGCGCACGAGGTCACCGTCATCGCCGACACCGTGCGGTTCCGGATCCCGCGCGGCGACGCCGCGCTGCCCGAGCTGCTGCGCGCCCTGGACCGCCGGCAGATCGCCATGACCTCGGTGAAGGTCAACCGCCCCACCCTCGACGACGTCTTCCTCAGCCTCACCGGCCGCTCCCTGCGCGACGAGGCCGCTCCCCCGGCCGTGGAGACCACCCATGCTGCGTGACACCTGGCTCATCTTCAACCGCGACATGACGCTGTCGCTGCGCAATCCCACCTGGCTGATCATCGGAATCATGCAGCCGCTGCTCTATCTGTTCCTCTTCGGCCCGCTGATGGTGACGACCGTCGAGCACACCCCCGGATTCCCGCCCGGCGACGCCTGGGTGGTGCTCACCCCCGCGCTGATCGTGCAGACGGCGCTGTTCAGCGGCGCGTTCGCCGGGGTCGGGCTGCTCAGCGAGTACCGGACCGGCGTGGTCGACCGCTTCCGCGGCACCCCGGCCAGCCGGTCCGCCCTGCTGTTCGGGAAGGTGCTGGCCCAGGCCGTCCAGGCCGCGGCGCAGGCCGTGCTGATCGTGCTGGTCACGATGCTCGTCTTCGACCTGGACGCACCGGCCGGCGGCATGCTGCTGAGCCTCGTGCTCGCCGCCGTACTGGCCGTCACGCTCTCCTCCGCGTCGTACGCGCTGGCGCTGGTACTCAAGAGCGAGGCGGCCTTCCCGCCTCTGCTGAACGCCGTGCTGCTGCCGCTGCTGCTGCTGTCCGGCGTGCTGCTGCCGGTCACCGAACAGCTCGCCCCCGGCTGGCTCTACAACCTGGCGCGGATCAACCCGCTGACCTACGTGGTCGACGGCGAACGCGCCGCGTTCCGAGGGGACTTGGCCTCCTCCGACCTGTTGGCCGGCTCGCTCGCACTGCTGGCCATGGCCGCGCTGGCACTGCTGTGGGGCACCCGGACGTTCCAGAAGGAGAACGCGTAGTGAGTACCGAGCACATCGAAGTCACCGGTGCGCGGGAGAACAACCTCAAGAACGTCTCGGTACGCATCCCGAAGCGGAGCCTCACGGTCTTCACGGGCGTCTCCGGCTCCGGCAAGTCCTCCCTGGTGTTCGACACCATCGCGGCCGAGGCGCAACGCCAGCTGAACGAGACCTTCACCGCCTTCGTCCGCAACTTCCTGCCCGACCACGGCCGTCCGGAGATGGACGCCATCGAGAACATCTCCGCCGCGGTCGTCATCGACCAGAAGCGCCTGGGCGGCAACCCGCGCTCCACCGTGGGCACCGTCACCGACATCAACCCGCTGCTGCGGCTGCTGTTCTCCCGCGCGGGCGACCCGGCCGGCCTGCCGCCGAGCGCCTTCTCGTTCAACGACCCCCAGGGCATGTGCCCGACCTGCGAGGGCCTGGGCTCCGTCGTCCGGCTCGACCTGGACAAGTTCCTCGACCGGAGCAGGTCCCTCGACCAGGGCGCGCTGCTGCACCCCGACTTCTCCACCGACAGCTGGTACTGGCTGAGTTACGTCACCTCCGGCCTGTTCGAGCCCGACAAGCCGCTCGCCGAGTACACCGAGGACCAGTGGCGGCTGCTGCTGCACGGCGAACTGCCGCAGAAGCTGAAGCTGGTGTGGCAGGGCAACACGCTGAACGTCAGGTACGAGGGCCTGGTCGACAAGTTCACCCGGGTCTACATCAAGAAGGAGGACATGTCGGAGCGCAGCCGACAGGTCTTCCTGCGGTACGTGCGCTCCGCCCCCTGCCAGGACTGCGACGGCACCCGCCTCGCTCCCGCCGCCCGGGCCAGCCGCATCGCCGGGTACGACATCGCCGGCCTCACCGGGATGGAGGCCGAGCACCTGGCGGCGGTCCTGGCCGCCCTCGACCTGCCCCACGTCAAGCCCGTCCTGAACGACCTGGTGGCCCGCCTCCTGCACCTGGTCGACATCGGCCTCGGCTACCTGAGCCTGGACCGCGAGACCCGCACGCTCTCCGGCGGGGAGTCGCAGCGGATCAAGATGGTCCGCCACCTCTCCAGCAGCCTCACCGAGATGATGTACGTCTTCGACGAGCCGAGCGTCGGCCTGCACCCCCGGGACGTGCACCGGCTCAAGGAGCTGCTGGTCCGGCTGCGGGACAAGGGCAACACCGTGCTCGTAGTCGAGCACGACCCGGATGTGATGGCCATCGCGGACCACGTGGTGGACATGGGCCCCAAGGCCGGCACCCTCGGCGGCGAGGTGGTCTTCGAAGGGCGCTTCGCCGAACTCGCCGGGGCCGACACCCTCACCGGCACCTTCCTGCGGCGACGCCTGCCGCTGCGCACCGAGCCCCGCCGCCCCACCGGGGCACTCACCGTCAGCGGCGCCCGCAGCCACAACCTCCAGGACGTCACCGTCGACTTCCCGACCGGCGTGCTGACCGTCGTCACCGGCGTGGCCGGCTCCGGGAAGAGCTCACTGGTCAACGACGAGTTCCTGAGCCGGTACCCGGACACGATCGTGATCGACCAGTCGCCGGTCGCGGGCGGCCGGCGTTCCAACACCGCCACCTACACGGGGCTGCTGGACGGCATCCGCAAGCTGTTCGCCAAGGCCAACGGCGTCAGCGCCTCCCTGTTCAGCGCCAACTCCAAGGGCGCCTGCCAGAACTGCCAGGGGCTCGGCCTGATCTACACCGACCTCGCGTTCATGGCGGCGCTGAAGTCGGTGTGCGAGGCCTGCCAGGGCCGCCGCTTCTCCCCGGACGTCCTGGGCTACCGCCTGCGCGGCCGGTCGATCAGTGACGTGCTGGACCTGACCGCGGCCGAGGCGGTGGAGTTCTTCACCGAGCCGAAGCTGCGTCAGGTACTGCGGGCGCTGAACGAGGTCGGCCTGGACTACGTCCGCCTCGGCCAGCCGCTCAGCACCCTCTCGGGCGGCGAGTGCCAGCGGCTCAAGCTCGCCTCCGACCTGCACCGGGTCGGCAGCGTCTACGTGATGGACGAGCCGACCACCGGCCTGCACATGTCCGACACCCACCGCCTGCTCGGCATCATCGAGCGGCTCGTCGGCCAGGGCAACACGGTGATCGTCATCGAGCACAACCTCGACGTCATCCGCTCCGCCGACTGGATCATCGACCTCGGCCCCGAGGGCGGCAGCGGCGGCGGCCACGTCCTCTTCCAGGGCACCCCCGCCGACCTCCTCAAGGCACCCGGCTCCTACACCGCCGAATACCTCTCCCGCGACCTCGGGACCGCGTGACACCCTGCGACGTGACACCCGAGGGGCCCGGCAGTCGCCGGGCCCCTCGCCATGCCCGGCGCCAAGCGGGCGTGTCGGAAGCCTTGTGCCGCCCTGCGGGGATGCCCGTTACCGCTCGAACTCGGCGCGCAGCATGCCCGGCAGCCGGGCCACTCACCCGCGACCGGGCTGAGGCCGGCAATTCCCGGACGCCTGGCGGCTGCCTTCCGGGACAGGGAGGTCAAGCCCGGCGCCGGTCACTCGCACGGGCGCTTGCGGTCCGCGGCCAGTGATTCCGCCGCCGTGCGGGCGAGCTCCCCGAAGAACTGCTCCAGGGCTTGCGGCACCTCGGGGCGCAGGCGGTAGTAGGTGAAGCGGCCGTGCGGCTCCGGCTCCACGATGCCGGCCTCGCGCAGCACCCGCAGGTGATTGGAGAGCGCGGTCTGCTTCGCGCCTGTCTCCTCGATCAGGTGGTTGGTGCACAGTGCCGCCTGCGCGAGCAGCGTCACGATGCGCAGGCGCAGGGGTTCGCCCAGCACGCGGATGAGGTCGCCCTGCGTCAGCGTCGCCTTGTCGGTACCTGATGTCAGCATGCCTCGATTATCACACATCACTCTAACCTGATACCACTCTTGCGTGATATCAAATTGGAGTGATACGTTGTGGCTGTCGCAGCACCCCGCCCCTCGCTGAGGAACAGCCGGCATCCGCCGCAAGCCCCGCGGTGCCCCGGCCCGGGGCACCGGACGTTCGGGCCCGAGACCCAGTGCGCCCCGGTCGAGAGAACCGTCGCCGACACCTGCCAGGAGGCAGTCACCGTGAGTACCCCCGTCCGTGACGTGATCATCATCGGTTCCGGCCCGGCCGGCTACACGGCCGCGCTCTACACCGCCCGTGCCTCCCTCAAGCCGCTGGTCTTCGAGGGC